>JBAPRX010000312.1:0-9431 GCA_049281335.1 Promineifilaceae bacterium (SeqCode)
CTGGCCTCGGTTGACACGTCCCATTGGGCCGCCGGTCTTTACACCATCACCGTGAATCTGGTGGATGGCGGCGGCGATCCCATTACGGATGGCAGCGGCTACGGCTATCTGGCTGTGGGGCAGGCATTGGGCGTCTCCCAAAGCGTAGAACCGACCATCGTCGCCCCCGGCACGGTGACGGTCACGACCGTTCTGGCCACAGAAATTCTGGTTGGAGGCATCATTTCGCCATCGGCCCAACTGGTGCAACCGATAGAACCCCGCCTCTGGCAGACCATTGAGGATACGGCCGAACAAGAAACGGCCGTGCCAGAAGCAAGTGTAGAAGAAACGGCCGAAATGGTTGAAAACGACCCGCTAGTCATCTCCACATTACGGCCACACGAATCACCTGTAACTCTCACCGCCCCCCAGATTTTGACCACGACCGGTGTCACCCGCACCGAACAAAACGATGGCGGCATTGTCTACAGCGGAACCTGGACCAATTTAAGCATGGGCAGGGCCAGCGGTGGTAACTACTACAGGGCCGATGATCCCGGTGACACAGCTGCCTTCACCTTCACCGGCGCTCTCGTTTCCTTAGGGATGATTGGCTCCTCGTCGAGCGCCAATGTTGAAGTCTTTATTGATGGCATCAGTCAGGGCGTTCTTGACCTCTATCGTCGGGAAGATACCCCGCTGACTTTCACCTATGACAATTTCATTACCGGAACCCACACCATCTCCGTCACCCACATTGGCGTCAGCAATCCCTTCTCCTTTAATGATTTTGTTCAATTGGACTATGTAGACGTCTGGGACGGGACAACCATGCCCGACGGAATCTTTGAACAAGACAGCGACCGGGTTTTTGCCGCCAATTGGAGCAATATCAACAATGGCACTGCCAGCGGCGGCACGTATTATGCAGACGGCGACGCCACCGCCTGGTTCCCCTTTAGCGGCGATTCCGTCACCTTGCAGTCTATTGCCTATAATAACGGAGGGGCAGCAGATATCTATATTGATGGCAAGTGGCGCACCCGCCTCAACCTTTACAATATCTCTACTGTAACTCGCACCCTCTCCTTTAATAACCTGGGATCGGGCTTCCATACAATGATGGTAACGACCTATCAGGGCAACGCGACGGTAGACACCTTCACCACCCCTGGAACCGGGCCTTTCTACACCCCGCCCACACCCAGCGGCTTCACCCGCTTTGAGGATGACGACCCGGCTATGGTGTATAACGGTGTGCCATATACTGTGACCGCCCGAAGCTGGACACGGGGTTTCAGCATCATCTACAGCGAAGCCAGCGGCAGCCAGTACATCTATTCGAACACGGCCGATGACACTGTCAGCCTGACTTTTGACGGCGTTTGGACGGCCGTTGGCCTGGCCACCGGAGCCTCTGCCGGCATGGCAGAAATCTACCTGGATGGCGTCAGCCAGGAGGTCGTTGACCTTTACACCAATGAAGACGGCGTGACCAGTTTCACCTTTGACAACCTGGTCAGTGGTTCCCACACCATCTCCGTCACAGTTTTGCATACCGCCAATCCGCTTTCAAGCAACAGCTATGTCTATGTAGATTATATTGACGTCTGGGATGGCGCATCGCTGCCTTCTGGCACCTTCGAACAGGACGATGCCCGCGTACTGCGCGGCGGGGGCTGGACAGATTATGCCGATGCAGGCGCAAGCGGCGGTTCCTATATCGAAGAAAATTACGATGGAACCATCTGGTTCCCCTTTGAAGGCGACTCTGTCACCTACCAGGCGCTCGACTACTTCCGTTCTCAGAAAGTAGCCATCTACATTGATGAAGAATTTCAGGACTATTATGAAATTTACACCGGTCAGGCGCCGACCATCACCTACTCCTTTGATGGACTTGGAGCAGGGCTGCACGTAATGAAAATACGTCATTACCGAAGTAGAGCGACAGTGGATGCCTTCATTACCCCAGCTGTTGCACCGTCCCCGCCGCCGCCAACCCCAACCACCTTCACCCGTTACGAGGAAGATTATCCGGCTATTCAATACAACGGCCTGCCATATATTGTTACGGCCGCTTCCTGGAACCGTACTTATAACAATTTCCGGGCCAGCGACGGTCAATACATCAACACCGCGATCCCTGGCAACACCATTAGCCTGGACTTTACCGGAACCTGGATCGGTTTAGGCTTTGTAACCAACAGTGCAAGTGGTCAGGTAGAGGTATTCATAGATGGGAACAGCCAGGGCGTTATTGACCTCTATACCAGGGATGACGATGTCGCAGAATTTGAATATGGCGGCCTGTCTAATGGCAGTCATACCCTGTCCCTGACTCTGTTGGCAACCAAACATCCCAACTCATCGGGCACAAATCTCTATTTCGATTATTACGAAAGCTGGGACGGTACTAACATGCCCGCCGCCACCTATGAAGAGACCAGTTCCGAAGTCCGCCTCGGTGATTACTTCATGAATTGGGATTATTTCAACGAACCGGCAGCCAGCGGCGGAACCTACATTAATAATGGCTTTCAACACCCCAGCGCCGCCTGGTTCCCCTTCACCGGCGACAGCGTAACCTATCTAGCCCTGGCAGATAGCAGCGGCGACCGCGTCAGACTCTCAGTTGATGGCGATTTGCTTGGCACGTTCAATATCTATAACAACGTGCCAATAACACGCGCCTACAGCTTTGACGGTTTTGGGCCTGGCCCCCACATTATGCAGGTTCGCTACAGTCGAGGCGAGTCGAACATAGACGCCTTCATTGTCCCCGCCCTGGCGCCAATCTACGAGACGCCAGTCTACACCGGCGTTGTCCGCTACGAAGAGGATAACCCGGCCTTGCTCTACAACAATACCTACGACTTTGTCCATCGCCCGCAAAGCTGGAGCCTGAATACGATCAGCTCACAAGTCAGCGGTTTATGGCATGTCACCTCTAGCGGTATCGGCGATTCGGTCAGCCTGACCTTCGACGGCCGTTGGGCTGCCGCCGGTTTCCGAACTCGCAACCAGACCGGCGAGGCCGAAATTTTCATTGACGGCGTAAGCCAGGGAACCTACGATTTGAGCAGCAGCATCGAAGATACCACCGTCATCCCCTTTGGCGGTCTGATTACCGGAACGCATACTATCTCTGTTAGTGTTGCTACTGGAACGGTCTTCCTTGACTACCTCGACGTTTGGGATGGTCAACCGATGTCGGACGACATTATCAATCTGCGCCGTTCGGAGGATAACCCCCGACTCCATTACAGTGCCTCCCTGGTTGATGTTGAACATCCCAACGGCATCGAAGGGGACTACATGGGCTTGACGTTGTTCAATGCCGGCGCAAATATCTGGTATACTTTCGTTGGCGATTCCTTTACCTTCCTTGGTTTCAGCCGCAACAATACCACCAACGTAGATTTGTATGTTGATGGTGTCTTCATCGAAAACATTGACGTTCAATACCCCTACAGCGAGCAGCCGTTAGCTTTCCATTACAATGGCTTTAGCGAAGAGCCGCATATCGTTCGCATTCATAACGGCAGCAGTCTGCGGGCTGATGCTTTCCAGAGCAACCCGGCTGTTGCAGCGCCTTATTCCCCGACAGTTGAATGGTACGACACGACACCAGGCGGTGGCAGTGGCGCTTTTGGTACGCCAGCCGGGATGCTTATGGGCATTGCGGCGGGAGACGTTGACGGCGATGGACTGGTTGAAATTGTCGCTCCAAGCGACACCTATACTACCGGCGGCTTCATCAACAGCATCTTCATCTATCGCGGTGATGGCCTGGACACCGGCGATGGCGACCCGCTCATCCGCCGCATTGATTTCGACAGCACCGGCATTGCATTAGGCCGTGAAACCATTGGCTCGGTCGCTCTGGCAGACCTGGATGGACAGCCAGGCGCAGAAATCATTATTGGCACGGAAGAAGGTATGTACGCTTTCAAGGGCGATGGTTCGACGCTCTGGTTCACCGATACCTATAAAGCCCTCATCATAAATGCTACGCCTGCTGTCGGTAATCTGGACTTTGACGATTCGCCGGAAATAGTCGTCAATATGGACAAAAACCTGGTTGTTTACGAAGCCAATGGCGATATTGCCTGGTCAACGGCTTTTACCAGTACCCTGGGGACGCCGGTTCTGGCTGATATGAACAACGACGGCCGTCTCGACATCATCGTTTACGACGGCAGTGGCAAAGTCTATCTCTATGACTACAACTTCGGCAGTCCAATCCTGGAATGGCAGACCCAGCTCTCCAGTCCTGTCGTTACCGTTCGAGGCGGCCCGGCTATTGCCGACCTCGATGGAGATGGCTTCCCCGAAATTGCCATGACTCATGATGGCGCTCACACCGTTCTGGACAAAGACGGCAATGTCGTCTGGTCTATACCATTAGACCCTGGCGCGGCGGGCGGCGTCTCCATTGCCGACATTGACGGCGACCTGGAGCCTGAGATCGTCACCGGCATCAAGTACGACGATGGAACCGGAATCGGCCGTCTTTATGCCCTGAACGCCGACGGCTCGATCCTGTGGGCTGTACCGGCCTATGACGACACCTCCGCCAACTCCCAGTCCGTATTAGACATCAACGGCGACGGCGTTTATGAAATCGCCTGGAACGGGGCACAGACCGGCTTCACCATCTTCAACGGAGCCGATGGTTCGATATTATTCAATGAACCACTGGCAAACTCCTTAACCGGAACCGAATACCCCATCTTCGCCGATGTTGACCAAGACGGCTACGCTGAAGTCGTCATTCCAACCAACCATGCCCTTGTTGTACTGGGACAGGATGGCATCTGGGGCGAATCACGGCCGATCTGGAACGAGCATACCTATCACATCACCAACATTAACGATGATATGAGTGTGCCATTCAGCGAAGCCAATAGTTGGGACATTCACAATACCTATCGCACCCAATGGCCGGAAGCGGTTGTCTTACCTATCTACGATGTCACCCTGACCCACACCGTTGGTATTACCGGCGTGTCGGTTGTCTCTTCCTCCTTCTCTGTTTCCCCGACCGTTTCGGCCGATCCGCTCTACGGCTGGGACTACACTCAAAGCTGGGCCGATACAGCGATTACGCGCACTTTTGAGAGCGTCCTGACCGACTTGCAGCCTGGTGAAACTCGACTGGTGGCCCAGGGAACAGAAGTCGCCTACGACCTGCCCAGCGGCACCAACTACCTGACCCTACCACCAATGTACATCAGCGTCCCCCATATCATCAATGTTGTACCGCTTTCCTTGACAACCGGGGTAGGTGGCACGGCCGTCTTCGATGTCATCCTCGACAATCCGGCCGCAGCCAGCGAAACCTATACCCTGACTGTTGCCGGTTTGCCGTCCGAGTGGGTGACACTACCAGAAACGGTGGTTGTCGGGGCCGGGTCACAGGTCACGGTCACGCTGACCGTCCAGACACCGGGCGAAGCCTCACCGGGCAGCCTGCCCTTCAATGTCTTCGCTGTCAACAGCAGCGGCGGCCAAGATCAGTCCGGGGCCGAGCTAAACCTCATTGATGGCCTGGATGTGACCATTGAGCCGGACAGCCAGATCGCTCCGGCAGGAACGGCCGTTACCTACACCCTGGTTGTAACCAACAATCTAACAACCGCCCAAACCTACACCCTTACGGCCGAAGGCGCAGCCAATGTCACGCTGCCCCCGACAGTCTTCGTATCAGGTAGCAGCAGCGCCAGCCTGCCGGTAACTGTTTCAGCGGATGCAGATGGCTATTTCCCCTTCACCGTCAGCGCTGAAAACGGATCGGCTGCCGAAAGCGACAGCGCCGTGCTGATAGCAACCGGTAGCCGGGCCGTTGATCTGACGCTGTCCCCGGCCTTGGCCGTTGGCGGGCCGGAAACACCGGCCGTCTTCACCGTGACCGTCAGCAACCTGGGCGATGTCAGCGACATCTACGATCTGGCTGCCTCGGTTCCTGCCGGTTGGAGCTACGAGTTCCGAGACAACGGTGGTGCAATAGACAGCCTCAGCCTGACACCCGCCATTTTCCATACGGCCGATATTCTCCTGTTTGTCACACCGCCGGCAGGAGAAACGCCAGGTAATTACAGTGTGGACGTCACCGCCCAATCCCAGTCTAGTCTGGGTGTCAGTGACACCGCCAGTGGCACGGTTCAGGTTCAGACGCGGGGTGTAGATATATCTATTGACCCGGTCAACACCACCATGCTGCCGACAGATACTGGCCAGTGGCAGGTAACCATTACTAACACCGGCAGCGTGGCCGATAGTTTCTGGTTGACCACAACAGGCTTCATCGGGCCGTTCAGCGCTTTCGCTGCCAACCCAGTTGCCCTCAATGCGGGACAATCCACAACGGTGCAGCTAACGGCCGATGGTCTCGACTTCGCATTGCCCAATACCTACCAGTTCGGCGTCGTAGCCGAGTCTCAAAACAACGCCTTAATTAAGAACGAGGTAATTGCCAATATCACCTTTGAGAACTTTGAGGCCGTCGAAGTAGGCTGGATTCCGGCCAGCCAGACCATAACTGACACCCTTTCAACCACCTTCCTCATGGTTATCACCAACACCGGCAATCTTGCTACAACCTTTGACTTTGGCCTGAACCTGCCGCCGGGACTGACCGGTCAGTTTGGGACAACCCAACTACCGCTTCCGGCCCATGTTGCAGCGGGTGTCTTGGTGACAGTCCAGGCCGATGGCCCAGGGGTCTACATGATAGAAGGCACAGCCGATTCCGCCACCAGCGCCGCAACGGACAGCAGTACGGCCACGTTGGAGGTAGTCTTTACCACTCTTCCGCCATCGGCCGACGCCGGGAACGACCAGACGGCCGATGAGGGCCAGACGGTCAGTTTCAACGGCACCGCCAGCGACCCCGAAGGCCAGCCGCTGGATATTCTGTGGGATTTCGGCGACGGCGCGACTGCAACCGGAACCCTGACCCCCACCCACGCTTATGACGATGACGGGCAGTTCGCCGTCACCCTAACCGTGACCGATGATACCGGTTTGAGTGACAGCGATACGCTGACGGTTACGGTTAGTAATGTGGCTCCGACGGTGAACGCCGGGTCAAACCAGATGGCCGATGAAGGCGATACTGTTTCGCTCGACCCGGCCACCTTCACCGACCCCGGATCGGCCGATACCCACACTGCCACCATTGATTGGGGCGACGGCACGGTCGAAGCGGGAACGGTCAATCAGGCCAATAACACCGTCAGCGGCAGCCACGTCTACGATGACAACGGCAGCTATACCGTCACCGTCACCGTTACCGATGATGACAGCGGCTCTGACAGCGACACATTTACGGTAACAGTCAATAATGTGGCTCCTTCGGTTGATGCGGGTGCTGACCAGAATGTTGCTGTTGGCGACATGGTCTCGCTCGACCCGGCGACCTTCACCGATCCCGGATCGGCCGATACCCACACCGCCATCATTGACTGGGATGATGGCACCGTTGAACCGGGAACGGTCAACCAGGCTAACGACACCGTTAGCGGCAGCCATGTCTATACCCAGGCTGGAACATACACTGTGACGGTCACAGTCTTGGACGACGATGGCGACCAGAGCAGTGATACCTTCACCGTCGTTGTCACCGGCCCCGATACTTACTACCTCTATATGTCGGCCGTCTTCAAACCGGAATAAGCTCCGATGCCCAAAAGAGGTGCTGCCTTTTTAGAAGGTAGCACCTCTAACTCTCTTTTCGCCGTACCGCAGGCGGGTAGGCCGCCGGGAACGCTTCAACGTCGTTAGCCATTGTTATCCCGGTTAACGAGAGCTTCGATCTGGCCCAAAACTATCTGCCAATGGACTTTCATCTCCTTACGTTGTGCTGGCCCGGTCAATTTCTTATGGTAGAATCGCAGAAACGTCTTTCCGTCTTTCGTCATTAGGTAAAGCTGTAAGGTTGAGTCGTTGTCCCAATCGGCCGGTTTCCAAGTTAACCGAAGCTCTTGGCCAGGATTGATGCTACTGATCTCGCCCCTCGTACCTTCGGCCGTTTCATATCTATTTCCCCGTTCAAATCTTAAGCCTTCCAACCCACTGCCCAGCCAGATTTTTAATCCCTCCCCGGCTGTTAGCACCTGCCATAGGGGGTCGGAATCTATCGGCAATAACTTTTGTGCGCCGAGACCGAAACCGGTAATCGGTCCGAGGTGCTGAACCTGCCATCCTTTGATAAATTCGTAGCCAACGGTGATAGCTACCGCCCAGCACTCACCGAAACTATTCAAGTAGGCTTGTTTTAACATCATGGCGTTAATCTCTTCGTGAGACATCTCTTCTGCCATAGCCTTATCTAGCAGGTCGAACCAGGCTTCCCAACTCTTGCCCGTCGTCACCTTCGGATCCCTCTCAAACACCTGACTGTATATCTTATGCATGACTGTTTACCCCCAGTCAGCCACAATGGCTGACTTGTGACTAACTTGCAAACTGCAAGTGGCGAGAGGCAAATGATTCCTTTTTGCAACTTGCCTTTTTACCATTACCAATGCCAAATCTGATCCCAGGCTGTCATCCAATCATCGGCCGTGCTGATTACCTTCAAATCATCAATAATCTCAACCCCAGGACGGCCTCGATACTGGGCTGCGTGGTCAACCGCCCCCAGTTCAATCGTTAAAGTCGTCGGTTTGGCAGGAACGTAGGGTTTCACCGCCTTCAAATCTTGCAGCGCCTTCTTAGCTCCTTCCTCAATCATCTGCCGGGCGCGTTTGGGGGCGACATTGCGGGCTGAGAAGCGGGATAACCCTTTTTTTACCGCCACTGTCGTTAAGCCATCGCCCAATAAATCACGGGCTTCAATGGCGGTTGCCGTGTCGCCCGTTACCAGTAAGACCGGACAGCCATAATGCCCGCACAAGGCGGCGTTAATACCCGTTTCGCCAACTTCCTTACCGTTGAAGGTCAAACTGCGCCAACTGGTTGAAGAAACTGTGTGGCACAGCACCCCATCCGGCGTATTGGCCTTGGCGTGCATCCCCACCATTAGTGCCGCATCACAGCCTTGCTCCAAAATCTCAGTATAGCGGCTCCAGGGATGGTGATTGACGAAATCGCAGTCCGGGTCGAGCAGTTCGGGGATAAAAGAGTTGAAGGACCAGTTCTTTCCCGCTCCATGACAATCAACCGCCACGATTTCCGTCGCACCGGCCGCTTTCGCCCCGCGAACGGCCGCATTGATCTCCTCCGTATACAACCGCCGCCCCTCTTCATACATCGGAGCGCCGCCGTTGACCTGCTCCCAGACCACAATCCCACTCACCCCTTCCATGTCCGACATAATCAGTACCCGCATTTTCTTTCTTCCTCCGTTAATCGTTCACCAATTCACCAATTCAGCAATTAATTTGTTACATCGAGATTATAGTAAAACCGTTTTTACCAAACAATTTTCTCAGATATAATGC
>JBAPRX010000313.1:0-4078 GCA_049281335.1 Promineifilaceae bacterium (SeqCode)
AATATCCGCCGTTCAACCAGCCGCAAAATCTCATCCCGCACCGCCATCGTCGTGTCCGCCTCATCTCGGACGTAAAACCGGTGGCTGTCAATGGCGTATGGAATATCCCGCCCCGGCGGCAAGGTCAGCCGGACAACGGTCTGACTCTGCGAATCAAGGATGTCAATATTGACCTCCGGTACAGGGCTTAACCGTTTGGCAATCATATCCTGTAAATAGGCAATAGACTTTTTCGGTTCTCTTACCCCGGCAATTGGCTCCTTTGGATTTGGGGGGACGCCAATATAGATCGTACCGCCGTTCGTATTTGCCATCGCGCAGACGTCTTCTAAAACCCGGTTGAGATGGCCGCCCCGTTGGGCCATGCTCTTATGGAAAGCCTGGACCAACGACGGCCCTTCTTCCCGCGCCACCAGTACAAAATCAAGCGGGGTAGCCGGGCCGCGATACGGCCGAGTTAATGAAAAGTCATTGCCTTTCAGCACCGCCTCCAGCGCCTCAAAGCTGACATCGTCCAGCAAAATCTCGGTCACGCGGTCTCCAACCCCCAAACTCTTGGAAGTAGACGTTTCCCGCACCAGTCGGTGGGCGTCCGACCCCTGAATACAGCGCATGGCGCGGGGATATTCCGGCTTTGAACCGTCAAAGAAGCGACGGGTCGTATACCGGCCTCTCTTTTCGAGGTCGGTCACTTCCAGGCAGTGCAGATTGGGGTCTTGGGTATAGGCAATCTTTGTCTGCCCCCCAAAATCCAGACCGCGCATCACAACCCCATTGCTGGAATTAGCATGGGCGGCAATGCACAGCCCGCCATTTTCATTGATGATGTGATAAGCAGTCAGGACGTCACTGGTCGCACCCACCGTCGAACTGCCATCGTGGAGCAGCCTGATTGGAATATGGAGGCTTAACAGCAAATGTTCGAGAAAGCTGATCGGCGTGTCAGGCGGAAAAATGCCCAAAATATGGAAACCAAAGGTAGCTGTGAACTCGAAACCTGGTAGAACCAGAATTTTGTCTAACAGCCGCCGATATTCGGCCAGCCGCTGTTTTTCACTGAACTCCAGCCGGTTAAGCTGTTCCAGCAGTTCGAGTTGTCTAATCTCTTCCTGCATGGCGGCATACCCGGCCATTGTATTATGGTCGGTGAAGGCGATTATTTCCAGGCCGCGTACTTCTGCCTGTCTTAAAATGTCAAGATATGTAATAGATGGTTGATGATAATCGTTCGATCCCGGTGTATGAAGGTGCAAATCCATGCGCCGCCATTGACGGGATTGTGATTTTTTTGATGTTTCTCTATGTTTGCCACTTTTGGCCAATGTAATTCTCCCTTGAGGGAAGTAGGCTTTTCTGAATGGGGGACCAAGTTATTTTATAGGTCGAAAACCTGACTACTTGTGGTGTTCGTTTGCTCCCGGTCAATGTGTTAACGGGGTCAACACGTTGACCCGTTAACCTGTGACTTCGGGCTAACGTTAACACCTTAACTAGAAGTCAATTTGGTTAATTCGTCTGATAACTTGCTGGGTGAGTAAGGCTTTAACAGGAATTGAGTCGCGCCTGAATTTTCTGCCTCGACCAAACGACGATCATCGCCGGAGGTCATAATGACAGGCGTGCTGGAAGGCGCCTCAGTCATGCCTTCCCGAATCTCTATAAGCAAATCTATGCCGTTATCGCCCAAAGCGAGGTTGCAATCAATAATGAAAGCGTCTATTTCTGTGGAAATGGCCTTTCTAGCCTGATTCAAATCGGGGCAGACATCGACCTTGAAACCATCCATCTCTAGCAAAATTTTAATGAGGCTAGCGTTGGTGCGGTCGTCGTCTATTAGCAGAATCTTTTTCATTTGTTTCAGGGTTTTCGAGATTGTAAATACTGCTCACTATTCAATGCCTACTTCTAACTTCAGTTTATTTCCTGTCTCCCAATGCAATAATGCCGCGAACCACGCCAATGATACCTACGGAGGCTTTTATTGCGTCACCGGTGGTGATTTTTGGTGGGCTGCCGCCGTTTTCTTCGGCCGTTCGGGTTAATAAATATCCGGTTCCCAGGCCGATTAAGGCGCCAACCAGGGTTCCCAGGATTAGTGTTTTGATTTTCCAATCGTTACTTTGTTCAGGCATTCTTAGCTCCGATCAAGTAGGTGTAAAAGTTGGTTTAATAAATTTCGGACATAAGCGACAGCGGCATGGGCCTTAATGACCGCGCCGGCCACCTTTGGTGTGAAACTGTTAACGGCCGTTTGCAATCTCAAAACCAGTCCGTCAATCTGCCAGAAAATGGTCTGGAGCCGCTTGGTTGGGGCCATTTTCTTCTTTCGGCCCTGGACAAATGCCCCAATAAACAGCGCAGACGGCAGGGCGCACAACACTGTCATAGGAAGTGAAACCAGGACAACAACAGCGCTGGCAATGCCGCTTACCGTTTCTTGGCTGTTCTCTACCGGTTGGATCAGTGTTATCCAAACCAGCAGCCCGACAACGAACAGCGCAATAACGGCCGCAGCGAGAATTGGCAAATAAACAAACAGACGATTGAACCGCCGCAGCGCGGCTGCCCTTTCCAACTGCGTCGCTGTTGGTTGATATTCAACTTTGGTCTCGACAGAGTTTGTTAGTTCCATTCTAATTTCCCTATGAATTGTACCACAGGAATTTGTTGAATGTTAACAATAACTGATTTTCAGTCCCCAAAGAACAGTCAACAGTAAGGAGTGACCGGCCAAAAGTAACCGATGGATCAGATTTCAAGCACTTGTAAAGTTTGGGGTTTGAAAGGCTCGTTGTTCCAATTATCCTTATTATAAAGTGTCTGGCACTTCTCAGGCAACTGCCTACTTTTCACGACCAACTTTTTACTTTTTGCTTCTTACTGTCCATTGATGGTGCAGGCACCAACGGGAAGTGTTTGTCCCGTCTCCGGGTCAAGGCACTGACAGTAATCGGTGTTTTGACCTGACGCATCTCCTTCCCAAAGGAGATACCGGAGTGTTGTTCGGGTGCATTCGCTTACTGACTCGTCAGCGGCTCCCGACCGAGAGTAGGGTCGGCTCCATTGAAAGACCAGCCCTTGATTATCAGGGTCTTGTAACAAAAACAGCCGCACGCCGCTGCTGCTGTCTCCTACTTGAATCTCTCCGTTTGTTGCCAGCAGAAAGGCGACGACGGGAAAGCTGACCAATATGAGCCAAAGTAAAATGACCAGCAAATAGCCGACCCGCCTAGTCCATCGTCTCATCGGGGCCAGGATTCTTACTTTTTGGGAGCCTGGATATAGAAGTTGCTGTATTCTTTGAGCATACGACGAGTGCAGTAGACCGGAGCACAGGAGCGAATTGATTCCCGCATCATCGCCACCCAACCTCTGGGGATATTGTCCCGATCACGGCCGTAAAACAACGGTACAACTTCTTCTTCCAACAGTTGGTACAAAGATTGCGCGTCTTCATAGTCCTGGTGGTCGGGGTTATCGTAATATTCGTTTCGGCCGATGGCCCAGCCATTCGCGCCGTTATAGCCTTCCATCCACCAGCCATCGAGAACGCTCAGATTCGGAACACCGTTCAGGGCCGCTTTCTGGCCGCTGGTTCCGCTGGCTTCACGGGGACGGCGCGGTGTATTCAACCAGACATCAACCCCTTGAACCATATAACGCGCCATGTGCATATCGTAATCTTCTATGAAGGCAATACGGCCGCCTAATTGATTGTGCCGGGCCAGATTGAAGATTTCTTGAATCAGCATCTTGCCGGGGTCGTCGGCCGGGTGGGCCTTACCGGCGAAGATGATCTGCACCGGTCGGTGAGTGTCGGACACGATTCGCTTCAATCTTTCAAGGTCGCGGAAAATAAGCATGGCTCGTTTGTACGTTGCAAAGCGACGGGCGAATCCAATTGTCAGGGCGTCAGGGTCCAGCATTGTTCCAGAGGTAACGATATGGGTCGGGTCGTTGCGTCCTTCGATCCAACTGCGGCGCACACGTTCTCGGAAGAAGCTGACCATTTTGCGTTTGAGTCCCTGATGCAGCTCCCAAATCTCTTCGTCGGGGATGTCATAAATGCGTTCCCAGA
>JBAPRX010000314.1:0-2970 GCA_049281335.1 Promineifilaceae bacterium (SeqCode)
GGGGTGGACACCGACGGCGACGGCATTTCCGACGATGACGAGATCAACCTCTGGGAAACGAACCCCAACGATGTTGACACCGACGGCGACGGCCTGGACGACGGGCTTGAAGCCTTCACTCTGGGTACGGCCCCCGGTTGGGCGGACACAGATGGCGATGGCATCAATGACGATGTTGAAATCGCCGGTTTTTTCTATATTACCAAAACCTGGTACCTCGATCCCCTGTCAATTGACAGCAACCAGGACGGCATGACCGACGGTGAGGAATGTTCCCGGCGAATATTCGGGACGCCCCTCTACATGCCGACCGCCATCTGCCCCGATACGGATGGCGATGGCAAACCGGACGTTTACGACGAAGACAATGATAATGACGGCGTTCTGGACAAATTTGACATCTCTCCTCTGGGTCAGGCCGGGCAGGTCTTTGATGAGGCCAACCCGTTTGAGTGGCGGCTTGACAATTTGGAAACGGATCGGACCGTCTTTTTAGATTTCCAGATACGGCCGAACGACCCCGATAACCTGGCCCTGTATGGCAACGTCCTGGACTGGCCGACGGGCGACAAGGACGGACAGATTACACGCCATCTGGACACCACCTTTGCCGACACAGCCAACCTGGACCTTCGCAGTACGGCCGATAACGCCGCCAATGGCGACGTCCGTCTCACCCCCGTTCTGGAAATCCTCATTCCGGGGACGGCGGGCCATTACGGGAATCTGCCGGTTCTGCCTGTCTACAGCGGCTCGCCCCGCCCGGCCAACCTGCCGGCCGAAGAGTGGCTGGATACCAGCCGCCTGTCGCCCTATAACATCACTGCCAACGACACCGGCGACCCCAGCGACCCCTACCGCGACCTGGTGGTCTATGTCCCTGTCACTGTACAGACCGATCCCGACAGCGGCCTGCCAATCGCCTTCGGCGCCCATGTGCCTTACTTCCCCGAACAGGGAACGGTTGGCGACCCCAACATCGTTGATTGGGGCAGCAGCCATGAAGCCCGCCTCATCTGGCTGGTTCAAATGATTTCGGACCAATGTATCAATGAAAATGATGATCCTGAAACGTGTTCCCGCGAGGATGTCTTGAAAGTCATCAATGTCTATGATGAATCATGGAAGTTGACCGGCTTGAAGGTCAGCGAAGAACATGGCGTTGATGTTGGCATTATCTATGAAGACCCGACCATTGACCCCAGCTTCCAGACTGACGACCAATTGTGGGCGGCGGCTAACAGTCTCAACGGCACTTTCCTGCGCGGCCGTGATTACGACAACAACGGCGAGCGAGATGTGCGTGTGGACAACCTGGCGACCGAACTGCCAAGCTGGCACGATGCGGGCAGCGGCCCATACTACCTCGGCTACCAACCCCTGATTGGCCTTTACGACGACAGCGACCAGATTTATCAGGTGATGATGACGGAGACTGTCTCCTTGCTGAACACTGTTTATGCAGGCTATGAAAACCAGACCGACCCCACGCTGCTCTTCGTTCGAGAAACGACGAACCGGCTGGTATCACTGGAAATGATGAGTAACGTTGATAATCTGTTTACGGCCGATTTTGATCCCGCCCTTGTCTTTCCGACGACAACGGCCGATATGAACTGGAAGCCCTACGATTATGTTGGTGGCGAGTGGACTAACGCCGACCCTGCCACTTATCTGGAAGATTTGGAAGCCAACCTGAGCGAACTGGTTTTCGTCGAGCCGTCCAACGCCACCCAGGAAGAAATTGATGCTATCGAAGGCCAACGCTACTGGGCGCAGATATACTATGCCACCCTTTATCAAGGGATTGGCAATCTCGTGGAGAGCAACGGTGAAGTCATTTGGCTGACGGACGCCACCGTTGATGAAACCCTTTATGAACCCAGTTGGCCGTCCGCTACCTTCAAGGGCGCCTCTTATGCCGCTACGGCCTTTTTCCTGGCTTTTGTCGCCGCCATTGTTCCGACCGTTGCCAATGTCTTCAACAAATCCTCTATCATCTCCTCCGGCACTGTCTTCAAAAACAGCTTTTGGTCTTCCTATAATGCCAGCAGGGACCGAACATTCGGCCGTAATGATTTATTCCCCCAAAGCGCCAGAAATCCAACCAGCTCCAGTTTCATGACCCATGTCATTGACGTCAGCATGTGGCTGGTCATTGGGGCTTCCGCCATCGGCCTCTTATTGTTAGCCAAAGGCTACTTCGGGGGGGATAACCAGGCCCTAAATTGGGGCCTCTATATCCTTAATTTCGTATCCCTGGCTGTCAGTTTGGGCCATCTGGCGCTCATCACCTACGCTTTGGTAAAAATATTAACGCTGGCCGGAACCCAGGCCGCTGCCGGGGTAGCGGCAGTTGCCCGCTGCCAGGCATACATCAAAGGATCGGAGGTCTTTGGTAAACTGGGCTTTGTGCTGGGAATTATCATTCCCTGGGGCTTTTTCCTATATGAGTGGCTTAGCGGCGGTTTCGGGGGCAACAAGATAGCGCGTAACTATAATATCGCCATCGCCATTGCCAGCACCACGATTGCCCTGGTCTTCTTTTTCCTGGATGTTGTCCTCAAGCTGTTGATCGGGGTTTTGGTTTCGGCCGCAGCGGCTGCTGTCGCTTCCATCTTTATTCTATTGATAGCCATCGTGGATGTTATCCTCTATTTTGCCGGAGAAAAGACAATAACCGAACGAATCACCGAAGAGATAGCCGACTCCATCTACGACATTGATTTCATCCTCTCCGGCTTCAATTCACCCAACCGGCTCTCCTTCAATCTTACCGATATCACCCTGGCAGATGACTCGCTGGGCTTTACAGTCGGCAATAGTTTTTACCCTGTCCTCACCATCACCAACACCATCCATTTCCGCAAACAATCGAATAACGACGAGGCCAGACGCAGCGCCTTTGCCTACTATATACAGACGGCGGAGATTGACCAGCACGACGACCTGAACGGTAACAGTATGCAC
>JBAPRX010000315.1:0-2299 GCA_049281335.1 Promineifilaceae bacterium (SeqCode)
CGCGCATCCTGAACGGCATTAAATACTTTCAAGCCGGTCAAATCTCCATAAAGCCGCCAGTTGCGCCAGAACCAGGCTGCCGGAACGAGAAGGGCCGGGAACAGGACAAGCGGCCCGCCCACAAAAAAAAGCTCCGCCTTTTTCAGCCGCCACGCTTTCCAGGCCAGCGCCAGCCCCGCCAGCCCCAACAACCCGCCCAGGTTCAGCTTCGTCAGCAGCCCAAGACCCAAGACAATGCCCAGAGCCAGATACGGCCGCCAGGAAGTTCGCGGCTCCGGCGTATCCAGCCATAAACGCACCAACAGATACAACCCCACATGGCCCAGCAAAATTGCCAGACTGTCATTATTAACGGCCGCGCTGACAAACAAGAACATCGGGTTAAAGGCGGTCAGGGCAGCCGCCAGTAAAGCAATCCGATCATCAAAGAGCAGCCTGCCCAACCGGAAAACAACTACGATTGTGCCGACCCCCAACCCAATAGATGCCAGCCGGATGATATAAATTGCCAGAACCGATCCCGTCCAGGGAAACGACTCCTTTTCAGGCTGGTGGATGATGAGATTTTTGTTGCCGACCTGGTTTGGATCGCCCACAAAAGCATGAGGATTCAGTTGATGAATCTCTGGAAGATCACTGGTGTCAATCGGGGAAGTCACCAACGCCATCAGAATATAATACAGAGGCGGTTGGGCGGCCTCTTGCAGCCACAGGCCCGGATTTTCAGGATCAAGGACAGGAAGCTGCCAGTTGCGCTGTACGTACTGAACGAAGGGATAATGCTTATAACCGTCAGAATCCTCTAATGGCGGTGTCGCAAAGGCATAAACAACCCCTGCCAGACAATAAGCCAGAATAATAAGCAACAGTTCCTTGTTTTTTATCTTCGTCATCGGCCGACTTCAATCCACCCCACAAAATAAGCGTTGTTCGGCTGTTGAACGCCGTCAACCGTCAGCGGGGGCCGTTCTCCATTCTCCGGGGCATAAAAACCGAGATAAAGGGGGTAACGGCCGTCCGGCAAATCATTTGGTATCGTCAGATGATAGGCATCATCAATAACCTCACCCGCCGCCCACAATTGGGTCGGATAATAGCCGTCAAGGGGTGGACTGTCCCCTTGCGCCAACGGCGGACTGCTTTGTTCTCCCAGATGAACGAAGGTCGTTAGATTCTGGCCCGGCGGTTCGACAACCTGCCACTGTACCGCCAGCGAAATGGTTTCCCCCGGCGAAACGGCCGTCTCACTCACCACCACCGACGTAATCTGGACCCCGGCAACCTCAGCCAGCCCCGTCCCATCCGGTTCGGGCCAGGAAAGGGGTAGAACCTTGACCGTTCCGACATCTACCGAAGTGGTTTCACCTTCCAGCTTTAGATTCAGCCGACCTTGAACGGGCGTGTCCGGTGCGGCCGTTACCTGGACCGCTTCCCGGTCTACCACTACCTTACCCGGCGGCCATAAATTTGCCGGAAACAAGCCGCGACCCTGATAACTCTGCAACTTGCCCAACAACTCTGTCTCCCGCCCAAACAGTTCCAGGACGAAGTCCGGTGGTTCGTCAGGAACGGTTTCCGCCTGCCAATAAAAGGTGATCCAAATCCAGTCACCCAGTTCGGCCGTCTCAGTTTCAACCGTCGCCGCCACCAACTTTATCCCCTGCCCCATCTCTTGTTCCAACCGGCTTACCTCAATCGGAACGGCCGTCTCCTCAATAATCGGTGGCTTTTGATAAGCGTTCGGGATGATAACAAGGGCGCTAAATAATGAAGCCATCAATAAAAGAATCGGCGGAGCCACCATCGCCCACCTGCTCCGCCAACTGCTGAATCCATAAGCCATCCCCAGCGACAGTGGAACCAATGCCGGAAATAACAGCCTGCCCTGTGCTGCCGGTGTTTTCAGCAGAAATTGGACTAACCCGGCATAAACAACCAGCGCCCATACAGCCAGTAAGAAAGGCGGGTTGAACAACATCTGGAGAATTGAATTGGCAGAGCGTGTGGCCGGACGGTCTTTTTCTCTAAACGCCCGAACCACGACCATCATAACGCCGAGAACGGCAAAAAGGGCCACGCCATTCCAGAGATAGTAAAGCCAGGCAGGCAGAGCAACATTCAACCAGCCAAAAACCCCAAACAGTGACCGCCACAGGCCCGGCGTTTCCCCCAACACCTGGCCCAGACTAGACCCCCTATCACCACCCGCCACCTGAATAAAGACACTGGTCGCGGTTATATCCCCGTAAAGCTGCCAGTTCCGCACCAACAGCCACCCCCCAATCAGCAGCGCCGGAAC
>JBAPRX010000316.1:0-31411 GCA_049281335.1 Promineifilaceae bacterium (SeqCode)
AGAACGCCGGAATAGGCGCGATTGAACTGCTGTTGCAGGAGCGAGAAGCCAACGGCCCATTTACAGACCTGGCTGAAATGTGTGATCGGGTAGATTTGCGCCGGGTTGGCAAACGCGCTCTGGAATCCATGATTAAGGTTGGCGTTTTTGACGAATGGGGGTCGCGCCTGCAACTGCTCGACGCTCTGGAACGAATGATGGGTCACAGCGGCAAGACCCATGATGCGGCTGCGGTGGGTCAGATGAGTCTCTTTGGCGGCTTTGGCACTGGGGCTGCAATGGACATCTCTGTTGAACTGCTCCGAAACGAGAATGAGGTGGAACAGGTTGATCCCAGAGAAGTCCTGAATTGGGAAAAAGAGCTGATCGGTGTCTATATTTCCGAGCACCCGCTCCAGCGCTACACCGATCTGCTACAGAGCATTAACTCGGTCACAACGGCCGACCTGGACGAAACCACCAACGGCCGTTCCTTAACCGTAGTTGGTTTGTTAAGTCACCTGCGAACCCATGTCACCCGTAAGGGCGAGCCGATGGCCTTTGGCGGCCTGGAAGATTTGCAAGGAACGGTTGAATTAATCTTCTTCCCCCGCACCTGGAAAGAATGCCGAGCCGATATCGAAGTCGATCAAGTCTACCTTGTGCGCGGCAAGGTTCAGATCGAAAACGGCGATCAGGCCAAAATTTTTGTAGACTCCATCACCAACAATCTGACCATTAACCAATCGGCCGATGCCCCCCGTGATCTGCCTCTTCCGAATGAAGTGACGGCGCTATCGCCGCCAGACGAAGACGATTTATCTGATTCGGCCGATGATTCTGACGAAGTGGCCGAACCACAGCCCGTTTATCGGGTACAGTCCAACGGCCACAATGGACACGCTTTGAAATCAGATCCGAAACCGGTCGTTCCCACAGACATAGCTGCGGCAAACACGGCCGTTCAAGAAGACCTTTCTCCGCTGTCCGGTGCGCCACCGCCCCCGCCAAATTTCGCCGATGACGACGCGCAGTGGTACTCCAAAACACCGCCAATTGCAGGAAGAAATGGCAATGGAAACGGCCGAAACACCAGGCCCATGCGTAAATCGGCCGCTGAACCTGTCGCACCGCCCACCGAGCTTGTCGAAGTAGTCATTGAGCCTGCCGAGGAGACGGAAACCAAAAACCCCGACAAAGTGGTCGTTGTCAAAGTCAGACTGGTTGGTGATTGGCAAAAAACCTGCCGGGAATTGGTGACAATCGCCGGTCAGTTTAAGGGACGAGACAGCCTTCGCCTCGTTCTGGTCGGCCATTCTCAGGTTATCGAATTTCCAAACCAAAATACCAATTACTGCCCGGAACTACTTCTGAGTATGGAACAGATGCCTGTTACTGTTCATGTTGAAACGGTTTGACGATCAAGTATATAATAGCCTCAGTTTTTTAGTAAACAGTAAAAGGTCAATAATGAACAGTAGGAGTTGAATCTCAAAACTGTACTTTCTACTGTTTACTGTTTACTGTCTACTGGAGTTAGAGAAAAGATGGAAGAACGGAAAATTCGCGTTCTGGTAGCCAAGCCAGGATTAGACGGCCATGATCGCGGTGCAAAAGTCGTCGCCCGTGCCTTGCGGGATGCCGGAATGGAAGTGATCTATACTGGTTTGCGCCAGACCCCCGAAATGGTCGTAGAAGCCGCCCTGCAAGAAGATGTTGACGTCATTGGCCTGAGCATCTTGTCCGGGGCGCATATGGCGCTTGCCCCCCGTATCATGTCTTTGCTGAAAGAGAATGACATGCTGGATGTTCCAGTATTTCTTGGTGGTATCATTCCCAACGATGACATTCCCGCCCTTGAAGAGATGGGAATCGCCTGTGTCTTTGGGCCGGGAACCAGCACTGATTTAATCGTCCAAAGCATTCGAGAGACAGTGCTTGGTGAGCAGTCAAACTAACGGTCAAATTGACGTGCTAATTGAAGAAGTCCGCGACGGGATCCACCAGGGTCATCGTCGGGCCATTGCGCGTTCGATCACCCAGGTCGAGAACGATCCACAGGCCGCTGAAGAAATCATCAGAGCCTTGTATCCCGATACCGGGCAGGCCCACATCATCGGCGTCACCGGCCCACCCGGTTCTGGGAAGAGCACCCTCGTTAATGAATTAGCCAAAGCCCTGCGTCGCCAGGATATGTATGTCGGTATCGTTGCGGTGGACCCCAGCAGCCCCTTTACCGGTGGTGCGCTGTTGGGTGACAGGGTTCGGATGCAAGACCTGTCGGGCGACACAGGCATTTTCATTCGGAGTATGGCCTCTCGCGGCAGTTTGGGCGGCCTGGCTCAAATGACCGGTAATGTTGTCCGGGTATTGGATGCGGCCGGATTCGATGTGATTCTGATTGAAACGGTCGGCGCAGGACAGGCAGAAGTGGATATTGCTGCAACTGCCCATACCACAATCGTCATTGAAGCGCCTGGCATGGGTGACGAGATTCAATCTATCAAAGCCGGTATTTTGGAGATAGCCGATGTTCTGGTTGTCAACAAGGCTGATAGACCGGGCAGCAGCAATACCGTCAAAGCCTTGAAAATGATGATCCATATGGGTTTGAAAAGCCACAACGGCCGAGACAAGCCGTTTTGGAATATCCCCGTCTTAGAAACAATTGCCTATGAAGGCGGCGGGGTTGACCCATTGATAAAATCCCTTCACGATCATCTTGATTACTTGAAAGAAAGTGGAGAATGGCAGACACGAGAGAGGATTCGCAGCCGGGAGGAAATAAACCGCCTGTTGCAGAACAGGTTTATGGCCCGGTTCCAGGATGCCGTTTCCCAGCAGCAGCAGGAAGCTGTGGTTGAGGCCGTTGTTGAACGAAAGGTAGACCCCTATACGGCCGTTGCCCAACTATTAGCACACCTGTAACAAGAGATTTTGCACAAACAACCACACACCTGCGTCGTGCAAGCACGCACCGCGCACCATCACAATCGAAAATTCTAGCGCGATTTGGCAAATCGCATTGCTGAGGAGGAAGGCAATATGACTCATATGAGCGGATATGGGGATATAAAGTTGTTCGCCGGTTCAGGGTGTCCTGATCTGGCCCATAAAATTTCCGACTATATTAACGTACCGATCAGCCCCTGGGATATTGTTCAATTTCCCAACGAGAATATCTTAATCCGGTTACAGGGCAGCGTCCGGGGTCAGGATGTCTATCTGATTCAAAGCCACTCCAAGCCCGTCCACCGCAATATCATGGAAAGCCTGATCGCCATTGACTGCCTGAAGCGAGATTCGGCCGCCCGGATTACCCTTGTTGTCCCTTATTTAGCCTATTCCCAAAGTGATAAGAAGGACGAACCCCGCGTGCCAATCTCAGCTCGTTTATTGGCTGACATGATTGAAGTCGCCGGGGCAGATCGCTGGATGACCCTGGATTTACACGCCGGGCAAATTCAAGGATTTTATAAAATACCCGGCGATTCTCTGACAACCTTTCATATTTTGGTGGAGTATATTCGGGGGAAGAACCTGAAGAACGCTGTCGTTGTGACCCCCGATTTGGGCTTTGCCAAACGCGGCCGAAATTATGCGGCCGAGTTGGAACTACCGTTGGCTTTTGTCGAAAAACGGCGGCTCGGTGATGGCTCCCAACGCGAAGCTCTTACACTTATTGGCGATGTTCGGAATAAAGATGTTATTATCGTAGATGATTTAGTGGACACGGCCGGTTCTATCAAAGAAGCAGTCGAAATCGTGAAGCAAAACGGAGCAAAGGATGTCTACGTTACCTTTACCCATCCGGTTCTTTCCGGCCCGGCTGTTGACCGGCTCCGTTCATTGCCGATTAAAGAAATTGTAACAACCGACACCATTCCCATACCACCGGAAAAAATGCTGCCTAATATCACTATATTGACAGTGGCCGAATTGTTGGGCGAAGTTATTCTTCGCTCCCATGAAGGGAGAAGCGTCGGCGAACTATTCAATGAGTAAGACGTTGGGTTGATATCCACCCCAGGTTGGACATCAACTCTTATAAACGTCTTAGGGTGACTATTTACAGTGATGGTATAATAAGAACTTATGTTTAAGAAAATCCTGACAAAGATCGTTGGTGATCCCACAAAAAAGTATTTAGACAGTCTCGAACCCATCGTTGACGAAGTCCAATCCCTTGAACCGGAGATGGCTTCCTTATCCGATGAAGAGCTAAGAAATAAAACGGCCGAATTAAAAGAACGATACAACAGTGATGAAGAGCTAGAAGACATCATGCCCCAAGCATTTGCTTTGGTGCGTGAGGTTTCCAGGCGAACGACCGGCCTGCGTCACTACGACGTCCAGATATTAGGCGGCATTCTTCTCCATCATGGCGAAGTGGTTGAGATGAAAACAGGGGAAGGCAAGACACTGGTAGCCACTTTGCCTCTTTACCTGAACGCTTTGGCCGGAGAAGGTGTCCATCTGGTGACAGTGAACGAATACCTGGCCCGCCGTGACGGCGGTTGGATGGGCAAGATTTTTTATTCGCTAGGCCTGACCGTCGGCTGTATCGGCCCCCAACAGTTTTCTGCCCTCTATGACCCGGACTATGTGAATCCAGGAGCCGAACTGGAAGATGAACGGCTGGTTCACTGGCGTCCCTGCACCCGTAGCGAAGCCTACAAAGCGGATATTACCTACGGTATCAGCAGCGAGTTTGGCTTTGACTATCTGCGCGACAACATGGCGACCAGCCGCGAACGGTTGGTACAGCGAAAACTGAACTTCGCCGTTATTGATGAGGTAGACAACGTTCTTATAGATGAGGCGCGAACACCGCTCATCATCGCCGGCCCTTCCGGCACCAGCAGCCAGGAATATGCCCGTTTTGCCCAGTATGTGCGCGGCTTGCGGGAAAACACGGCCGATGAGGACGAAGAACCCAACGGCCACTATGACATTGATGAAAAAAGCCGCACCATTAGCCTGACAGAAATGGGTATTGTTGCCGTTGAGGAGAGGATTCCAGAAATCGACCCCGACGCTGGTGACAGCCTATACGACCCCCGCTTTTACCAGATGACATTCTATGTAGACAATGCCTTGAAGGCCCAATATTTATTTAAGCGGGATAAAGAATATGTAGTTCAGAACGGCGAGGTCATTATTGTTGACGACTTTACTGGCCGTTTGATGCCCGGTCGCCGTTACTCCGACGGCCTCCACGAAGCAATAGAGGCCAAAGAGGGCGTCCAGGTTCGCCGCGAGAATGTCACGGTAGCGACCATCACCCTCCAGAACTACTTCCGCCTTTACGACAAGCTGGCCGGTATGACCGGTACAGCGATGACCGATGGCGAAGAGTTTGATGAAGTCTATGAACTGGATGTGACCCCGCTGCCAACGAACGTAGAGTACATCGTTGAAAAGGGGGACTTGGGGCTGGTAGAACGCCACCATAAGGTCGAAGGGGCAGAGGAAACCTACTATGTCTATCCCGATGACCCTGACAAGCGGGTATTCGCCAAGCGCATTGATTTTCCGGATCGCGTTTATAAAGACCTGGAAGCGAAAGATAAGGCAATTGTGGAAGAAATCAGTCGGGTCAGTCAAACCGGCCGTCCCACCTTGGTCGGTACGACCTCCGTTGAGCATTCCGAACAGATTCACCGTCTATTGAACCACAGTAAAGTAGAACACTTCGTCCTGAACGCCAAACTCCACCAGTCGGAAGCGCTCGTTGTGGCTCAGGCCGGACGAAAAGGGGCCGTGACCATCTCCACCAACATGGCCGGGCGTGGTACTGACATCTTGCTGGGTGGCAATCCCGAAGGGTTGGCGGCCGAAGCCCTGGAAAAAGAGATGTTTGATCGCCAGGAGTTGTTCCAACTGGCCCATCGCTTGTTGACCGAGGGCGAGGAAAAGGCACAGGAACTGATTCAGAGCAATCGCAAGCTGACGGCCGATTTGGTACCTGCTCTGAAGCAAACCAAGAAAGAATTTGACGATGCCCTCGTTGAAATCGAAAAAAATCAGGTCATTGGCTATCTGGCTCTGTTGCTTCAGGAACCTTACGACATTGATTACAGCGATATTCGCCACGTGCTGCGGTTGGTTCGCGGTGGCCAACTGGCCGAGGCCAGAGAGCATCTGGTAAAGATTGATAATGATGTCGCACTGGTTGATGAAGCCGTCCGCTTATGGGGGTTGTATACTCGCTACGAGCGAATGCACGACGATACCCGACAGGCGGCTCAATTTATTGCCGAAACGCTTTTCGAGAAACTCTACAATTCGCGGGCTGCATTAATCCGGGCCTTATTGGCCAATGATCGGGCTGAAGCCGAACGGCTTGTAGAAACCATTCCCGGCCTGGAACCCCATCTCATTGACAAGATTGTGAAAATTAAGCGCACGACTGAAACCGAGCGTCAGGAAATCTGGGAGTTAGGCGGTTTGCATGTCATCGGTTCTGAAAGGCATGAATCCCGCCGAATTGACAACCAGCTTCGTGGTCGTGCTGCCCGCCAGGGCGACCCTGGCTCTTCCCGCTTCTTCCTCTCTGTCGAAGATGATCTCATGCGTCGCTTCGGTGGCGAACGGCTCAAAGGCGCTATGTCTCGAATCAGTATGCCCGATGATTTGCCTATTGAGGCAGGTATACTGGACAAAATCATCGAAAACTCTCAGGAGCGCATCGAAGGCTATAACTTCGATATTCGCAAGAACGTTGTCGAATATGATGACGTGATGAGCAAACAACGCGAAGCCACTTATAGTGAGCGTCGGGCCATTCTTATGGGCGAGTCGGTCGATCTGGACGAAAAGGTTGAAGAAGCCTTTGAATCCAGCATAGAAGAGCTAATTCAAAATTATATTGATGACTATACCAACTACATTCGGGGAGAAGTTGAGCGAGCAGTGGCCGATTACAGCACTGATGCGACTGACTTCATCAACATCAATGGGGTTTTGATTCGGATGCGTGGCCTGCTGCCGGGTGTTGTCAACCTGGATCGCAGCGAATTAGCCGATGCCACCCCGGATCAGATAACCAAAGAACTCATGCTCATGGTTAAGGAGAACCTCGAAGAAGGGCGGAATCTGTACCAGTTCTTAATGGCTGTCGGCCGTTTTATTCCTTTACTGCCCCCCATTCCAAATCTGGGCGCTTTTCTAAGCGGTCGTCGCTCTGGGCAACTGCAAGCTCGCGAGAATCTTCACCACCAGTTCATCGAACAGATTCAAAAAGTTTTCGATGATTTTCTGGCTGAACATATTGAGGAAACCGAACGCGATGAAATTTGGGATCGGACCGTTGAAGAAATTGACGAGGCTTTTTCCCAGTTCAATGTAGAAGGACTTTCTAACCGAGCGATTCTGGCCCAACAAGGCAGCTTCTACCGCCGGGTTGATGAAACGCTCCGCAATTTGCTGCTGGACAGCCTGTCTGCTCTGGACAGCGACCAGCTATCAGACGCCCTGAATGATTACATTAACCAACAGCGGGATCAATGGGAAGAGCAGATCGGCTCCGAAGAATATGAAAACTTCCAGCGGCTTGTGCTGCTTGATGCAATTGACCGGGAATGGCGTGATTATCTCATCGCTATGGACGACTTACGGCGAGAGATTGGCCTGGAAGCCGTTGCCCAACGGGATCCAAAGGTAGAATATAAACGCCGTTCCTACCAGATGTTTGCCGAAATGCGCCATAATATTGAGAAGAATATTGTGGATAGTTATTTCCGCCGCCTTGCTTCTCACCAGGACTATATTCGCCAACGAGAAGAGACCAGTGCCTATCAGGAACGAATGAGCCAGGCTGGTTATCAGGTGGTTCAAAGAGAAAAAGGAAAAGGTGTAGAATTACGACGGGATATGCCCAAAGTCGGCCGTAACGATCCCTGTCCTTGCGGCAGCGGCAAGAAATACAAAAACTGCCATATGCGAAAGGATCAGGCCGCAGCTGGGAAGACCACTCGCCGAGTTCGTTCCCGTTAACAATAGGAAGAGGAAATTGTATAATAAGCGCCAGACATTCGATAATCTGTCTGGCTTTTTGTAGGTAAACAAAAGGCTAGGCACTTTTTGAGAACAAAATGACCAGCAACTTACAATTTAACCTCCTCAATAACGTTGGACAAACATTGGTTGGTCGCGGATCGTTTTCCGCCGTCCTTTCCTGCCTTTCTGAAGATTTCGCAGATGCCTTTCCCCATGCCTGTGGCATTCTCTCCCTTCAGCAAGAGTGGGAGCAATCATTCAAAAAACGGGCTGCATTCCCCTCAGATTGGAACCCCGATTGGCTGGAACAGGTTTCCCCTTATTTGGAGCCTATCCATGAAAAGGCTGCCAAAACAGACCAGCTTCTGACCATCAATGGGGCCGAGTTGGGCAACCCGGCCTTGTTTGACCGGCAGGTCATCATTTGCCCCATCTTTTCCGAAAACCAACTCGAAGGCTTCCTCGATCTCTATTATTCCAATGACAAGCCGATTTCTTCTTCTGACAAAGGAACCTTAAGGCTTCTTGTCCAGCAGTTGGGTATAGCTTTTGGGAACGACAAACGAAAACCCCCTTCTCAAACCGAGGAAGGGATGCATCAATACCGAACGGCCGAAACCCTTCGGACGGCCGCTTTTGCCGTAAGCAGTTCGCTTGATTTAAGAACCGTCCTGGACCAACTGTTGGTAGCGCTGGGCAATGTCATCAACTATGATGCCATCTCAATCATGTTATTAACAGACGGCCAGATTGATTTCACAACCCACCGGGGCTATTCCATTGAACAAAACGTCATTCAAGAAGCGAACTCGGCCTTGAGGGAGAGCCGGATAATTAGCGAGATCATTAAGACCAAAGAGCCGGTTTTCATTGACGATGTTCGGAAAGACGACCGTTGGATTGTTGTTCCGGGGGCAGAGCGGGTCAACACCTGGATTGGAGCGCCTTTGATTTCTGGCGAAGATGTCGTCGGCATATTGATGGTAGACAATGCCCAGCCCAACGCCTATGGGGATCGTGAAAAGTGGCTGGTTACAACGCTGGCTTCCCATGCAGCCGTTGCCGTTCAAAATGCTCGCCTCCACCATGAAGTCCAGAGGCAGGTGGCTGAACTGGGCAAAATGTACGAGGCCACCGCCACCATGATGTCCGACCTGGACCACTCCTCCCTCTTCCAATCAGTCGTTGAAGAAATGGTCACAGCTCTCCAGATTGAAGTAGGTGCAATCTTCACCTGGGATGAGGTTGAAGAACACCTCCAACTGGCAGCCGGTTTTCCAGCGGTGAGGCAAGACAATGGCGAGACAGAGGCCGGCGGTGTAAACCTGACCGGCCTTACCTATCTTGAACAATATCCAGAGGTTCAAAATACCTTAGAGAGTAAGACCACTGTCATTATTCGAGCCGATTCAACGAATAGTGAAGAAGCGAGATTGATTGCTGACGCAGGTTTACAAAGTGTGATGTTGGTTCCGCTTATCTGGCGAAACGAGATACTCGGATGTTTGTTGTTGGGTAACAGCAGACAAATTGGGGGATTTTCCGAGCAAGAGTTACGTATGACTCGCAACCTGGCTCGTCAGGCGGCCATTGCCATTGAACACGCCGATCTCTTTAGCCAGGCCCGGCGGCGCATTCAGGAGCTGTCTACCATTCACGAGATTGCGCTCCAACTGAATACGCCGTTGGAGATCAATCACGTCTTGGACATTATCAACCGTTCCGCTCTTAGCCTGATTGAAGCCAATAATGTCCATATCTTCCTCTACGATCTTGAACGGGACGAATTCACAGTTGGTTCGGCTCTGTTTCGAGACGGCCGTCGCAAACCGGCCGTTAGCAGCCCCCGACAGAATGGCATAACGTCCAAAGTCGTTCATGGCGGCAAACAAGTCATCATTCCCGACGCACGCAACCATCCGTTGTACCAGACCCCCGAGGCGGCAGGATGGGGCGTTGGGGCGATAGCCGGGTTCCCTCTCAAAAGGGGCGACCGTGTACTGGGCGCATTCACCTTGACTTATGTCAACCGGCATAACTTCACTAATGACGAGATTTTGCTCCTTAGTTTGCTGGCAGATCAGGCAGCCGTCGCTATCGAAAATGCCCGCCTCTTTTCCAATGCCCAACGCCGCCTGCGAGATATGTCTGCCCTGGTCAACATGGCTCAACGAGTAACCGGCAATTTGCGGGTTGAGATGGTCATGGACACAACCGTTAAAGTGTTGCAGGGCTTGTTAGGGGCCAGAGGGTGTTCAATTGCCTTACTGGATGAAGAAAGTCAGGAATTGGTCGTTGAGGCTGCCGCTGGTATTGATCCCAAATGGGTCCACAAAGCCAGGATGAAGGTGGGCGAAGGTATTTCGGGTCAGGCCGTCAGCGAACGTCGGCCGATTTACGTCCGCGATACTCAGGATCATCCCGACTTTCTCTTCTTCGACGAAGTGCTGCGCAGCTTGATAGCCGTCCCCCTGATGAGCCGGGACGAAGTTATTGGCGCTCTGACAGTTGACAGCGATTCGCCCAAAGCCTTTGAAGATTCGGACATTCAGTTGATGACGATTGCGGCGGCCCAGGTCAGCACAGCCATTGCCAATGCCAGACTGTATGAGGAGGCTGAAGATCGTGCTGCCAAGTTAGCTGTCGCCTATGAAGAACTTCAGGAAAACGACCGCCTCAAGGACGAACTGGTTCAAAATGTCTCCCACGAACTGCGGACGCCTCTAACTTTCGTGAAAGGGTATGTTGATCTGTTGATGGATGAGGAAATGGGGGCAATTACTCAGGAACAGAAAAGCACCCTCCGTATTGTCGCTGACAAAACCCTGGAAATTACCCGTCTCATTGACGATATTATGTCCTTGCAGCGCATCAGCTCCGATAATCTGATTTTAGAACCTTTTGAGATGACTCGGCTTATTGAAGAGGCAATGTCAGGCCACCGTTTTACGGCAGGCCAGAAAGGGCTGGTATTAAAATTTGATCGACCGCCCAAAGCACGGGGGAAGGTAGTGGCTGACAGAGGTCGGGTGCAGCAGGTCATAGACAATATTTTGGTCAATGCCATTAAATTTAGCCCTAATGGGGGTACAATTTTGCTGACAATGATGGATGAGCCAGACCAGATTATTGTCAAAATAGCCGACCAGGGAATTGGACTGCCTGCTGACAAGGCAGAAAGAATATTTGAACGCTTTTATCAGGTGGATGGAACTTCTCGACGTCGGTTTGGCGGCGCTGGAATCGGCCTGGCAATCGTCAAGCGGATCATTGACGCCCATGCCGGGAATATCTGGGTTGAAAGCGAACTAAATCACGGCAGCACTTTCATCTTTTCACTGCCCAAAGACCTGCAACCTTCACTGGAGCCAAAGTATCCCTAAAACGGAAGACTCACTTAGTGTGCTTCCCATTCCTTCAAAGCCATTTTTATAACCAGTTGAATCTCTTTTTCCTGAATTTCGGCCGGACGCTGGTAAATCTGCTCATCTACCTTAATCCGCAGCCCGCCCGCCGGAGCCTGCTCCAGGTGGATTGAACGGCCTTCTAACTTTGGCTCTGCCTTCACGTACTTCTGTAAGATTTCGTCAATCTGATCGACGATGTTAGTCGGCCGTATGACAGGAATTGCCTCGTCCTTGGCAACGGCCGAAACCAGGTTCACCGGGTCTTGAATTGCATTGGCCTGTGTTGCCAGTACATTCCGCTGTCGTTCAAGTGTAGAAAGGAAGGCTGCTCGTCGCTCTTCCAGGTCTGGCGAGACCATTTCATGCGTATCCCCCACACCGCCAGACTGCACCATCAGTGGCGGTGCAACACCGGCGTCTACCAATGTTTGATACCCACTGGAAAAGATAATCAGTTCCCCAATGGCAGCCAATAGACGCTGTTTGAGGCTGGGGTTCGTTACCTCTGACAATTGTTCATATCGCTGACCATTTACCTCAACCACCAGCTTTCCCATCGGCGGTAGACGTAAAACCCGCATCACTTCAATTTCATTGTCCATATCACTTACCCCATAATTGATCGGGATTGGTCAATTTCCTACATTGAACCAATCATCTTAGGCCAGGTATGCTAAATTGGCAATTTGGGCAAAAATAGGTGCTGCGGCTGCCCAACACAATCCGTTCCATGATGCTGCCGCAGCGCCTACAAGGTTCACCAGCACGGCCGTAAGCGACTAATATATTCTGCATTTCGCCCCGGCTGCCGTCCGGCTTGCGATAATTATCAATGCTGGCCCCTTCGTTATTAATCCCTAGATTCAACGCTTTTTGAATACCGGCGTGGAGGGCGCTGCTCTCCGCATCCGAAAGCGTGTTTGAAATCCGGGTCGGCCGAATCTTAGCATAATACAATGCCTCATCAGCATAAATATTACCAATTCCTGCTACAAATGTCTGATCCAGAAGCAGCGGTTTCAAAATCCTCTTTCGCCCCTGCAACATCTGGTGCAGGACCTCCGGCGTAAAGGCATCAGAAAGCGGTTCCGGGCCAAGCCGCCCCAAAACCTCCTGCGGGTCTTGCAGCAGATAAACACGGCCGAACTTCCGTTCATCCCGAAAACGCAGTTCAGCGCCATTATCCAGCTCAAAGATGGTATGTATGTGCTTGCTGGCCGGTTCGTCGGCCGGAACAACGGCCAGATGCCCGGTCATCTTCAAGTGAATCAGCAGCGTTTCCGGTTCGCTGAGATGAAAAACAAGATATTTGCCGCGTCGCCCAATTGAACGGATCTCTTTCCCGGCGATGCGCTGGCGAAACTCTGGCAGGGCAGGGGTGGCGAGATGTTTTTGCCAATCATTCCGCATCCCGGTGACAGTTCGGCCGACCAGCGGCGCTCTCAAGGCACGAACAGTTGTTTCAACTTCAGGAAGTTCAGGCATAACGTCAAGTAGAAACTGGGTTTTTCAACGCTAGTCATTCGATTTATGTTAACTTGACAACTGAAAACCCGGTTTCTTTATACTAAAAAACGACCGCTGTTATAAAACTCAGTGCCATCCACCCAAATACTGCCGCCGTCACGCATATCGCAAATCATATCCCAATGAATAGACGATTTATTTTTGCTGCCTGTTTCGGGGTACCCTGCGCCAACGGCCATATGAATCGTCCCGCCAATCTTCTCATCAAAGAGAATGGACTTTGTGAAGCGGTCAATGCCATTGTTAGTGCCAATCGCAAATTCACCCAGGAACCGCGCTCCGGCATCCGTGTCTAACATGGACTGTAAAAAGGTCTCATTTTTCTGAGCGGTTGCTTTAACAACCTTTCCGTTTTCAAAGTACAGTTCAACCCCGCTCACTTCTCGGCCGTTTTGAATGGCCGGATAAGTAAAACGAACCCAGCCGTTGACCGAATCCTCAACCGGCCCGGTAAAGATTTCGCCACTGGGCATATTGCGACGGCCGTCCGAGTTAATGAACGTCCGCTCTGCGATAGAGAGCGTCAGGTCTACATTTGGCCCCTGTACCTTGACCTCTTTCTTCCCAGCCAGCCAGTCTACGAGCTTTTGCTGCATCGTTGAGAATTTATGCCACTCGGCAACAGGGTCTTCCTTGTCTGCAAAACAGGCGCTGTAAACAAAATCCTCATAATCAGACAGAGACATGTCTGCTTCCTGGGCGAACGCATTTGTGGGGAAGAGGGTTCCTACCCAACGAAACTCTCCGGCGGCGCTTCTTCGCATATACGTTGCCAGTATTTCTCTGTTGGCATTGCGGGAGATTGCTTCCCTGGCCGGATCGGCGGCCGACATCGTGCGTGTATTTTCGGCCGAACGAATCCCAATACTGCAATCGTAGGTTTCAACAATCAGCTTTTGGGGTTCGTGGATAAAGGCCAGTTGTTCATCATTCGCCTCTTTTATTCTAATTTCCGATAGGGACTCATCCTGCCAGAAAGCCAGCGGATGTCCCCCGGCCCGAATGACTTCACGATAGGTTTCTTGCACCAATGGTAAAGCGGCAAATCCGCTGTTAATGATCACCTTATCACCCGGCTTTACTTCAACACAATAATGGGTTAGCAACTTTGCCAACCGAACAATTCTAGGGTCTGCCATCTTCCTCTCCGTTTGATAGTTTATTTTCAGGTGCCAGGCACTTCATTACGGACGTGGCTGACACAACAGGACTCTTCATGCCCATACAACTTTGTTAGCGTCTGGTACCTCAAAGGCCGTATAGTTATATCTACACAAAGATTATACCTCTTTTAGGCAGTTTCGCATGGTGATATTGTGATAAAATTGACCCATGTACCCCGAAGATCGCGTCCTGGTAGCCTACGTACCATCCCCGGCCGATTTCACCATTATCCGTGAGGAGGGCTGGTATCGTATCCCCCAGCGTCACATGCCCAAAGGACTCTATGCTGAGTATTTCGCCTTTTATTTCGGCCGAAAATTCGGGCCAGAAAAGTGGGCCATTCACTACTACGCGCCTCAACGCGGCTACGAGTTACTAACCCGCCGCGACCTGCTGCCCGACCAGCCCGACCACCCCAGAGGAGACGACCTCTACTACAAAGTACAACTTGGCCCACTCCAAAAGCTCGAACGGCCGATTATTAGCCTCCGCTGGCGGCGCATTACCTTCATCCACACCACCTGGGATCGTTTTCAGGACGCCCAGGAAATAAACGACCTTTATGTGGAAGGCGGCGATTATGTGGATCGCCTGTATGCCATCCTAAAAGAAAGAGGCATCTACAGCGAACGCAATTACCGGGTGAAAGAAGGTGGGGAATATTATCAGATTCCGCTGGCGATTTTTTGCCGCAGCGGCCGTCTGGACATTCGCGATCCGGCAGTCCCGCAAGATGATTCGGCCGTTATTAACATGGCCGACGAAATCAGCCGGGAAGTGCAGAAACGAGGTGGGCTGGCGGATATTTAAGGAACAGATTTTCCAGCACCAGTCGAGCGTTGGCGTTGTGTTCCAGGTCCCAAAGGCTCTTTTCAGTTCGCTTTAAGCTGCTGGTTGTGTCCGGCGCAGTATATGCGCTGGCCGAATTTTGAAGCCACGCGAGATGATCGACATTGGTTATCTGGGTATGCCCTCTAGTCCCGGCGCTGCCCCAATTCAAGATCACCAGATCGCGCCACCAACTCAACCAGGTTTGGAGTACGTCGGGCAAGTTCTCTGGTTGGCGGGCCAGCTTCTCGGCAATATCAAAGCGCACTACTCGTGTGGCCGCCAGAACTTCCTTTAACAACCCCATTTGCGACTCCCGCTCTGCCAGAAGTGCTGGCTCCTGGGTTGCTTGAATGGCCCAACCCAAACGGCCGTTTGCCAGATTAGACAATAGACGAGCTTGCTCCCGCTCCGTCTGGTATCCTGTCTGCAATACCTGCTCAATCGTACTTGGCAGAACCGGTCGCAGGGCAATGGTCCGGCAGCGAGAGGTAATCGTGGGTAACAGCGAGTCGGCTTCGGATGCTGTTAGCAGCAAGATGACATGACTGGGCGGCTCTTCTAGCGTTTTGAGAAAGGCATTGGCCGCGCTGGGATTAGCAGCATCGAACTGCTTCAAAATCGCAATCTTATACCGCGCTTCCGTCGCCGTAAGGCTCAACTCTTGCTGTAAGTCTCGAATCTGGTCAATCTTTAGCGTTAATTTACCACGCCCGCTAACTTCCGGCAGCAGCAAGCGCACATCCGGGTGATGACCGGCAGCGATCAGCGTACAGGGACGGCACCGGCCACACGGCCGATCCTCCATTGCTTCTGCCTCGCAGTTCAAAGCCATCGCAAAAGTTCGAGCCAGTGTTGCTTTGCCAACCTGCCTGGGGCCGGTTATTAAATAAGCATGACCGACACGATCATGTATAATCTCCCCTTTTAACAAATCCACTGCCCATTCATGTCCAACGATTTGGTTCCATTTATTCATGTAGCTATTGTATCGGGATTGGTTCAATCTCCAAGAAGCAAGTGAGCAAGAGGCAATATCCGAATCAACTCAATGACCCAGCCAGCCAATTTTAGTTTGATTTTAGACCAGGTAACGAGCGCAAAGGACCTTCCCTGTGTCACCTGTTTATTGGCTTCGCATTTTTTACCCGGTTAATTTTTTAATCTATAATAGATAAGCCATTACCCAATCAACCTAATGAACCAATCAACCAATCACCCTATGATTCCTTTAACCCTCTCAGGTCAAAATCTAAAAGTTGATGATGTCGTATCTGTTGCAAACGGCCGAGAAGTACGTCTCGATCCGGCCGTTCTGCCCAAAATCGAACGCTCCAGAGCGGCCGTTGAAGACTTTGTGGCACGTGGGGTCGTTGCTTATGGGATTACGACGGGATTCGGCCGTTTCAAAGACAAAATCATAAACGCCGATCAGACCCGTTTGTTACAGCAAAATCTCGTTCGCAGCCACGCCGTTGGCGTCGGCCCTGATCTACCCGAAAAAACCGTCCGGGCCATGCTCCTGGCAAGAGCCAACACCCTGGCTTTAGGCTATTCCGGCGTTCGCCCCGCCATCATTCAACTGCTGATAGAAATGCTCAACCGGGGCATTCATCCCCGCATTCCTGCCCAGGGGTCGCTCGGCGCCAGCGGTGATCTCGCTCCCTCCGCCCACATGGCCCTGGTCATCATTGGCGAAGGAGAAGCCGTCTATCAGGGAAAGCTGCTGTCTGGTGGGAAGGCATTGGAGAAAGCGGGGCTTGCTCCCCTTGAACTACAGGCCAAAGAGGGGCTGGCCCTCCTCAACGGAACCACCCAGATGGTCGCAACCGGCGCATTATTGGTGCGAAGGGCGATCAATCTGGCATTAACGGCCGATACTGCCGCCTGCCTGACGCTGGAAGCCATCAACGGAACCGACCGCGCCTACGATGCCCGTGTCCACGCCGTCCGCCCCCATCCCCGCCAGATTGACTGCGCCGCCTTCCTGCGAAAGCTCCTGACCGGCAGCCAATTCCTGCGCGGGTCTGATTCCCTCAACGTTCAAGACCCCTATACCCTACGCTGCGTTCCCCAGGTTCACGGCGCAGTGCGGGACTCTATCGCCTATGCTCGCTGGGTTATTGATATTGAACTCAACGCCGTTAACGACAACCCCATCATCTTTGTAGATGAGGAGACTGGCGAAGCGGATGTCATTTCGGCCGGTAACTTTCACGGCGAACCCATTGCAATGGCAATGGATTACCTGAAACTGGCTCTAACCGAACTGGGCAACATGAGCGAACGGCGCGTCTCTCGGCTGGTAGACGCCGACAGTAACGGCGGCGTATTGCCGATGTTTTTAACGAGTCAGGGAGGGTTGGAAAGCGGATTTATGATGACCCAATATACGGCCGCTGCGCTGGCCTCCGAGAACAAGGTGCTGGCCCATCCCGCCAGCGCCGACACCATTCCCAGCAGCGCCAACATAGAGGACCATGTCAGTATGGGGGCTACCGCCGCCCGTCAGGCCGAACAAATCCTAACCCACACCGAGACCATCGTCGCCATCGAATTATTGGCTGCCGCCCAAGGTGTTGATTTTCGCCGCCAGATGACTGTTAACGCTTCGGCCGAATTGGGGCAGGGAACGGCCGTTGCCTACCAACTCATCCGCGAAAAAGTCCCCTTCCTGCACGACGACGTCTACCTCTCGCCCCTCATCGAAGAAGTGCGCCAACTTGTCGCAAACGGTACAATTAAGGAAGCGGTTGAAAGTGTGATAGATGATTAAACCCGTTTGCTTTACAGGCTTAACAGGATAATTACTCAATTACCCAATTACGGCTCATTAATGGAGATTTCATCATGGACACCGCCAAAATCAAACCATCCAAACCTGGAGAACCCGTCTGGGAACTGGCTCACCTCTTTCCTTACCAGGGAGCTTGGAGCGAGGAAGAGTACCTGACCCTGGAAACAAATCACCTCATTGAATATGCCGAAGGCTCTCTGGAGATGTTGCCCATGCCGACCATTCAACACCAACTAATTGTAGCCTTTCTATACAATGCTTTGCTCTCGTTTGTTCAATCAAGGCAGTTAGGTACTTTGTTCTTTGCACCCTTACGTGTCAGGTTATGGGAAGGAAAATATCGAGAGCCTGACCTTGTATTTTTATCCGGTGAAAAGCCGGAGCGATTAGAGGGCCGGTATCTGGATGGGGCCGATCTGGTTGTTGAAGTGGTCAGCGGTTCGGCCGAAGATCGCCACCGCGACCTTGTCACAAAACGGCAGGAATACGCCCAGGCCGGAATAAAAGAATATTGGATCGTCGATCCAACCGAAGAAAAAATAACCATCCTAACTCTATCAGAAAACACCTATCAGGTTCACGGAGAATATTCCTCTGGTTCCACTGCCACTTCAAACTTATTAGTAGGGTTTTCCATATCCGTAACCGAAATATTCGCCTCAGTAAACTAAAGAAATCACTGATCTATAAAATTAAGTCCTCTGCGTCTTTGCAATGCAAGGTGTCCGTACCTTGCACCTTTGCGTTAAAGCCACTGCGTTAAAAGGAGATACTAAATGAAAGAAGTTGTTATTGTCAGTGCCGTCCGAACTCCCATTGGAAGCCACGCCGGGGTGCTTTCGGCCGTTCGCCCCGATGATATGGCTGCCCTGGTCATTAAGGAAGCCGTCAACCGGGCCGGCGTTGACCCCTACGAAATCGAAGAAGTCTACATGGGCTGCGCCAACCAGGCAGGAGAAGACAACCGCAACGTCGCCCGCATGGCCACACTCCTGGCCGGGCTGCCCCAATCCGTTGCCGCCGTTACCTTCAACCGCCTCTGCGCCAGCGGTCTCAACGCCGTCAATCAGGCTGCCCGCGCCATTCTGGCCGGGGAGGGAGACGTCTTTGTCGCCGGCGGCGTCGAAAGCATGTCCCGCGCTCCCTACACCCTGCCCAAAAACTCCCGTGCCTGGGGGCCGTCCGGCAACGTCACCGCCTACGACACCACCCTCGGCTGGCGCTATCCCAACCCCAAGATGGAAGCCCTGTTCCCCCTGGAAGCAATGGGCGAAACGGCCGAAAACATCTACGATCTTAGCTGTGCCGGAAATATCGAAGGGGGACAGATCACCCGTGAAGATCAGGACGCCTTCGCCTTTGAAAGCCAGCGCCGGGCCTTTGAAGCCATCAAAAACGGCCGCTTTGCCGAGGAAATCGTCCCCGTTACGATCCCCCAACGAAAAGGCGATCCCCTGGTGGTGGACACCGACGAGCATCCCCGTGTCCAAAAAACGGCCGATGGCTACCAACTAACCACCAGCCCTGAGATTCTGGCAAAACTCCGCCCTGCCTTCCGCAAAGGTGGAACCGTGACCGCCGGGAATTCAAGCGGCCTCAACGACGGAGCCTGCGCCCTGGTGCTGATGTCGGCCAAACGCGCCAACGCTCTCGGAATTGAGCCTCTTGCTCGTTGGGTTGCCTCGGCAGCCGCCGGAGTAGACCCCCGAACAATGGGTCTTGGCCCCGTTCACGCCACCCCCAAAGCCCTCAAACGAGCCAATATCTCCCTGGATGACGTCAATCTGATTGAACTCAATGAAGCCTTTGCGGTCCAGTCGTTGGCTGTCATACGCGAACTCGGCTTCCGCCAGGAAATCACCAACGTCAACGGTGGGGCCATTGCCTTAGGCCATCCGTTGGGCTGCTCCGGTGCTCGTATCCTGACCACCCTCCTCTACGAAATGCGCCGCCGGGCGGCCGAAGGCCAGACAATGAAATACGGCCTGGCAACACTCTGTGTCGGCGTCGGTCAAGGCGAAGCAACCATCGTCGAAATGGGAGCCTGATCCGGCCGAATGAAAGCATTTATCACCGGTGGAACAGGTTTTATAGGGGCTAATCTCGTTGATGCCCTCAACCAGCAAGGCATTTCCGCCCGTGTCCTGCGGCGGGACAGCTCTTCTCTGGTAGCACTGGAAGGGTTGACCTATGAATCGGCCGTTGGCGACATCTTGCAGTCCCCTGCAGAGTTGGCCGAGCAAATGGCGGGCTGCGATTGGGTCTTTCACGTCGCGGCCGTTTCCGACTACTGGCGGCAAGGAACCGAATGGCTCTACAAAGTTAATGTTGAGGGTACAAAAAATGTTCTGGCTGCCGCCCAACTGGCTGGCGTCGGCCGTTTCGTCTTTACCAGTTCACTAGCGGCGATGGGGCTGCCCAAATTCGGTCAACAACTGGACGAGTCCAGCCAGTTCAACCTGGAGCCAGAACAGTTCCCCTATGGTCATTCTAAGCATCTGGCGGAGATAGAGGTTCGGAAGGCCGTTGACGCCGGGTTAAAAGCCATCATTGTTAATCCCAGCGTCGTTCTCGGCCCTCGTGACATCAACGAAATCTCTGGCTCAATTGTGTTAGAAGCTGCACGCGGCCGTCTTCGCTTCTTTCCCCCTGGTGGGGTCAACTTTGTAGATGTCGCCGACGTTGCTGCTGGGCATATTGCCGCTGCCCGACAGGGCCAACCCGGTGAAAGGTACATCCTGGGTGGCATTGACCTGTCCCATAAAGAAGCCGTGACCACCATCTGCAAAACGATTGGCAAGCCGCCCCCCAAACTGCACATTCCCCGGTGGGTCTTGCCCATTGCGGCTTTGGGTGTCAGCGTCGGCCGACTTTTCCTCGGCAACAAAATCCCAATGGACGCTAACCAGGTTCGAATGTCCGGCGCAACAATTTATGCCGACATACGTAAAGCTAAAGAAGACCTTAACTTACCTCAAACACCATTCAAAACCACTGTACAACAGACTTATGATTGGTACAATAGTCATGGTTATTTGTAAGTGATTGGTAATTTGTAATTTGTAATTGCCCGGAGCCAACTCGATATTGAGGTAGTCAATTATCGGTTACGAAATTACCCGTGACCTTAAAATCTACGGCTAATTTGCTATCTCTTATAAGGAGGGAGATATGACTGCAACTACGCTAACTTTACCTACGCAAGTACGCCAGATGAGCGAAGGTAAGTGGATTTATAATCGTCAATGGGATCTGGCTTTTATCAGTTTCAGTGTCATTCTTGTCCCAGTTCCTTACCTCATCTGGTTATTGATGGGTCAGGTTTTGAAGATCGAGTCCGATTTCGGCCGTCAGGCTGTCAATCTCTTAATCGCCGTCCTCATTGGTGGGCCACATATGTATGCCACCTTCACCCGCACTGCCCTGGATCAAGATTTCCGCAAGAACTACGGCGGCTTTATTCGCTCATCCATCATCATCCCCCTCATCGTCGTCACGCTCGCCCTTACCAACCTGACATTGCTGCTTACCATCTTCTTTTTCTGGGCTTCTATTCATGTCCTGCACCAGATTATCTTTGTTGTCGCTTCCTATGACCTGAAAGCAGACAAAGCCAAGCTGCGGGAAACGCTTTCTCCCCTCTCTCGCCTCATTGATTACGCGGTGGTACTGACCAGCCTTTACCCTCTGGCAGCCTATCGCATTGCCATTTCGAAGGATTTTTCTATTGGGCCGACCCACCTTAACGATGCTATTCCAGACTTTTTCGAACAGCCCTGGATTGTTTATGCTGCCTTTGCCGCTTTCGGTACGGCCGTTGTGGCTTTCATAATCAAAAGCATCATCGAATGGCGTAACGGAACGGCTCACGTCCCCAAGATTATCTTTATTTCCCTGACCGCCACTGCCTCTTTCATCGTGCCATCATTGGGCAATTTGGACACCGCCTTCCAGGGAATGAACGTTTGGCACTCCTTCCAATACCTGGCCCTGACCTGGTATATCAACCGCCTGCGCTCTGATAGAGGCGATCTAACCAATAAACCGCTGCTCCACCGAATGTCCGAAGATGGTCAGGCCCGCCTTTACTACGGCTTTAATCTGGCCTTGACGGCCGGTGCTGGTGTCATCATCGCCGTTGTCTTCTCGATTTTACATTTCGGCATTGGAGGGAAATGGGCAGAGGCCAGCTTTGCGCTGGAGACCTCCTACTATATCGGCGTCCTCTCCTTCCTCTGGATCCATTACTACCACGACCACTTCCTCTTTACCCAAACCGAATCCGTTCTCGCCTGATCGGTAAGCAGTGGACGGTCAACCCTTGACCGTTCACCGCTTACTTTTCACTGTCCCTATGGGTCGCTGCAATCCCGCATAAAGCCGCAGACCTGGCAGATAATCTTGCAGTGCCGTTTCTCCACCGGTCCGTTGCACAACCAGCAGTAGGTGTCATCTTCTGGCCGGTAAAGCGGAACAAACCGTTTTGAACGGCCGACTCGCTCATTCCTTTTATGCTCCTCGTTTCCTGTTTCCCGACTTTCATTTGTCATGATCGAAACTACCTACAAAACCTGTACGAAAGTACTAACATAAACCTGACCAAAATACTTGCACCGCCCTGTAGCTTTATGATACACTATTAGTGGCTCCCCCCCAGAGGTGTTCCCTTAACCGCCCGGTTAAGGGGCACCTCACTTTTTTATTAATGGCCTTGTTTTTAGCCCCGAATTCGGCCGTTTCAACACCTACTCCCTTCCCTCAATGGCCCCTTAAGAAATTGCTTGTTGAATATCACCCATGTGGTGTTCTTCATGGTCGGCAATCAGATGCAAAATCTCCTCAATAGACATAATTCGCATACTGCCGTGACGCCCCTTTTTATCCAGATCATCCTCGCTCAAATTCTGAATAACGCCTAAGAGATAAGTACGGTTTTTAGCCAGATCGGCCGTTAAATCCGAGACGCTTTTCTGGATCGCCTTTTGAACCCGGCTGGCATTCCAACGCATTAGATCAAAATCAGGGGAAGCTCCTTCGCCTCCATCCCGAATATTCTCGATCAGCCGCGTCATGCTATGTTCCGCGCTGACAACGTGCCGCAGCAAGTCAGATACCCGCCACGCTTCTTCCTCAGAAAACACCTTTCGTTCCCACTGTTCGTCTTCAATCGTCCCCACCAAATCCAACAAAGAAGCCCGCACCCGTTCCAACTTTTCTAAAACCACTTCCTTCCGATCTGCCATGTACTCAAACCTCCAAGAATGTTGAGCGATTTGCCAAATCGCTTTACGCTAAGAAATGCAAAAACGCCACTGTCCAGTTGCCGATTACCAATATTCAGCGGTGCTATTTATCATCATTTACCAATTATCAATTACTTGGCTGCATTCCGCTCAAACCGCAGCCCATCGCCATCCACGCCAACATTTACCGTCATAACGCTGTCTGAACTCGTTTGCTGGAGTAGGAAATCGGCCAACGGCTCCCGCAAATAACGAGAAATAATTCGGCGTAACGGCCGTGCGCCAAACTCCGGCTGGTCATTTTGGGCCAGCAGCCACTTCCGGGCATCCTCATCCACAGACAGCCTGATCCCCTGCTTCTCCGCCTGCTTGAATTCCTTCTTGAGCATCAAGTCCAGAATAAGAGATAGTTGATCCGGCCGTAATTGATGGAACAAAATAATATCATCCAGCCGGTTCAAAAACTCCGGCCTGAAAAAGTGACGAACCTCCGCCATTACCAGTTCTCGTTCCTGATCCCCAATCACCGGCGTCAACATATGGTACGCGCCCAGATTGCTGGTCATGATAAGCACCGTTTCACTAAAGGTTGTCAGCCGTCCCTGTCCATCCGTCAGCCGCCCTTCGTCCATCACTTGCAGCAAAACGTCCAGCACACGCGGATGAGCCTTTTCCACCTCGTCAAAAAGGACAACGGTGTAGGGTTTCTGGCGCACAAAATCTGTCAACTGTCCGCCCCCCTCAAAGCCCACATAGCCCGGCGGCGCACCAATCAGCCGGTTAACGCTGGCCTCCTCCTGGTACTCGCTCATATCCAGCGTCAGCATCGCATCTTCGGAGCCAAACATGAACTCCGCCAGCGTTTTTGCCAGTTCCGACTTGCCAACTCCGCTCGGCCCTAGAAAGAGAAAGGAGCCAATCGGCCGTTTCGGATCTCTCAGCCCCACCCTGGCCGTCTTCACTGCCCGGCTGACCGCCAGAATTGCCTCCTCCTGGCCGATGATCCGTTCGTGCAGATGTTCCACCATATTGGCATAGCGGCCTTGTTCATCCTGGCTCAACTTGGCGATAGGGATTTTCGTGATCTGGCTGGCGGCAACCATCACATCTTCGCTGTCCATACGGCCGTCACTGTGGATATTTTCCAGCGGGATCGGATGGCCTTTGCTGACCATACTGACCATTGCGCTGGCTCGATCCGCCAACTGCACCGCCGAAGCGGGCAGCACCGTCGTTTTGATATACTGTCCCGCCAGATTAACGGCCGTTTCCAGCGCGTCCGGCGACACCTCAATCTCATATTCCTGTTCCAACCGCCGCTTGTGAAAGCCTATCAACGCAGTCGTCTCTTCCCGCGTCATTGCTGGAACATCCAGCCGGTGTGTTCGCTCCCGGATCAACCGTTCCTGGTTCAGAAGATCATAGGCTGCCGGGGTCGCTGTGCCGATGATGACCTGTTCGTCCCCGACCAATGCTTTATGTAGTTCCCGGTTTACCTGTTCTGGGAATTTAGCCCGCAGTCGGTCCCCAAAAAAGCGGTCAACTCCCGGTACAAACAAAATGCCCCCGCTTGCCCGCCGAAGTCCGGCCCGCATTGCGGCCAGAGGATTTTCCAGCAGGGCTGTCTCGCTGAGTTGAACAAAGGATCGGATATTTCCCGGCCCCTTGTTTTCGGCCAGCAGTTGGGCCAGGCTGTACCCCAATGTCCGTTTGCCCGCTCCCTCCGGTCCGACCAGGATCATATGCCGCCCCTGTGCCAGCGCCAATAGATTTAACATCTCTTGCAGCAGCGCCGTCCGTTGGTAGACCGGCAGTGTCTTGCCTTCCTTCGCTTCTTGAATGAAATCGTGCAAAATCGGCGTCCCATTTTGAGCTACCTCACCTAATAGGGCAGTAACAGCCGCCGGTGTCACCCCAATCCGGTTCAAGACGGCATAGGTGGTGACATTATGCTGGGCCATGGCTGCCAGAGCATGGCCGCTGCCAACCTTTAACTCCTCTCTGGCCTGAGCAATGGTCAGCCCCTCGTCCAACACCACCAGCATCTCATCCGCCAGAGGAATGTCCTTTCCGAAATCGTCGGTAAAGTTAAATTGAGCGTCTTGTCCCTGGGTATATTGGGCCATCATCTCTACCCGACGGCCGAAATCGTCCCAATCAAAGCCGCGCTGCTGCCGTAGCTGCTGCAAAATCTGGTAAGCGGCCGATTCCTGTTCCGCCAGGAAGGTCATCAGCAGCAGTTGGGGCGTCAGCAGCTTTATCTTATATTGGCCCATATTGCCTGCGGCCGTTGTCATCAAACGGGCCAGTTCAGCATTTGGGATATTGGGATTCAATGTATTCATAAATTTCTACTTACCGGTAACAGGACTTTGGTCATGGTTTGGGCTTTCTAAGTCACTTACCACCGAATTATAGTGTACTAATCGGTTGTTGTCAGTTAAAATGAGCCATATGGCAGAGACAGAAACCACAGTGGATGTGGGCCAAAAAGCGCCCGGCTTTTCGTTGCCATCCATCCAGGGAGAGACAATTTCGCTGGATGGTTACAAAGGAAAGCGCAATGTCTTACTGTGGTTTTCCAGGGGCTTTACCTGTAACTTCTGCCGGGGGCATATGGAAAACATCACAGGTGGTTATGATATGTTGCTGGAAAATGATGTAGAGATCATTCAAATTGCCCCCAATTTATCAGAGACAGCCCAAAGGTATTTTCAACCCCACATGCCCCGCCATCCTTTCATTTGCGACCCCGAAAAACGGTTGTATGGCGTCTATGAATTGGGGGATCGCGGCTCTTTGGAAGCGACCCGCAACACCGTCGTCAGCTTTTCAACCGCCTTCATGTCAGGGGTAGGCATTGAAACCGTTCGTGCTTCCTGGATGGACGTCATGAATCGTAACTTTATCCGCCGCCTCCATCACCACGCCTTAACGGCCGTTGAACAGGGCCTTTTCATCATTGATAAGGCGTCCATCATCCGTTATCGTCTGGTCATTAGTCCCGTTGAAATGATCCCCGGCGCTCAAGAGCTAATGACCCTGGTTCATGCCCTTTGTCCCCAATGACACCTGTAACCCTTGAAGAGAGACTCGGCCATTTAAGCGATTTGCTGGTTGCCTTGCTCAGTTCCCCCGTGCCGAGCGACCAGTTTCAATACCTTGCCGATAATGCCCAAAAGGTCATCGCCTGCGACTACCTTGCCATTTGTTTGGTGGACCCCGATAGTGTGGAGGGAAGACTGGCCTACCGCGTTCATTCCTTGTTTGGTTCGGCCGCCGGAGCGATCCCACGTCGCCAATTCCAGATTGACGAGGGTATTGCCGGTCACGTCATTCGCACTAAAGAGCCAAGCTGTTCACAAGATTTAACGGCCGATCCCCATAGCTGCCCCCACCTGGAAGGCATTCTTGGAAAACTAGGCATCAACGCCAACCTGGTTGTGCCCCTTCACCAGGACGAACGACCGTTAGGAGCCTTATACTTTGCTGCCCGTTCGGGAACGAGCTACGAAACGGCCGATCAGGAAATTGCCTGCAAATTAGCCGATGGTCTTTCAGGCGCATTAGAAAATTCACGCATATACCAGTTGTTAGCCGACGACCGCAGCACCCTGGAAGCTGTCTTGCGCAGCACCCAGGACGCCGTCATGTTAGTCAATGTTCAGGGGCGGGTGCTGATGTCCAACCCCGCTGTCCGAGATATGTTTGGCCTGGATGAGACGGAAATAGTCGGCCGTTCCCTGCAAAATACTGTTGATAACCGCGACCTGATCCGGCTCTTTGCCGGGGGGCAGCCCGGTGTTGTCGAAGTGCCGCTGCCCGACGGCCGAACCGCCCAGGCCAGTCTCGTTCGGGTCGGAACCTCATTTGGAGAGCAGATTGGGTGGGCGGCCGTTTTCCGTGACATCTCCGTTCTTAAACAGTTAGAGCAGATGAAGAACGATTTCGTCAACACGGTCTCCCACGACCTTAAAAATCCCATTAGCTCTATCCTCCTGGCGGCAAGTCTTGTAGAAAGGCTTGGCCCCTTAACGCCCGATCAAGAACGGATGCACAAACGTATTACCGAAACGGCCAATTATATGAGCGAGTTGGTCAACGATCTGCTCGACCTCGGCCGTATTTCCACCGGTCTGGATATGGATACCACTCCGGTGGATATGATTCAATTGGTCGAAGAAGTGGTGGGCGCTTTATCTGCTCAAATAGAGGAGAAAGGCCATTATGTCAACCTCGACCTCCCCCAAACTGCTGACATTAATGGGAATTACGGCCGTCTCAAGCAGGTGCTCCTAAACCTCGTCGGCAATGCCATCAAATACACCCCCGACAATGGCACAATTACAGTGACAATGACCACTGTCGAACCGAACGCTCTGGATGAAACGACCTACCTCTCTGATGGCCCCTCAGATAGACCCGAACAGGAATCACTTGTCGTAGTTCGGATTCAGGATACCGGTCTTGGCATTCCTGCCGCCGACTTGCCCCACATCTTCGACCGCTTCTTCCGGGTTCAGAACGACGAAACGGCCGACATCAAAGGAACCGGCCTCGGCCTCGCCATTGCCCGAACCATCATCGAAGCCCATGACGGCCGAATCTGGGTCGAAAGCAAAGAAGGCCAGGGCAGCACCTTCGCCTTCTACCTCCCAAGAAAATAATTAACGCAACGACGCAAAGGGGCAGGGACGCAGAGGAAGAAGGTGAAGGCTATAGCTGTTTCGGATGGTAAAGTCCTGAACTCTATATTAAATTCTCCGCCCATTCAGCGTCTTCCTCGCTCAGAGGTGGAACGGCCGATTGGCTGTAATCCAGGCGTAAATCAAACCTCGCTCGCTGGTACAGGTCATGCAGCACTTCGCCCAGTTTCAAAGTTGGCTCTTCATCCCCTGGCAAAAGAGGAATTGAGAAATCAGGAATCGGTTGGCGTAGATTGAAGGCAAAGAGCCGCGCTCTCGGCCGTTCCGATCCCCGACTGACCAGAATACGATAATCGCTTTGAACGTCTGCCCCCTCTACTGCCATTGGCTCTCCCGCCCGCAGCAAATCTATCTCAACCAGGTTTGTACGATTAAGAAAAATCAATTCTCGCTTTTCTTCATACTCTTTGCGACCCTGGTGATGCAGCTTATTTGCGGGTGAAAGCAATTCAACAATGGTGACAAGTTTCCCGGTCAAAACTTCGTGTATCTCCAGATAGTTTTCACCCACTTCTTCTTTCATCGGGACATTGACGTTTAAGACAGCAACATCGGCCAGGGGAAGTTTACTCAATCTGGCTGGTGGCTCGTGAGGGACAAAGGCGATGTCAGGACGGCCGACAAAAACAATATCATCCGGTTTCAGGAGATAAGCCCGCCTTTCCAACCCGATAAAATATCGCGGAGCTACTTTTTCAGCCAGCGAATCGGCGATAGCGGCAATGAGGCGGTTATGGACATCCGGCCACAAAGCTGGATGTTCCAGATAGGGATCCATCCCTGGAAAAGGAGAGCGCATAAGGTCATTCTACTCTTGGCAATCTGGCATGTCAATTGTGGAGTATAGGCTGTCAATCAGTTTACCAAAAGGATTTTTGCCAGCGTCAAATACATAAAAATCCCGGTCGCATCAGTGATTGTGGTAATCATCGGCGTACTGACAACGGCCGGATCAATATGAACCCGTTCCGCCAGCAGAGGAACCAATGTTGCAATCGTATTCGACCAGATAACCACCACCGGCAGCGTGATTGCCAACAGCAGCGGTACGCCCGATTCTGCATGAAGCAGCAGTCCGCGAATATACCCGGCGGCCCCCAAAATCAACCCCAAAATAACAGCCACCGACGCTTCCCGAATCCAGGCTCGGCCGAAATCCGCCAGCCGCACCTCGTTCACTGCAATAGCACGGATAATCGTCGTCACCGTCTGCGACCCGGCATTACCAGCCGTTCCACTGACCACCGGAATGAAAACCCCAACTGTCACAAAGACAGCCAGCAAATCCGTAAAGCTGTTGATAACCGTATCCGTCACCAGAGAGGCCGCAAACAAAGGCAGCAGCCAGACCAGCCGCTTCCAAACCACCTCAAGAGTGGAGGCTGAAAAATAAGGCTGGGCTAATGGCTCAGACCCACCCAACCGTTGAATGTCCTCCGTCGCCTCCTCCTCGACAATGTCCAATACATCATCTACCGTCACCACCCCAATCAGCCGGTCATCGTCATCTACCACTGGAATCGCCACAAAATCATATCGGGAAACCGCTTCGGCCAGCTCTTCCTGGTCTGCATGAACCGAGATAGTAAAAATATCCGTTCGCATAATCGATTCAATCGTCTGGTCGGGCAGGGCCAACACCAATGTCCGAATGGGAACCACGCCAATTAGTCGGTACTCTCTGTCCACCACATAAAGATAGTGGATCGTCTCCGTCTCGTCGGCTTCAACCAGAGAGCGAATAAAGTCCAGGGCTTCGGCAACCGTCCAATAGCGGCGCAGAGCGGCCACATCCCGGTTCATCAAACGCCCGGCCGTCTCATCCTGATAGCTCAGAATCTCCCGCACCTCTTCCGCTTCTTCCGACTCCATCAGGTGCAGCAGCTTATCGGCCGTTTCCTCCGGCAGCATATCCAGGAATTCGGCCGCATCATCCATCGGCAGCACATCCAACAGATGCGCCAGCCGTTCATCATCCACCTTTTCCACCAGTTCCTGGCGAATCAGGCTGCCTGTCTCATCCAACACCTCGCTGGCGATCTCATCCGACAGCATCCCAAACACGATAACCGCCTGTTCCGGTGGCAAGCTGTCTAAAGAATCAGCAATATCGGCCGGATGATAGGTATTAACGACCGCTTGCAGCTCTTCCAGTCGCCCTTCTTCAATATAGGCGTCAATAATTTGGTTAATTGTTTCTTGTGGGGTAGAAGGTTCCATGATTCCGTCTTCTTTTTTTTAGCCCTTCACGGCCGTAATCGTCTCGTCTGCTCGCAAACTCATACAGTTTACCCCCTGAACCACCCCCTCTTTGGTCGGAATCTCTTCGGCCGAAAAACGAATGATCTTGCCCAACTGCGAAATGATAAAAATATCATTCGATTCATCCGCCGCAAAGCAGGCCACCAGTCGGTCTGCTTTCATGGCGACCTTGCCACCCGCTCCCGGCGCTTTGTTGGCCCGGAATCCGGCCATCAGTCGGATAGTCCCTTTCCCGTCCGGCCCCAGCATGAAAACGCCGCTCTCTTCATTCACCGCCGCGCCTCCAAATATCGCATCCTCCGGCGGGACCCGCATCCCCCGGCAGCCGCTCACCGGAACCTGATTGGCCGCAAAGCGAATCGCCTGCCCCTGGTGAGTGACCAGGAAAATATACTCCTCATCATCAGCCCAGGCGGCGGCGACCAGCGGCCCGCCGTTCTTCACATCATGAAAAGTCGTCCCGGCAATCATCCGAGGCCCGACAAGGTTGCTGCGAACCCGGCGCACCCATCCCCGTTCGCTGAATAGAACCAGATATTTGCCTCCCTCATCGGCCGTTATAGCAGTCACCTCTTCCCCCTCTTTCAAACTAAACGGCAGTTGGTCAAAGAGCGGTTGTCCTCGGCCTCGTACCGGCGTTTCGTGGATTCTATTAACCGGCAGCCGGAACATTCGGCCGAGATTGGTGATCAGCAGCAAATGCTGTTCCACATCGGCCAGAACCAGAAAAGCAGGCGGATCGTCCTCCGGCGACTCCAGATCGAAAATACCCATCCCGCCTCGTCGTTGACGGCCGTAAAAGTGGCGCGGCGTTCGCTTTGCCAGCCCCGAACGGCTGATCGTGATTACATTTTGGGTTGTGGGTGGTTCCTGAGGCTCTAAGGGTGAGGGGCCGCTTCGAGAAGCGGATTCGGCCGTTGCGTCCTGCAACGCCTCAATCTGGCCTTCCAAAAATTGAATGTAGGCCAGAATCTCCGGATCAAGATTCTCTAAATCGGGTCTTTCCATGAAGATATTGGCTGCTTTCAAAGGATCAGGCAGCAGGGGGCGGGACCGGCAGATCAGCTTCGGCCGTATCCTTCCATTTCTGCCCTTCTTCAATCAGCATCACCGGAATGCCATCCCGGATCGGATATTTCAGCCCCGAATCATCACAGACAAGCCAGGTGTTATGCACCAGCCGCAAACGGCCGGGATCGTCCCCATACTTCTCTTTTTCCTGCACCGCTTCCGGGCAGCGCAAAATTTCTAGCAGTTCTGGACTAATAGGCAGTTCCGCTTGCTTTTGAACATCATCACTCATTTTTCAATTCACCTCGTAATTATAATCCTGTGGCCCCGATAATACGCACAATCCCAATGACCGGCAAATAAATAACCGGCGCAAGAAACAATAAAAATTACCCAATCAACTCAATCAACCCAATTACCAGGCCCTATCCCTTACCCATTCAAATCAGACACACACCGGAAACCTAAATCCGCACTGTAGTAGAC
>JBAPRX010000317.1:0-5337 GCA_049281335.1 Promineifilaceae bacterium (SeqCode)
ATGGTAGACCGAATACCGAACGTTAGCTGTTAGTAAGGAGAAAACGATGCCTGAAAATCTATTTGTACCCATTGGTGCGGCCATAGCCATCGGACTGGCAGCCATTGGCACTGGAATCGCCCAGGCCCGCATCGGCTCGGCCGGGGCTGGGGCGATCGCCGAGAAACCAGAACTACTTGGTTCAATAATTATCCTGGTTGCCATTCCAGAGACGATGGTTATTCTGGGTTTTGCGGTGGCGGCGATTATCTTGCTGCTCTGACGTGATGTCTTCCCAGGCGTTGCTAGACGCAATTGAGACAACCGGAAAGGGCCAACTGGCTCGACTCGAACAGGAAACCAGAGAGCGGGTTGACGAAATTCTGGCCGAAACAGAAAAAACGGCCGCGTCCCGGCGAGATGCAGCCTACCGGGACGCCCTCGGTTCGCTGACGGCCGAACGTGCCCGGCGATTGCATGAAGCCCAAATGGAAGCCCTGAAAATCACGGCTGCTGCCCGTGACCAGGCGGCCCAAAAGCTGCTGGCCTTAATCGAAGCTCGGCTTCAAGCGCTGCGTGATGATCCCCAATATCCGGCCATCTTTCGGCATCTTGTCGAAGAAGCGTTCCAGCGGCTTGGCGAGCAGGAATCGGCCGAACTACCTCACCTGGAGGTGGATGCCCGTGATGTCACCCTGGCCCAGGACATCCTTCTGTCCCAGTCTTGGGAGGTAATCATCGTGCCGACCCTGACAAGCTGGGGCGGCGCAGTGGCCCGCAGTGGCGACGGCCGTATCACTGTTACCAATACCCTTGAAAACCGGTTGGAACAGCTAAAATCGCATCTGGGACAATTCCTCTCCAAAGAATATGTCTGATTTCGATTACGCCAACGCCCGATTACGAGCTATGAAATCCCGGCTGCTGTCGGTTGAAACCATGATGGCCTTATCCGACCAATCAGACTTGCCCACCCTGCTCAATGCTCTGACCCGTACCCCTTACCGCGAGGCCGTTGAGTTAGCCATGATCAGGTACGAAGGCGTCAGGGTCTTGACTCAGACCCTTCAGGTCGACATGAACGGCCGTATCAAGAAAATTCAAAACTTCTTCACTGATAAGTCGGCCGAATCAGTACAATTAGTGCTGCTCCGTTACGATGTAGACAACGTCAAAGCAATATTGCGGGGACTCTCCCAACAACTGGCGGCGGATGACATCCTGGCAGCGACCATTTCACAAGGGGCATTAGATTCGGCCGCCCTAAATGAACTGGCCCAGGCCACAAACACCAGAACAGCCATAGATTTACTGGCTACCTGGCGCGTTCCGATTTCTACCCCCCTGGTAGCCTTACGGATCGAACAACCGGGGGCTGCTCTATGGCAAATGGAGATGGCTTTGGAACAGTGGTACTTCCAGGAGGTCACGGCCAGTCAAAGTAAAGCCGGAACCGCCCTGAAAGAGTATCTAAATCTATATGCCGACAGCGCTAACATCATGACCGTCTTGCGGCTGGTCGGCCTCGAAGGACGGGCCGCCTTTTTCCGTGAACGGTTTGGCGCCAACGACCCACTCCCTTTGCTCCTCGGCCCAGGGCGTTTGCCATTTGGTCTCCTGATCGAAGCGGTCCGAGCCGAAACGGTTCAAGAAGTGGTTGCTGTTCTGGCTCCGACGTTATACGGTCCAATTCTGGAACCGGCCCTGGTCGATTACCGTTCAACTGGCCGGTTGAGCAGCTTTGAGCGAGCGTTGCACAAGATGCGGTTACGCCAGGCAGTCTCTTTTTTCGTCCGTGACCCGCACGGCATCGGTGTTTTCCTCGGCTACTTGCTCCTAAACAGCAACGAAGTCGCAAATTTGCTCCGTATCGGCCAGGGCATTTACCTGCGCCGCCCGAAGGCCGAAATTCAGGCCGACTTACTCTTTGCTGACCTATGAGCCGCTTATTTATTGTAACCCAACCTGAGACAGTTTCCGGCTTTCATCTGGCCGGAGTTGATGCCTATGCGGCCGAAAACGTTCCCAAAGCCCGATCCCAAATAGAGAAGTGGCTGGCAGCAGGCGAACAAGGGCTGCTTGCTGTGGAACAGACCCTTTTTAACCAGTTCGATCCGGCTTTTCAAAAGCGGCTGTTATCCGGCGACCAGCTTCCGGTCGTGGTGCTGCCAGACGGCAATCCGGTCGGGCCGGAAAAAACCGGGCGACAGCATATTGCCGACCTCATCCGAAACGCAATCGGTTTTCATATTACTTTTCGGGATTGAGTAGATCACCAACTTTCTTGAAAACTTATTCATAGAACTTTCAGTGATTTACGTGGATAGATTGAAAATAACCTTTTCAGGACGACGAATGACTAACAAAGTGCCCCCGACTGCCACCGAAGTACAAATAGACAAACCCGTCGGCCGTGTTGTCCGCATCGCCGGGCCGGTCGTAGCTGCCGTTGGGTTGGAAGGCGCTCGGTTGTACGATGTCGTCCACGTAGGCGACATCGGGCTGATTGGCGAAGTCATCCGGCTGGCGGGCGACATAACCACGATCCAGGTTTACGAAAATACGGCCGGTCTGAAAGTAGGCGAACCGGTCGTGAACACGCACGCTCCGCTGGTTGCCACGCTCGGCCCCGGCCTGTTGGGCAGCGTTTATGATGGCCTACAACGGCCGTTAACCGGTGACGCCGGTGAATACCTGAAGCGGGGCATGGTGGTGACATCGCTCTCGCCGGAACAGGAATGGTCCTTCACTCCCAGTGTGGAAGTGGGCCAGATGGTTGTCCCCGGTCAGGTATTGGGCAGCATCCCAGAGGGAAAGATTATCAAACACCGGCTGCTCGTCCCCCCAGGCATTCAGGGCCGGTTGACCATGATACGGGACGGGACTGCAACCATCAAAGATGTCATCGCCACGCTGGAAAACGGGAGAACGACGCACCAATTGACCCTGGCCCAACAATGGCCGGTCCGTCATTCCAGACCATTTATCCGTCGGCGCGACCCGGTTGAGCCTCTGGTCACTGGAACCCGAATCATGGATACTTTTTTCCCCATTGCCAAAGGGGGGTCGGCCGTAATCCCTGGCGGCTTTGGAACCGGGAAAACCGTTCTGGAACAGGCCGTTGCTCGCTGGGCCGACGCCGATGTCGTTGTCTATATCGGCTGCGGAGAGCGGGGCAACGAAATGGCCGAAGTTCTGGCCGAATTTCCCAAACTGGATGATCCTCGTCATGAAACGTCAATTATGGAGCGAACGGTGTTGATTGCAAACACCTCCAATATGCCGGTCGCTGCCCGCGAAGCGAGCATCTATACCGGGGTTACTATCGCCGAATATTACCGTGACATGGGTTACGATGTCGTCTTGCTGGCTGACAGCACCTCCCGCTGGGCCGAGGCGCTGCGGGAGATTTCCGGTCGTTTGGAAGAGATGCCGGGTGAAGAAGGTTATCCCGCTTACCTGGCAGGCCGGCTGTCTGAATTTTATGAACGGGCTGGGCGGGTGGTCTGTTTAGGTTCGGCCGAAAATGGCAATGCTAGGAGTGGCTCTGTCTCCATCATTGGGGCCGTATCGCCGCCGGGGAGCGACTTTTCTGAGCCGGTGACTCAGAACACGCTCCGGGTTGTGGGAACCTATTGGGCGCTCGATTACGACCTTTCGCGCCGCCGCCACTTCCCGGCCATCAACTGGAATCAGAGCTATACCCTCTATGACCTGGGCGGCTGGTTCGCGGAAGAAGTCGCAGAGGAGTGGAACGTCCTGGCCCAAAAAGCGATGGCGCTTCTTCAGGAAGAGGAGGAGTTACAAGAGATTGTGCAGTTGGTTGGGCCGGACGCTCTGGCCGAAGCCCAGCAAGAAATTCTGACGGTGGCCCGGATGCTGCGGGAGGACTTCTTGCAGCAGTCGGCCTTCCATGAGATCGACCGCTTTTGCCCGCTGCCGAAAGCGTACTGGATGTTGAAGATTATTCTAACCTTTCACCAACAGGCAGCAGAAGCGGTTGAACGTGGAGCGCAGGTGGAGGATTTAGTGAAGATGCCGGTAACGGCCGACATTGCCCGCATGAAGAATTTACCCATCGCCGATGCCGTCAAAAAGCTCCAATCCCTCCATTCGGCCGTTTGTGACACATTTGCAGCCATAAGCTCAACCCCTTTGAGAAATTGAACCTGTCTTTTAACCGGAACCACTTATGAAACAGCATTTACCGCCCCTGGTCACCAAATCCTACCGTACCATCTCCCGTATTAGCGGGCCGCTGGTCTTCATTGACCGCATTGAAGATGTGGCCTACAACGAGATAGTCGCCATCACTGGGCCAGACGGCGAAACACGCCTGGCCCAGGTTTTGGAAGTGGATCAAGAACTGGGCGTTGTCCAGGTCTTTGCCGGAACCACCGGCCTGGACCTGGTGAAAACCAAAGCCACCTTCACCGGCGACGTTGCCCGGCTGGATGTCTCCCTCGATATGCTCGGCCGGGTGCTGGATGGCTTTGGACGGCCGCTTGATGGCGGCCCATCCTATATCCCCGACCAGTCGCTGGACATTAACGGGCTGCCCATTAACCCCGCCTCCCGCGACGTGCCAACCGCCTTCATCCAGACTGGCGTTTCGGCCATTGACGGCCTGAACAGTCTGGCGCGGGGTCAGAAATTACCTATCTTCTCAGGAGCCGGACTGCCAGCCGATGAGCTGGCAGCCCAGATTGCCCGGCAGGCAGCCGTTTTGACTGAGGAAACGGCCGACGACGAACCCTTCGCCGTCGTCTTTGCTGCTATTGGCATCACCAGCCGGGAGGCTAATTTCTTCATTCACCGCTTCCAGAGCGGCGGCGCGATGGCTCACACCGTCTTGTTCTTGAATCTGGCCGACGACCCGGCTATCGAGCGATTGTTCACCCCCCGTGCAGCCCTTACCGCCGCCGAGTACCTGGCTTTTGAACACGGCCGTCACGTCCTCGTTATCCTTACCGACATGACCAACTACTGCGAAGCGCTTCGTGAGGTGGCCGCTGCCCGCGAGGAGGTTCCCGGACGGCGCGGTTATCCTGGCTATATGTATTCCGACCTGGCCAGCCTGTACGAGCGGGCCGGACGGCTGCAAGGGATGCCGGGGTCAGTTACCCAGCTTATCATCCTGACCATGCCCGATGACGACATCACCCACCCCATTCCAGACCTGACCGGATATATTACTGAGGGCCAGATAGTTCTCAGCCGAGATATGCACCGCAAAGGCATCCATCCACCGATTGATGTACTCCCTTCACTGTCACGATTGATGAATGCTGCCATTAGCAATGGTGAAACACGAGACGACCACCGTTCAGTCGCCGACCAATTGTATGCCCTTTATGC
>JBAPRX010000318.1:0-2378 GCA_049281335.1 Promineifilaceae bacterium (SeqCode)
GTTGAGGGACGCGATGTAGGGTCAGTGTCAACGTCAACCGGTGCTGCCCGCTCCGTTCCGGGCTAATCGTCCAATGCCACACCATCGGTTCATCCACCTGCCAGTCCTGTACCTGATCCCCCTCCGGCGACAATGAAAAACCAATCCCATCCAACTGCGCCCCCAACGCCAGATCATACCCCGCAGGCTGTTCCAATGTCACCGTCTGAGTAACAATCTCATGTTCGGGAAACTCCGTTGTGATCGTCAATCCCTCTTCATTGGGAACCACAGCCAGCCGAACCGTGTCCGAATTACCCAGCCGCATTCGCGGCGGCCACTCGACCTCCGCGACGCGCTCTTCAATGATGGGGGTTGGCGTCGTTATGGCCGTTGGTGGTGCAGCAGGTGTCGTTGTCGGTCCCGGTTCTTCAGTTGGCTCCTCCATTGGCTCTTCTGTCGGCGCAACCTCTTCCTCTGGTGAAGCTTCAGTTGGCACGGTTGGCGACAACTCAACAACACGAGTGGATTCGACCTCTTCACTAGCCCCGGCACAAGCAGCGAGAAATAATATAAGAACCAACAGCGTCAAAGACAGACGAATCTTCATACGCTTACCCCCCAAACAACCCCCATCGGCCGATTTGCATAACAACCATCATCTCAACCGGAACGATGAAGCGCTCCTGAGTATCTGCCAGCGGCCAAAGCGAATAAGCCAGCCCTGCAAGGGCCAGACAAATAATCAACAAGCCAATAATGGCTAACAGCCAGCGCGTTCTGGTAGACATCTCACTTGTTAAGTATAGTAGAGATTGACAGCTTTATCTACCACCCGTTAGACTTTTGTTGTTTTTCAATCCTACCAGCCACAATAATAGAAGCTCAAACAACAAAAGTCTTCACGATAGTCAAACAACAAAACGCTTAATCATGACAGACTGGGAATCCTATCCAACAACCTACCGGGAAAAAGAAGTCAAGGCAGTTTTAGCCGCCACCGGAGCCGGAGAATGCGTCTCCGTCATTGGCCTCAGCGGCGCAGGAAAGAGCAACCTGATGCGCTTCATGGCAAGCAGCACGGCCGTCCCCACCCACCGCTTCCAATTGATAGACTGCAACCGGCTGCTGGATCAATCCCCCGCTGCCTTCCTGCGACTCGTCCGCCGCACCTTAGGCAGTACCGAACCACCGGCCAGCGATGCCCTGGCAGAACTGGACGCTCTGGAATCGGCCGTTTACCAAACTCTCCAGCCCCCAACCACCCACCTGACCCTCCTGCTCGACCGTTTTGACCGCTTCACCAACCCCGATGCCCAAAACCAGGCCATCTACAACGCCCTCCGCGCTCTGCGAGACATCTACAAATTCCAGCTAACCTACGTCATCGCCACCAGACGGCCGTTATCCGTCGAAAACGAACTGGCCGAACTCTTCCACGCCAACACCATCTGGCTGGGACCGTTGAGTGAAAGTGATGCCCGTTGGAATGTCGGCCGTTATGCTGCCAGAAAAAACCTCGATTGGGACACAACCGCAGCCGACAAACTGATCGCCTTCTCCAAAGGTTACCCCTCCTTCCTCCGGGCTGCGTCAGAAGCCTACGCCGCCGGAGCAGCATTCGACGAATTAGAGGAACATCCAGCCGTTCAGGCGCGGGTCAACGAATTCTGGAAAGACGACCCAACCGACCAACATCTGGCCCTCTCTGGACTTGCCAACCACCCCCTGCTCCAGACCGGCCGAGGGCTGCAAATCCCCGACGCCCAACTGACGGCCAAAGAGCAGCTGTTACTCGACTACTTCCAGGCCCACCCCAACGTAGTCTGTGACAAAGACGAACTGATCACGGCCGTCTGGCCCGAAGACGAAATCTTTGAACAAGGCGTCCGGGACAGCAGCCTGGCCCAACTCGTCCGCCGCCTGCGGGTCAAGATCGAACCCAACGCGGCCGATCCCCAATACATCCAAACCATCCCCGGCCGAGGCTACCTCTTCAAGCTTGACGCCTAATCAACTTAATGCTGGTTCTGGTTCCTTATACGTGATAACAGACACTTCAAAACCAGATTGCCATGCCCGTTTAAGCAATTGATCCACTACCTGGGCTACTTCACTATCCATTATTGCTTCACCACATTGTAAGCAAACGTAAGCCGGAACTTCCTTCACCACAATAACGCTTTTTTCGACTACAAAGGGAATCGTGGCAAAGTCGGGTATCAATCCACCCTGGCAAAAGTAACAGTTCCTGCTGTTTTGTATATCAACCATTCTGCTACTTTTATGGGTAATCAAACCTATAATGAACTTGAGGGAGCATGAGTTGTTTTGATAATCCTCTAGAATTATGGTATACTATTTTTAATCCAGGTTACTGGAGGTGGAAGGTAATAGCC
>JBAPRX010000319.1:0-2179 GCA_049281335.1 Promineifilaceae bacterium (SeqCode)
CCGTTCCATTCGGCCGAACAACACGAATCATCTCCCCGACAACGCGATCAACTCGTTCCGGCCAGTCATCGGGATACCAGCCGGTCAAATGACCAATACTCCAACCGGCCAGAGCAAGATCGGCCGAATAATCCGCAGCAGGAAGACGGCCGTTTTCAGCAACGGCATAGGTGCAGCGACCATTCTCCTGCCGCATTCGTGCCGCCTCAAGCATATGCGGCGATATATCCATCACCAGCATATGTTTCATCAGGGGAGCAAGCAGCCGGGTCAGACGCCCCGTGCCTGCCCCCAATTCGACAATTTCCAGGCCCGACAACGGCCGAATCTCGGTCAAAGCCCGCAGGATATTCCCCTGATAATCTTCCCTGCTGACAAGGAGGTCATACCGGGCCGCTTCGCTGTTGTATATCCGCTTAAAATCCATCCTCAACTCGACTAAAGAAACCGGGTTTTGACAAAAACCCGGTTTCTAACAATGTCTTACGCATTACGTTTTACGCCCTACTCCGGCATCCACCAGGCCAAAATAAGTATGCCCAACATGGAGCCGACCTGCACAACCAGCATAGCCCCGGTAAGTGTAATCGCTTCGGCCAATAAGCCAAAAAAGAGGGCGACCGGAACGAGAGCGGTCAGGGAGTGAATGGCCGAAACAGCCCCACCCTTACCGGGAATACTTGCCAGAGACTGGGATTTACCGATAGGCCAAAAGACGGCCGTCAGGAAGTATAGGGGCAGCGCCAGCGCAAAGCGAGTTCCTACGCCGGGCAGGAAAAGCCAGGCCGGATAGAGAACCATAACGCCCAGAGCAGCAAGACGGATAATGCGGCGCTGGCTGGTACGCGCCAGCCAGCGGTCCAGGTAAAGAAGGCTGATAATGCCAACCGCCATCTCCAGAGCGACGTAAATGCCAATGAGCGCCTGACTCATCCCGACCTGTTCTCGCAGCCAGATGGTGGTAAATTGGACCGGGGCTTCGGACACTTCGTGGACAAAGAGAAAGAGGAGCCATATTCTGGCATTTCGATTTGCCAGCACCGCTTTCAGGTTTTTCTTCATAACCTGACGGATGCTTAACGCTTCTTCTTCATCGCCGCCGTTTAACGGCCGAGGGAAGCGGGTTCGGAGGATGAGAATGGCGTACACCAGGCCAGAAAGGCCCAGGCCAATCATCAGCCAGCGCCAGGAGAGGTTCAGCCAGAGCGTGATAGAGACGAGCAGGGGAGCCAGCAGCGCCCCAAAGGTATCAATCACCGTTGAGCGGGCGTAAATACGGCTGGGGGCATTGGGGTAGGCTTCGACCATGACAACATCGGCCGTGTGGGCCAGTGGGCCGGAACCGATACCATAAAGGCCAAAGCCCAACACCAGGATGGCGAAGGTTGGGGCGGCTCCCATAACGGCCGTTGCCAGCCCAATAACGGCCGCGCCGCCAGCCATCAGCCAGGGGCGCTTCCAGATGTCAATCAACAGACCGGCTATCGGTTCAATAACGGCCGCGACGTAGTTCAGCGCCAGACTCAAGAGACTGACCTGAACATAGCTCAAGCGCAGGGTAGCCCGAATGGTAGGCATCAGGACGGAGGGCAGACCGCTTAGTATTTCGTCCATGAACCGGGCTGCCAGACTGACGGCCATCACCCGGTCGGACACATCCTCTCGGCGGGGGATGGATTGGATTTTTAGTTTGTGGAACATCTTTTCTCCAAGTTGAGTAACGGAGCCATTGAGTAATTAAGTAATTACCAACGACGTATCAGATTGTGGTTAATTAGGAAACACAAAACCAACCGGCCCACAATTGGGGCGGTTGGAGGAGAAAAGATAAGAGGCGGGGATCGAGCCTAACGGGGTACTTTTTCAGGATATTTCATTAACATAATAGCAGCGCTCAGATTGGTTCAATCTTGCAGATTGAACCAATCTCAATCATTTAGCCAATCTTCATTACGAAGATTATACAGTCCCTCCTCCAGATTGTAAATCGCTCTTGACTACCAAGTCGATCAACTCGATCAAGAAAATGAGTTTTATTTCTTTGATCGAGTTGATGAGGTTAACGTTGTGGATTACAAAGCGCGGGCGACGGCGAGGCCGGTTTCGGTGACGGTGTAGTTGGGGAAGATGTCAGACAAACCGGGGTTGTTGAGCCGTTTGCGAATAATCTCGCCCAGGA
>JBAPRX010000320.1:0-1972 GCA_049281335.1 Promineifilaceae bacterium (SeqCode)
GCGTTACACCTTCATTGGCGAACCGGGACAACGGCCGATTAGCCTGCGTCAATCACTGCTGGAAAAGGGCGACCCGGCGCTGTTGGAGAAGCTGTTTCGGACCTTTGGGCCGAACTGGTGGATGCAGAGACGGCCGTATACCTTCCTGCTGCTGCAAGAGTATGACCGCAAGCTGCCTTCTCATTACACCCTTGAGCCAGCGACCGGGAAAGGACGGCCGTTTGATGGTCAGGGCAGTCCGGCGGACTATGACTGGCAGCCGGGAGATTTGGTGGCGCTGTCGAATTTTAGGGTTGTTGAAATGAAGGATGGGGGGCAGCGGTTGTCGTTGGAAGGGGCGCGGCTGCCGGGACAGGCTCCTTTGCGGCTGCGGTGGCTGGGAACGGCCGCGCCGGAGGGGGCGGTGGGGCGGATTGTGGCAACACGGGACAGTTTGTTGAAGGCGTGGACGGCCGATTTTGATTTGCTGGGTCTGCCGGACCCGCTGGCCGTTTTGCCAGAACGGATGGCGGAACAGGTCAGCGGGACGCAGTCGCCCATTCACGGCGATTTGAATCTGGAAAATATTTTGGTGGGGCCGGGGGGCTTTGTCTGGTTGATTGATTTTGCCAATACGCGGGATGGGCATCCCCTTTTTGACTTTGCTCATCTGGCGGCCGAGATTGTGGCCCATATTTTGACGCCGCAGGTTGAAACAGTCGAAGAATATCTGGCTTTGCTGCGAGAAGGGGGTGGGCCATTATTAAGGGCGCTGGAAAAGATGGCGGGCCAGTGTTTGTTTAATGCTGACAATTTGCGGGAGTATTATCTGGCGCTGTATATGAGCTGCCTGGGGGCGTTGAAGTATGGCAATCTGGATGAGAAAGCCAAGTACCGGCTGTATTTAACGGCCGCTTATTTGGTGGGAGTAATTGGTTGATTAGTTCTTGCTATACTCCTGGACATTTTTGGTTAGTTTTCTCGCCAACAAGAAAGAATTTCGCCTGGTTTTGTCCGTATTTGAATTTGAATACGCTTTGACGGGTTTCTGTCCGCGCCTCGCGCACTTTGCTGAAGGAACTCAAAAATGTCTCATTTACTAGACAAAACCGGACATTCTTTTAGGAAATGCAACATACCTCAGCGTGCAAGGCGCTGGGGCGCTAGGGCTTTGTCATAACTTTGTCAACGTCTGTTCAACTTGCTATCAAGCAGAACTTCTCCTGAATCTTTAAGCTGTAAGAAACCGGGTTTTTTGGAAAAACCCGGTTTCTAGAGTTTTTGGCAGCATTAATTAAAAGGAGAAGACCCGTGAACAAGAGAAAGTTGATGATAATTTTTATTGTGGCAGCTTATATTTTGGCTGCCTGCCAAGCAGCTGAGGAGGTTGTCGAAGTTACAGTTGAGGCTCCAGCAACTCAACCTCCAATGAACCCCGTTTATGAAGAACCGACGGAAGAGGCAATGGCAGAGGAGGCGGTGGAGGTAACTCGGATTGTGACCGAGGGAATTGTGGTAACGGCTGAAGCGGCCCCGGATGGACAGATTGCCAGCCAACCTTTGCCGACAGTGGTGCCAAATTTTAGTACGCCGGTTCCGCAGCCGACGATGCCGCCGGATAATTTCTTTGAGGTCTATGGAGTGAATCCGTTTGTGTCTACGGCCGTAGATCATCTCTCGACCTTTTCCCTCGATGTAGATACCGGTTCTTACACCATCGCCCGCCGCTATGTTCAGGATGGGCTGCTGCCACCGTCGGGCGCCGTTCGGGTGGAGGAATTCGTCAACTACTTTGACCAGGAATATTCGATGCCTTCGAACACTGCTTTTGCCGTTTTTGCTGATGGCGCACCCTCTCCCTTTCACCATGATGGCACTTATATCATCCGAATTGGAGTCCAGGGGTATGATGTACCGGTTTCGGAACGGCCGTCTGCCAGCCTGACTTTTGTGATTGACGTTTCCGGCTCGATGGCCCAGGAGAACCGGTTGG
>JBAPRX010000321.1:0-4877 GCA_049281335.1 Promineifilaceae bacterium (SeqCode)
GCGCCACCACTGGGAACCGGCATGTCGGGTAGGGTTAACTGCCCCGCCCAACCGACCAACGCGCCGGGCATCAACTGGCTCACTGCCGGGACGCTGCCCAAAACCAGGAGGAGGATTGAGCCAACGGCGGCAATGCCTGCCGCACCGCCGGTACTTTTGCCTAATGTGCTGCCCAATAGGGTGACGGCAACAAAGACCATCAGCCAGATGAGGAGAAGGGCGTTCATCAACAGGAATGGGCCAGCCGCCGGGGGGCCAAAAAGGAAATAGGTGTAATAGTAGGCGCTCACGGCGGCGATGAGGAAGGAAACCAGGTAAACGATGGTTTGGGCTGCAAACTTGCCGGTGATGAAAGCCCAACGAGGCATGGGCTTGCTAAGAATCATGGCGGCCGTTCCTTTCTCTTTTTCTCCGGCCACTGCCCCCATTCCCAGAACGATTGCCAGGATAAAGCCGAATTGGGTCAGGTTTTTGATGTATTGGCCGAGGGCGTCGGCGATGGTTGGTTCGGGAATCAAGTCAGCAAACTGCTCCGCGCCCTGCACGCTGCCCAGGATTTGGGGCAGGAAGCGGGCCAGAAGGGGTGAGATCATGCCGAATACAATGAAAACGGCCCCGACAATGATAAATCGGCGGGTTCGCCACTGCTGTTTGAGTTCTTTCGATAGGGAAGCGGTGAACAAAGGCCACTGCTCTTTGAGAGAGGCGAGATGTTCAGACGGCCGTAAATCTGCCTGTTTGCCGGTTCGCCAGAGCCAGATCAGGCCGGGAACAACCAGTAAGGCCAGTAGTCCTTCCACGAGCCATGTGTTCTCTATCTGTTGGGCGACGTAAACGGCCGAGGCATCTACGACAGCGTGATAGAGGATGGCTGCGACGAGGTAGAACCACTTGCGGCGGGAAAAGGCCTGTAACACCATGACGGAGAGGACGATGTGGAGGGTCATGGCTATCAGTCGTTCGACAACAGCCACCAGCGACAATAAGGGAGATTGGATAATCAGATTGAACTGTTCGTTCAGGGCTGAGAGTTGGTCGGCCGTTGCGCCCGGAATGGTGCCGCCGTGTTGGACAAACCAGAAGAGTCCGGCGCTGGCGGCAAGAGAGACGCCGCCGAATATCATGGCTTCTATGCCGCCATGTCCCAGGCCAAAGAGGACGGCATCCTCGAACCGTCTGGCCTTTTTCACGATTAGATAGCCGATGGCGCGAGCCAGTTCTTCGCCTAATCCGGCCGTTAGACCAAGAATGATGGCGGCCTGGACTAACTGCCCACCTTCAGCGGGCAGTTGTGGCAGCCAGCCCAGTTTTCCTAAGAGGTTGTTGAAGGGAATATGAACGGCCTGCGCTCCCAAAAAGGTAAGGATACCGACGCAGAAGTAGAGCCAGGGAACACGGAACCGACGACGCCAAAAGACGGCCGCGATGATGGGGAGGGTGATCATGATGAAGATTGATATTGTGAATAGGAGGTAGATCATTTATTTACCTGATGTTGGAAGTGCCAGGCACTGTTGGTTTTTAATGAATATTGCGTGTTTGAAAGAAACTTGTATTTGAATGTAGTGCCAGGCACTTTTATTCGCTTAGGGACAGGAAGATGTCTTCCAGGGTTGGGCGCAGCCACTCGTAGCGGTTGACGGGGATGCCCTGGGCGGCGACGAGGGGGAGGAGCGCTTGCCTGGCAGTCTGGAGGTCGTTGACGGTGACGCGCAGGGTTTTGTCTTCTTGTTGGATGTTGGTGACCCAGGTTTTTGTCTGTAGGTCTGATAGCAGGGGTGCTGTTTCGGCCGTTTCAAACTCAATCAAAGCTGTGTCTGGGGCATATCGCCCAAGCAGTTCATCCCGACCGGTGACAAGGAGCAGTTCGCCCTGGCGAATGACGCCGAGTGTGTCACAGACCTTTTCAACGTCATCCAGAATGTGGCTGGAAAGAAAAATGGTCGTTTCGCCCCGAAGTTGTTCTATTAGATCGAGTACCTCTCGCCGTCCAGCGGGGTCGAGGGCGCTGGTTGGCTCGTCGAGAAAGAGGACGGGCGGGTTGTGAATGAGAGCTTGAGCCAGCCCTAAACGCTGGCGCATGCCCCGCGAAAAGCCTTGGATATGTCGTTTTTTGACGTCGGCTAATCCTGCCAGTTCTAGCAGTTCATCAATGCGCTGGCGGCGATCTTTGGCGTTTAAGAAGAAGAGTTTGCCGACGTAATCAAGGAATTCTACGGGAGTCATCCAGGTGTAGAAGGCCGGTTCTTCGGGCAAGTAACCGAATTGGCGGCGGGCGATGTCTTCGCCGTCGGTTGTTTCGACACCGGCGACCCAGGCTTTACCGGAAGTCGGCCGTGCCAGCCCGGTTAGCAGGCGAATGGTTGTGGTCTTTCCGGCCCCATTACGGCCGAGGAAGCCAAAAACAGTTCCGGTGGGTATCTCTAAATCAAGGGGCTTTAAGGCTTCTACAGAACCGTAGGTGCGACTTAGCCCCTGACAGCGAATGGCGTTCATTGGTTATCCTTCATCTCGGCCGATTACAAAGTAGAGGATGGGGCCGATGAAATTAACGATCAGGATGATAAACACCCAGGCCACCTTGGGGCCGCGTGTCTTTTCTCGTCTGGCAAGGTCAATGATGGCGGCAATCACCAGGGCGTATTGAATAATAATGATGGGGATCAGGTATGGTATTAAATCTTTTAGTAGTTGGAGATCTTTTTCGGACATGGTATGTAACCTTCTGTAGAGTTAGCAACGAATTATTGGTTGGTTTACTCCGTTTTGGCGCTTTCTGGGATTGGGTAGACGACGGTTGCCAGTTTGTATTGGTGACGGCCGTTTCCTTTTTCTTGCCGCATGAGCGGGAGTATTGCTGCGCCTAGTTTCTGGTTGAATCTGTCAAAGTCTTCCGGCGTTGCCCAAACTGCAATTTCGTTGTAGCCAACAAGGTCTGATTGGAAATCGGGATTGGCCGCCAGGTAATCGGCGAAGCCTTGCAACAGGATCGCCATGAAGGTTGTGAAATAGCGAAGATGTTCTTCGGCCGATAATTCAGCGAATTCCTGCCGGCTGAGATGTGGCATCTGGACCAGTTCGTAGACCTTTTCCTGAATCCCCTGCACCAATCGGGCTTCGGCAATGCCGATCATTTCGCCTTCTAACAGCAGCCTCAAGTGGCGGTAGAGGGAGGATTTGGGGACATCAGGCAACTGCTCGGCCAGTTCTTGGGTTGTTTGGGGGCCGAAGAGCAAGGTGCGAACAATCCGCAGTCTTATAGGGTGGATGATGAGTTCTGCTTTGCTAATCAATAACTACTCCTTTGAAGAAAATTTAACGCAAAGGCGCAAAGAGGCAAAGACGCAGAGGAAAAATGGCAAGAATGAAATCGTTATTCATGATGTTGAACCTCTATTCATGTTGTTCCCTCTATAACTCACGCAAAGACGCTAAGGCGCTAAGAGGCAAAGGGCACAAAGATAGAATAAGGAAAGGAGCCAGGAGTTTACACAAATTATCATGAATGATTGTTTTTGGGTGGGATGTTGTTGATCCGCAGCATCTCGCTTGAAAACAGAATCGGGTTATAATTATTGGTATCATTACCATTTTTAATAATGGTAATGATACAACAATCAAGAATAGTTTGTCAATCCTTTTTCGGCCGTGTCTGAGGTAAACTTGAGGGGACGATTGTTCCCAACTGGCGGATGTGATAAACAAAGGTGGAAAGCTTATTAGTGTTTGAGGCATATTAGGTGTTCGGCTGACCACAGGAACAATACAAAAATTACGCACATAAATTACGCACATAGATGAAGGACAAGTTTTATGGGAAATCATAGAGGGGTCATCGCTGCCGGTGACCAGGAAACGGCTGCTGCCGGAGCGGCATTATTGGAACAGGGTGGGAATGCGATTGATGCGGCCGTTGGAGCTGCTTTTGCTTCTTTTATTGCAGAAATTGGGGTGGTGCATTTAGGTGGCAGTGGGATTGCTCAAATATTTGACCCGAAACACGGTGGGGCAATTACCTACGACTTTTTTAGCGCTATGCCGGGATTGGGTAATAATCGGCCGATAGACGCGCTTGATTTTGAAAAGGTGATGATTGATTTTGGGCCAACGACTCAGGAGTTTTATCTGGGACGTGGGTCAGTAGCTGTGCCGGGTAATATTTTTGGTCTGTGTCAGATGGCGGCGGATCACGGCCGTCTTCCTCTATCTACGATTCTTCAACCAGCTATTCGGTTGGCGAAGGAGGGGCTGCCTATTGCGCCTTTCCAGGCTGATACCTGCGACTTATTGCGGCCGCTCTACACGCATACGCCGGAAATGCGAGCGATTTTTCAGAAAAACGGCCGAATTATTCAGCCGTATGACCATCTCCTTATTCCTGATCTGGCGGAGACGCTGGAACAATTGGCCGATGAGGGGATGGGGTTTGCCAGGAACGGCCGATTGGCCCAGGCTATCGTAGATGATCAGGCAGCGAACGGCGGTCTGTTGACAGCGCAAGACCTGGAACAATACGAAGTCTACCAACTGCCTTCTATTCGGCTGCGCTATCGAGAGTATGAAATTTTGCTCCCCCCTCCAAGCTCAAGCGGTGGGGCACTGACAGCCTTCACCTTGAAATTGCTCAGTGAATTTGACCTGTCGGCTTTTCCGCACGGTTCGACTCGTTATATGCAGTTGATCTATGAGGCGATGGCGGCGACGACCCGTGCTCGACCTGTTTGGGATACGGCGATTGCGGAACAAACGGCCGAGGAGGCCATTCATTATTTCTTGAGCGAGGCTTTTGTCTCACATTATGTCAATGAGGTGCGGGCGGCAGTTGAAGGAGAAGCACAGTTTCCGGCTTTTACGGAACCAACTTTCCATCCTGATAC
>JBAPRX010000322.1:0-2494 GCA_049281335.1 Promineifilaceae bacterium (SeqCode)
CCGTTACACATCTCAACCGCCCGCTCAAAGCCCTGTTCGTGGCTAAAATCAACGATGTTTTTCAAGGGAATGACCCGGTAATTCTCCCCATAGCGGAGATGTTCCGAAACGGCCGGAGAATTAACGATATTGCCCGGATTAATCCTATTCTCCGGGTCAAAAATGCCTTTTACCTGCCGGTAGAGGCCGTAGAGGTCGGGGCCAAAGAAGCGTTCATTGGCCCAACTGCGGACTCGGCCGTCTCCATGTTCGCTGGAGAGAGAGCCACCATACCCGTGCAGCAAATCCACCGTGAAATCAATGATGGAGGAGAGCTTGGCGACTTCTTCCGCTTTCTTGGTGTTGATCAACGGCCGAATATGCAAACAGCCCGCGCTGACATGGGCATAGTAGGCCACATCCGTCCCCAGATCATTGCAGAACCGTTCAATCTTCATCACATATTCAGCCAGATGCTCGACCGGAACGGCCGCATCCTCAATAAAGGGAATCGGCTTAAAATCACCCTTAATGCTCATCAAAAAGCCCAAGGCCACCTTCCGAACCGTCCAGATATCCTTCTGTAACTCCCGATCAAAGGCCGGTTTCACAAAGGTCGCCCCAACATTTCTCTGCTCAATGTGGGTCTTCAGGCGGTCAACCTTCATCTGAAGTTCGGCTTCACTTTCGCCATAAAATTCGGTAATGAGGATACAGTTCGGCCGTCCTTCCACAAATCTTTCCAGCAGCCGGGCATACTGCGGCACTTCCCGGCTCAACGTCAGCCCCAGGTGGTCAATCAACTCGACCACCGTCGGTTCCACCTCCAAAAGAATGGGGACGGCTTCCAGGGCCGTCTTCAGTTCATTAAAATGGACAATTGCCAGGGCGGTCATCTTCGGCACAGGAACGAGGTTCAGCTTTAGCTCGGTCATCACTGCCAGCGTCCCTTCCGCGCCGCAGACCAGCTTGGCCAGATTAAAGCGGCGATCCTGGGGCCAGAGGAAGGACGCCCCTTCATCAAGGAAGCGATCCAGGTTATAGCCGCCGCAGCGCCGCCAGTGGCGAGGCGTTCCGGCCTGGATAATTTCCTGATTATGATCATCAGCAATCAGATCGCTAATCTGGCGATAGATAGCCCCTTCCAACCCTGATCGCTGCTGTCGCTGGCGCAGTTCGGCCGTATCCATTGGGCCGAAGGAAGTCGTTGTGCCGTCGTTCAGGATGACATTCATGCCCAGAACATGATCGGCCGTCATGCCGTACTTAATAGAGTGGCTGCCGGTGGAGTTGTTGGAGACGATGCCGCCCATACAGGCCCGGTTGCTGCTGGCGGGGTCGGGGCCAAATTGCAAGTCATACCGTTTGAGGTAGGCGTTTAACTCGTCGAGGACAATGCCGGGCTGGACACGCACCCACTGTTCTTCCCGGTTGACTTCCAGCACCTGATCCAGGTGGCGGCTCGTGTCAATGACCAGCGCTTCGTTGATGGCCTGACCGGCCAGGCTGCTGCCTCCCGCCCGTGCTAAAATAGGAACCTGATGTTTGTGGGACAGTTCAACCGCCGCCTGGACATCATCGGCCGAACGGGGAATCAAGACCCCATGCGGCATAATCTGGTAAATGCTGGCGTCTGTACTGTACAACGTCCGGCTGTAGGTATCAGTTCGCAGTTCCCCGTCTACCCGTTTTCCAACCTCATTCAAAAACTCCGCTAAACCATCCTTCCCGCTCATTTTTTAAGCCACCTTTCCTGTGAGGATATGCCTGTAAGGGCAGGTTTGAAACCCGCCCCTACCAATACCTGATTGGGCGGGTCTTGTACCCGCCCCTACCGTTATGCTTCTAATACCTGTGACAGTGCCTCTAACAACAAAACGACGTTTTCACGACGGCTGTTGAAGCCCATCAGCCCTATGCGCCAGACCTTGCCCGCCAGTTGGCCGAAGCCTCCGGCAATTTCAATGTTGTACTCGTTTAACAATCGCCTCGCCACCGCTTTGGCGTCAACGCCGTCGGGAACCCGGACGGTTGTCAGGCTTGGCAGGCGGTTATCATGCGGTACGTGACAGGAAAGGCCGATAGAGTCCAGACCGTCCCAGAAAAGTTCGGCCGTCTCCCGATGTCTGGCCCAACGCGCTTCCAGCCCTTCTTCCGCCACCAACCGCAGCGCTTCCCGAAAGCCGTAATTCATATTGATCGGCGCGGTGTGATGATAGGTGCGCTCCTTGCCCCAATATTTGCTGACCGCGCTCATGTCAAGGTACCAGTTGGCGACTTTGGTGGTACGGCCGTTCAACTTCTCCATCGCTCTTGGCCCCAATGTCAAGGGAGCTAATCCCGGCGGGCAGCTAAGACATTTCTGGGAGCCGCTGTAAGCCACATCCACCTTCCAGTCATCCAGGAACAAAGGAACGCCGCCCAGACTGGTTACCGTGTCTACTAACAAGAGACAGTCAAACTCCCGGCACAAATCCCCAACCCCTTCCAACGGCTGCCGCGCTCCCGTTGACGT
>JBAPRX010000323.1:0-2206 GCA_049281335.1 Promineifilaceae bacterium (SeqCode)
ATTGGGGGGTGTTCTGACACCGTGGGCGGACAAAATGGCGCAGAGCTGGTTCCGGACGTTTCCATCCCCGTTGGGGATTGGGGAGTGTTCTGACCACTGGCAGAACGGCCAGCAAAGCGCCTGTCCCGGAAGGAGTTTCCATCCCCGTTGGGGATTGGGGGGTGTTCGGACGATGATTTGGGGGAGGTCATATATTCCGATCTTAAGGGTTTCCATCCCCGTTGGGAGGATAGGACGCGGTGAAAATCGGGTCCCGTTTTATGAGACTCACGTCCCAAATATTGTAGCACATGTCCAAAAAAACGAGACCCCATTGAAAATCACGTCCCGTTTTTTGAGACCCGTGTCTCGTCGATCGACTCATGAGTCCCACTTAAACGAGACCTGTAAAGCTTCGCGTCCCGTTTTCACACCGGGGAGGCACTTAGGGGAGAGGGACGGGCGGGTTCAAGAGGAAGTCCACTTAGGGTAAACTGTTCTTGCCACAGAACACCATTTACCTTTTTCGGAGGACTTCCAAATGAAACAACCTAATTCTAACACACTTCGCACCCTGTCTAAGCGGGTCACCACTCGCTGGCGTCATCGTTACCTTTCTCGTTGGCAGACCAGCTACCTGCCCCGGTTGGCCTGGTTTAACCGACAATTGCCGGGATTTGTTCAGGATTGTGCTGTCACCGGGCCAATTATTGAACAATTCCGTCTCTTGGATTGGGAGCGATTGCCGCTCCCGGCCACTCGACGCTGGTTCGGACAACCTCCGGTGCCGCTGTCGGCTTACATCGGGGCCTTCCTGGTCAAACTGCATTTTGGCTTCCGCTCTACCGGTCACTTGCGGCAGTTCCTGGTTGCCCATCCGGCATTGCTGTGGGCGTTGGGCTTTCCCCTGGTAGCTGACCGGCATAGCCGATATGGCTTTAATCCAGAGGAGAGTCTGCCAACTCGCCGCCACTTCAATCGTTTGCTGAGTGAAATTCCGAACCCGGCGCTCCAAGCTTTGCTGGATGGACAGGTACATCACCTGCAAAGGTTGCTACCAGGTGAATTCGGCCAGACGATTTCGATGGACACCAAAGCCATTCTGGCCTGGGTTAAGGAGAACAATCCCAAAGCCTATATTAAGGAAGGCCGTTTCGACAAAAGCTGCCAGCCGGTTGGTGATTCAGACTGCAAACTGGGCTGCAAACGTCGGCACAATCGCAGAGTTGCTACCCCAACGAAGGAAAGTGTCCCGGCTGAAGGGCTGTCTATTGCGCCTGGCGAGTTTTATTGGGGTTACGCTTCCGGTGTTGTGGCTGCCAAAGTGACTGGTTGGGGTGAGTTTGTCCTAGCCGAAATGACTCAAACCTTTGACAAAGGGGACGTTCACTACTTCTTCCCACTCATGGAACAGGTTGAACGCCGCTTGGGGTTCAAGCCCTTGTATGGGGCATTTGACGCGGCCTATGACGCCTTTTATGTGTACGATTATTTCCACAGCCCCGACCACGATGGCTTTGCGGCCGTTCCCTTTAGCCAGAAGGGGCGCCAAAACGTTCATCGCCAGTTCAATGAGGAAGGCTTGCCGCTTTGTTCAGCCGGGCTGCCGATGCCGCTGAAGTTCACCTACAACGACCGCACGACGGCTATTATCCCTTACCGCCGAGCCAAGCATGTTTGTCCCCTTCTTTTTCCCGAACCCAACGGTCAATCCTGTCCTATTAACCATAAGCAGTGGCCGAAAGGTGGCTGCGCCTCTCATCTGGCTGACACCCCTGGCAGCCGCATCCGTCACCAGCTTGATAGACAGAGTCCAGATTACAAACAAGTCTATGACCAACGAACTGCTGTCGAGCGCGTCTTTTCCCAGGCCGTCAACCTCGGCATTGAGCGGCCCAAGCTGCGTAACCAGTTAGCCATCGCCAACCAGAACACTCTCATTTACCTGCTTATCAACCTGCGGGCCATCCAGCGTGTTTTGCAAAAGCGACGCGAAGCGAACATCTGAGCGGTTTCAATGCCTGACCGGCACTTCTATCTCTAACTGATTTTTCTGGTGTTCTTCTGGCGACCGAAGTGTTGGTTTCAATTCCGGGAGGGAGCCTTTCCTCTGGTGATTCTAAATCCGGGACCCCAAATTTCGCTCCCCTTATACGTCCTATCCTCTTCAAAAGCAGGGGGAGACGGCCGAACCTGAAGGTACAACATTAACGTATTGCTTCAGACA
>JBAPRX010000324.1:0-5026 GCA_049281335.1 Promineifilaceae bacterium (SeqCode)
ACCCGGTTGAGGCAAAGTCACGACCGGACAGCGAATGAATGGCTACCTGTTTCAGGAGCAGGGAACCGTTTTCTAACAGGATGCCGGTGGCGGTCGTCATAACACCCGGCCCGCGTAAGGTGAAACCCAATATAGCCGCGCTCAGATTCTCACCGGAAACAATCGGCCCATCGGCCGCCGTAATAATCGTGTCGCTCAGGCCGGTGCTGCTGCTGATGGTGACCCCATCCTTCAACTGAAGCTGGCCCGTATACGTTCCCGCAGCCACAAGCACACTATCTCCGGATACGGCCGCGTCAATGCCGCCCTGAATAGTATCAAAATCACAGCTTGGCGGCCCCTCCGGGCAGACAGAGATGAAGCCCTCCGCCGGACCCTCGTCGGCCACTACCCCCGCCGCCAGACCTCGCACCAACAACAAAGCGGCCGATAGGCTCAGTAAAACGACAGCGATTAACTTATGGAAGCGCATCTTATATCCCCTTTTGCCGGCAAATCTTCATGATTTGGATTGCAATGTTGTTGGCCCGCTCTTTAATCGTTAGCTGTCATGGCTCAACAGGCCAAAACGAGACGATTGGCTTTCTATTGGCAATTATGCAGCAAAGAACGGATTTTTCAACTATGGCTAAGGCTGTCCATTTATAGTCACACCTTAAGAGTTTTTTGGTACAATCAACGAATAATTCGTGAATATTCGTGTTAATTCGTGGCTATTCTTATCTGGAGAGCAGAATGATTCTAGGCATTGACGTTGGCGGATCGGGCATCAAAGGCGCGTTGGTCGATATAAAAAAGGGCAAGATGGTCAGTAAACGGCACCGGATTGATACGCCCCAACCCGCCTCGCCTGCAGCTATGATTGACGTTATGGGCCAGATTGTTGAAGGATTCGACTACCAGGGGCCGGTCGGGGTTGGCTTTCCGGCTGTTGTGCAGAACGGCATTGTCCTTTCGGCCGCAAATGTAGATGATGGCTGGATTGGCTTTCCGGGGCAGGAGCGAATCGCCGAGCGAACTGGCTGTCCGGTTGTGTTGTTGAACGACGCCGACGCGGCAGGAACGGCCGAAATGCGCTTTGGCATGGGCAGAGGACAACAAGGGATTGTCCTGCTCTTGACGCTTGGAACGGGGATCGGAAGCGCTTTGTTTGTAAACGGCCGACTCGTCCCCAATACCGAACTGGGCCACCTCTACCTGCGAAACAGCAAAGTTGACGCCGAAAATTATACTTCCAGCAGAGTCCGAGAAGACAAAGACTTGAAGTGGAAACGATGGGCAACCCGGCTGGACAAATACATGAACCACCTCGAATTCCTCTTTTCCCCCGATTTATTCATCGTGGGTGGCGGCGTCAGCAAAAAGTATGACAAATTTATCCCCCTCCTAACGGTCAAGGCCAAAGTCGTCCCCGCCAAACTCCGCAACGAAGCCGGCATCATCGGTGCCGCCATGGCCGCCTACGAAGGGATAGAGTCCAATAATTAATTGGTGAATTCCTGAATTGTTGAATTATTAACGGAGTTGGACAACGGAAAAGGTAATGATACCAAAGGGGGTTTGAGTTTATTCATAATGCCATTCAAGTAATGCCTCATTAACCGTTCACAAATTCAACCATTCACAAATTAATTATTTTTCTTCCCCATATCTCGCCATACTTCTATGCTTCCCCTATTTTCTGCTATACTTCCTTATGATTTTGGAGGTATGGCAGTGCAGTTGCCTTTGAAAAACAAAAAACCGGGACAACGATTAGCGTTTCTGCCTGAAGCCGACCCGGATGTCATGGCGGAATGCCTGGTGGCCTTTGCCAACGGGGATGGCGGGTTGATAGTTTTGGGGCTGGAAGAAAACGGCCGTCCCTCTGACCCGATCTGGGATGATGAAGCCGAAGGGGCACTGAAGGTCGCGGCCGAAATGTGCAAGCCCCCCGTTGTCAGCCGCTGGCAGCCAGTCGAAACACCTCAAGGGCCGCTGGTCGGCATCCAGGTTAGCCGCAGCCCCGAACTACACAGCCTGGAAGACGGCCGTGTTCTCATTCGCAGCGGAGGCGAAAACCGCCTCCTGAGCGGCAACGAAATCAGCCGCCTGGCAAACAGCAAAATTGCGGCCGACTTTGAGGCCGACCATGTTGCCGGAGCCACCCAGGACGATTTTGACCAGGAGATATTGGACGAATATCTGGCCCGCCGGGAACAGCGGGGCGTCTCCAAGATTGGGCCGCTCTCCTCCTTGCTCTTTGAAATTGGGGCGATTGACACCGAAGGACGGCCGACAGTGGCCGGTATGCTGCTGTTCGGCAAGAACCCCCAGGCTTTTTTGCCTCAAAGCGGTGTTGTCTTCGTCAAATTCCCCAGCACCGAACCACGCAGCGAAGAAGGTGGCGCGGGATACGGCCGACGCGCCGAAATCAACGGTCCTCTGGCGCGGGTTGTTGAGCGAACCTGGAACATCGTCTGGGAAGAGATGCGGGTCGGGGCGGTCGTGAACCAATTGGAGCGGGAAGAGCTGACCGAATACCCGCCTTTTGCCGTCCGCGAAGCCCTGGTCAACGCCGTCGGCCATCGGGATTATCGCTTGAGCGGCCGTCGCATCGAGGTACGGATGTACAGCGACCGGATGGAGGTAATTAGCCCCGGTGGATTGCCTGGATACGTCACTGTAGATAACATTGTGGAAGAGCATTTTTCTCGGAATCCCCGGTTGGTAAATGGCCTGTTCCAGTGGGGGTATATTGAAGAGTTAGGATTGGGAATTGACCGTATGATAGAGGAGATGGTACAGTCCGGTCATCCACCGCCAAAATTTAACGCGACGCCCTACTCTTTTACCGTGACGCTTTCAAACAATCGGGAACGGAAAGCGATGCCCGCCTGGACGCGCAACATGAACGAGCGGCAGGCAGTGGCGCTGAACTTCGTCCGCGAAAGCGGCAGCATCACCAACCGAGAATACCAGCGGCTGTGTGAAGATGTATCGGCCGAAACCCTGCGTCTTGACCTGAAAGATTTGGTCGAGCGGGGACTGTTATTGAAAATCGGTTCCAAAAAAGGGACTTATTACATTTTGAAGTAACTTCAATTTTCCAAATTTATCCCAAAAGTTAATTTGGGATAAACTTGGGATAAATATTGGGAAAACTACACTGCAATGAGTTTGCTTCAGCAATTCATCCTTGTTTCTTTGCTGCCGGTCAGTTTTCTGTTGCTGATCTTTTATTCACTGCGCCTGAGGAAAATTCGTCCCCAGGTTTTCCTGTATTGGGCGGGGGCGCTGCTAATGACCGCTATATGGGCCAGCAGCACTTTGAGCTTTTACAGCGGAACTTCCATCCCGGCCAACGCTGCTTATACCTGGCGGGCCATCGGCCAACACGCTTTGAGCCTGCTGCCCTTTATGCTCTTTTTGACCACATGCAGCCATCTGAGGTTGGACTCCCGTTCGATACAATTTACCCGACGCTCTTTATTTCTGCTGTGGCTGGCTGCCGTTGCCCTTCACCCTGGATGGCCTTACACCCTCCCCATATTCAGAATTGGCGGTACTTCCATCCGCCTCTCGCAGATATGGGTGGTGGTTTGGGTTATTACCTGGCTGCTGCCAACTGTTTTTGGCTGGTTGGCGACTCAACGGGCCATTCGAAGTATCTCCGGCCCGCTCTATCGCAACCAGCTTTATTACTGGCTGGTTGCTTTGACCGTCTTTGCCATTGGCGGTGGGATGGGACTGTCGCGGGACCTGGTGCTGCATCAGTTTGGAGCGCTGACAACTTTGCTGGCGGCCATATTAGGGGCCGTAAGCCTGGTTCGCAGTCAGCTTCCTGATTTCCAACTGGCAACCAGGCGGGTCTTGAGCCGGGTCTTAGGCTCGATTATCGTCTTTGCCATCATCTGGCTGGCTGTCTCCTTTTACCTTACCCAAAACGGCGTTTCCCGGCTGTCGGGACTGACGATTTTCCCGGTGGCGATCTTTGCCGCGCTCATTACCGTCGTTTATACGGTGGTCAATTATATCAGCACCCGCCTCTTCCTTTCCGGCAGCGCCAAGCCGATTGAACTACTGCTCGATGAAGGCGAAGTGGTTAACGGCCTTCTGGAGCCGGAGATTGTGGGCCAGTTTATCTTGAATCTGGTCAACAAGTATCTGGAGGTCGAGGACGCCTGGATTATGATGGTGGAAACGGGGCCGAGGGGCAGCGCCTTGTTTCGGCCGTTAGCAAACCAGAAAGAGGTCATTTTGCTGCCGGTAACGTTTGAAGCGAACAGCCCCTTTGTCAGCCATCTCCGTGAAAATTCGATGCCCCTGACCCAATATGACATTGATACCCATGCCAACTTTGAACATTTGGTTGAGCAGGAGCAGCAGGTTATCCAGCGCTGGCAGCGAATGGCTTTCGTTCCGCTTAAAAACGGCCGTACTCTGACCGGTTTGCTCGCTGTCGGCCGTAAAACCTTTGACCAGCCCTATAACCAGCACGATTTTGAAACTCTTCAAACCATTGCCGTTCAGATCAGCCCTGTGCTGGCCCAGGCCCGACAGGTAGCCAACCTGCACCAGCTTAACAAGCACATCTTCCGAGAAAACCAGGCCCTCAGCCGGGACAAGCAATATTTATTAGAACTGGTTGCTTTGAATAACCGCTTCCTCGACTTCATTTCGCCCGAACTGCGGAAGCCGCTGGCCCAAATTGAGGAGGAACTACGCACTCTGGAACAGTCAGCCTCTTATAATGAGGAGCAGGAAAAGTTGGGGACGCTGGTTGAAACGACCGGCGAGGTTAAGGGACTGGTAAACAGCCTGATTCAAGCCGTCTCCCGCGTGGAAAGGCAGCATGCCTTCACCTATGAAAAGCTCCATATGGACGAGGTTATCCGGCAGGCTATTCAAAACCTTTCGGCAATGGCGAAAGCCCGGCGAGTGCAGGTGGAACTGGCCGTCATCGGCAATCTGCGCCCGGCTTATGGCGACCAGGAGAAGCTGATTGAGGCGGTGCAGCATTTGCTTCACAATGCCATTAAGTTTA
>JBAPRX010000325.1:0-2699 GCA_049281335.1 Promineifilaceae bacterium (SeqCode)
CCTCAGGACATTGTCACTCCTTGTTGGCCATTCCCTTAACCAGACAATCCGGGGAACTTATCGGGCTGTTGCGGGTTGACAATAAGAAAGGCAAGAACGATTTGGCCACTCGCGCCGAGCAATTTTCCAAGGAGGACGAGTGGATCCTCCATCTTTTCGCCGATAAAGTGGTGGCATCGATTACCGCCTCGGAGTTAATGCTCCAATTGGGTGAGCAAAAAGACCATCGGGATCGGCTCATTGCCAGCTCGCCTGATGGGGTCGTAGCCATTGACAGTCACGGCCAGGTAAATGCTTACAATCCTCAAGCCCAGACAATCTTGAAATACACTCCTGAAGAAGTATTGGGTGCCCAAGTAGACTTCCTCTATGCAGATCCCCAGGAACCAACCCGTATCGGAGCGTTACTCCGTTCGAGACCAGACGGCAAACTGGACAATTACGAGACCTTTGTCCGTAGCAAGAGCGGAGAACAGGTCCCAATTCGCCTGTCCGTGACCTGGCTTTACGACGGCCGGGGCCGGCAAGTTGGGAGCGTGGGCTACTTTGAAGACCTCCGGGTTATAAAGGACTTTGAGCAGCGTGTCGATTTGCTCTTGCGGGCCAGCAATATCGTCGCTCAGGCTAGAAATCTAACAGACGGCCTCCATAGTCTGGCCCAAATGCTGACCACCTTGATGGAAACAGCTTTCTGCCGTGTTTACCTATTGAGCGAGAAAGACCATCTCCTTCTGGCCAGGTCAGTGTATCTAAACGAAGCAGCGAGGGAGAAGCTTAACTGGCATCCTGAACTGGAGGAGAACATCCTTCTGCCGGACCGGCCGGCGCTGGCCGAATTCCTAAGAAGCAGTACCCCCACACTCATCGGAGCCAGAGAAGAGGAAAATCAACCGCTTCTCCAGGAATGGTTCAACTACCCAGGCGTGGGCGAACTTATCCAATCTCTTGTTTTAATCCCCCTCAGAACCAGAGATAGGTTGGTCGGCCTGTTGTGCTTAGGGGATTGGAAACCGGTGTTGCTCCCTGAAGGCCGTATGGAACTGGCCTCAGCCATCGCCAACCAGACGGCTGTTCTCATTGACCAGATACACCTCCATGAGTTGGCCGAACGCCACCGGCAGCTTCTGATTACCCTGGACGAGGCTTCCCGCAATATCCGTGCAGTGAAGGAGACGGCCAGGCTGCTCCAAGAAGTCGTCCGGTTGGGGGCGGAGTTAGTTAACTGTACAGCCGGTGGCCTGTTTATCAACCAACCTTACCTCAACCAGCTGGAGTTAGCTGTGACTTACAAGCTCCCCGACCAACTTATTGGGAGCCAGCTCCCCAATTCCGACGATGTTGTAGGCGCTGTTATTCATTCAGGTCGCTCCCAGATTGCCTACGATTATTCTCCCTGGTCTGGCTCTTCACACCCCAATCGTTTTTCAACATTTGTTGCCGTCCCCTTAAAACAGGCTGACGGTGTGGAAGCCGTCTTGTTTGTGGGGAGCAGTGCCAATGAACCGTTCCTGGAAGCTGACCTGGAGATTCTAGAGCGGTTTGCCGTCCACGCCTCTTTGGCGCTACAAACCTCCCGTCTTGTTAACCAGGAACAACGGATGTTGCATCATCTGACTATCCTCCATCGGATCAGCGATTATATCCAATCTGTTCGTGAGCTGGGTAAAATTTTACACATCGTTCTCACTGGTGTCACCGCTGGTTTTGGCTTAGGATTCAACCGGGCAGGGTTTTTTATGGTAGACGATGTGGGTCAAACTTTGCTTGGCCGGCTGGGTATCGGCTACCTGGATGAACAGGCAGCCTATGCCGCCTGGGATCGCGATATGCGGGATGGGCGAATTGACCTGAGGCGATATTTGAGTCTCCTGGCACAAGAAGAGCCACCACCAACCCCCATTCATGAGCGGATTAACGGGCTGCGAATTCCTCTAAAAAAGGGGGGCGGGAGTCTTTTTTCAGAGGCTATTTATGAGGAAAAATGTATTCTCGTTGGGCAAAACGAATTGGCAGGAGTACCAGATAATTTTCTTACCTCTTTTGAGCCGGCCCTCCCCTTTGTCATCGTCCCACTACTTACCAGCGGGCGAGCAATTGGCCTGCTTGTCGTTGATAACAAGTTCACCCGGTCGCCTATCACCGACGAAAGTGTTGAATTACTCTTCACCTTCGTCAATACGGCCGCCATCGCTATCAACAACATCCAATTGTTTGAGGAGTCCAAAAAAGCCAGGGATCGGATGCGTGCTTCTTTCGAGGCCAGCAACACCCTAATAGCACCACGGCAGCCGAACCAGGTGCTCCAGGATATTGTAGAACAGGCCCGGGTATCAGCCTCTGCAAGCTGGGTCAGCATTGTTTTAATAGATGAGGCCGGACAAGCCCAGGAGCTTATTACTTCAGGTATTGATTTTGGACCGGAGGTTGATATCAGGAAAATAATCCGGCCGGATGGTATCACGATGCAGGTCATGCGAAGCGGCCGTGTCGAAATCATCAACGATACCACCCAGCAAAGTGATCGCCTTAACCCAGTGATGTTGCAGAACAATGTCGGCGCAGCCCTATGTCTCCCCCTGGCTTTACAGGGAAGACAAATTGGCGTCATGTGGGTCCATTATGAGAAACAACAATCCTTCCACCCTTTTGAGGTGGAAGCGCTCCAGCTGTATGTTAACCAGGCATCCATTGCCTATGAC
>JBAPRX010000326.1:0-8599 GCA_049281335.1 Promineifilaceae bacterium (SeqCode)
GTATAGGCCGTTCTCTTGAATCCATTCATACAACCCCACCCCCTTTATCTCATTTCCCCAGTCGTCCAAGACAAAAGCCGGGAAAACATGATCTTCCTTCCCCAAGGTCACGAAGGCAAAACGGAGATAGATAGGATCGGCCGATACATCCCACACCAGCCCCGCCTTATCTCCTAAAATCAAACCGTTTATCTTCTGCCTGAAAGCTTTCATCATTCACAAACCTTGAGATGCAATTTTTCGTTTTCTATTCTGACTTGGCCAGATCTTGCTTACTTGCTTTTATGTTATAATCGGAACATGGTAAAAACAAGAACTCCGTTCCCCGGTAAGCATCAACACATTCCTATCAATAAAGCACTTGTTTGGGACTATGATATTCCCGATGATAAAGAAAAGAATGAATCTTTTCTGTGCTGGTATATTCAACGTGTTCTCAGCAAAGGTTCGGCGGCTGATTTACGGGATATTGGATTAGAAACAATTTCCTTTTATTTTCCAAAGCTGCAATTACCCCCACACATTCAAGAATTCTGGGAATGGTATTTCAACCTGGAAGAAATCAGACAAAAGTATGGAAATATTAACGCCATTCCAGATTCAACTCCTTAAAGCAATAAGCGAGAGTCCCATTCGTGAGAGTTTCTATCTGACTGGCGGGACAGCTTTATCGGCGTTTTTTCTACAGCACCGGTATTCGGAAGACCTCGACTTTTTCACACCAGATCCAAATGGTATCGCACTTATTGCCCCAGCCTTACAAGAACTAGCCCAAAACATGAACTTTTCACTCCAATTTACGCGAACGTTTGGAAGTTTTCTTGAATGCTTCATAAGCGGTAAAAATGAAGAACAGGTCAAGATGGACTTCGCTTATGATACACCTTACCGTTTACAACCAACAGCGTTAAATTCAACATACAATATCTATATTGATAACAAAGTAGATATCGCATGTAACAAACTATCCGCTTTATTTGATAGAGCAGAGCCGAAAGATTTTGTTGATGTCTATTTTATTTGTCATGAATATCTTCCGTTTGATGAACTCAAACAACTGGCACAACAAAAACATGTCGGCATGGATGAATATTGGCTGGCAGTGGCCTTTCAACGTGTCCAACAAATTGCATTCTTACCTCGGATGATTAAGCCTGTCACTATTCATGAATTGCAGACTTTCTTTTTGAATATCGCCAAAGAGTTAATGTCAGGCATCGAATAACTGTCTACTATGACTCGGCATCCCATAAATTCTCATCGAATTTCCAGCAACTTATTTGGAGTAATAATGCAATTGGGGAGATTGTTTTTCCTTTTGCTTTTCCCGATCTTGGTGTTTATTATTCTGAGTGCCGTTTTTGGCAAAAAGGTTACCAATTAGAATTGAGGATTTTATGGACAAGTATATCGCAATTAATGAGGCCAAAGTGCTTCGTCGGGACGACCGGTTAGAGGAGTCTCAAGATCTGCTGCTCTCCTTACTGGAAGAGTTCCCCCACGATCCCCAGGTTTTATTTGAGGTAGGCGGTTCCTATGATGTGATGGGGTTGGAACCAGATGCTATTCCTTATTATGAACGAGCTATTCAGCAAGGACTGGAAGGCACGGATTTGCAGGAGTGTCTGGTCTGTCTGGGCAGCAGCTATCGGGTTGTTGGTGACAGCAAGGAAGCTGTTGACATATTGGAGGACGCTGTTGAGCAGTTCCCAGAGAACAACAGCAGCAAGGTTTTTCTGGCTTTGGCCTATTACAGCAATAACCAGGAAGAGGACGCGGTCAGAACGTTGTTGGAACTGCTGCTGACAACGACCAAAGATGAAAATATTCTGGCTTATGCCGATCCATTAGATTACTACAAAGACAATCTGGATGAGATTTGGGAAGATTAATGAAAGCACTTGTTTTGAAGGAACATGGCACACTGGAGAACGTCGCTTATATGGATGTTCCCAGGCCAGAAGTTGGGCCGGATGATGTTTTAGTTGAGATAAAAGCGGCCGCTCTCAACCGGCTTGACCTGTGGCTGCTGCCGGGGTGGTCTGGGCTGCATCTGGCTTTCCCCCATATCATGGGCTGTGACGGCTCCGGCATTGTGGCTGAAACCGGCTCCAATGTGACCGATTTCGCCGCCGGAGACCGGGTTGCCATTAACCCCACCTACCACTGCGGCCGTTGTGAATACTGTCTAAGCGGCCGAGATCAAATGTGCAACCAGTTCGCCATCTTTGGCGAGCATATTCCCGGCTTTTATGCCGATTACCAGACCGTTCCGGCCCGCAATCTGGTCAAACTGCCAGAGCATGTCTCTTTTGAGTTAGCGGCTGCCGCCTCTCTGGTCTACGTCACCGCCTGGCATTCGCTTATCGCAGCCGGTAAATTCCAGGCCGGGGAAGATATTCTTATTGTTGGTGCCGGTGGCGGCGTCAATACCGCCTGCATTGACATTGCTCGTCTGGCCGGGGCCGGAACGATTTACGTCGTTGGCTCCACCGACGAAAAACTGGCCCAGGCTGAAGCATTAGGGGCCAATGTCCTCATCAACCGTCAAAAGGAAGATTGGGGAAAGGCTGTCTTCAAGGCCAGCAACCGCCGGGGGGTGGATGTCGTGGTTGACAATGTCGGCGCGGCCACATATGTGCGCTCCCTGCGGGCGCTTCGCAAAGGCGGCCGTCTTCTGACGGTCGGCAATACCAGCGGCCCAAATTTTGAGTTTGAAAACCGCTATATGTTCAGCAAACATCTCAGCATCATCGGCTCCACGATGGGACCGCAAACGGAATATGAGTACGTGATGGGGCTTGTCTTTTCCGGCCGTCTTCATCCCCTCATTGACACCATCTACCCACTTAGTGATGGCACTGCCGCCCTGGAACGATTGGATCAGGGCGAGACGGCCGGAAAACTTGTGCTCATTCCTAACGCATGAGACTCTTTGAAGTTCTCCTAATCCTGACCTCTATTCCATTCCTTTTGTGGCCGCTTTTTGCCAAAGGAAATCGGCCGAAGTGGGTTATGGCTTTCCCACTGTTGGGACTCCTGTTTCTGCTCCTTCACCTTCTTTTTGAAGGGTATCGCTGGCAGATGATTCCTGCCTATGCGCTGACGGCCATCCTCTTTCTGTATGCTCTCTGGCAGTGGCGGCGACAATTAAACGAACCCCAGAACAAACGGCGCAGCAAGCTGGCTGTTGTCCTGTTGGCATTGGGAGGAGTGCTGTTGGTGGCAATAACGGCCGTTCTGCCCATCGCCTTACCTGTCCCCCACCTGCCGGAGCCAACCGGCCCGTATCATGTCGGAACGGTCACTTATCATTGGGTGGATGACAGCCGCCAGGAAATTCTCGGCCCGGAGCCGGGCGGGCCGCGCGAACTGATGGTTCAAATCTGGTATCCGGCCGAAACGGCCGAAGGGGCAGAAACGGTTCCCTGGCATCCTGACATCAAAACTGCCGGCCCTGCCCTGGCAAACACGCTCGGTCTGCCCCCATTTCTACTGGATCATATCGCCCTCTCCCACACTCACAGCGTCGCCGATGCACGCCTGGCGGAGACACAAGACCAGTATCAGGTTTTGATATTTTCACACGGCCTGGGCGGCGTGCGAATGCAGAATACCTACCAGATGGAGACATTGGCCAGTCAGGGGTATGTGGTGGCTTCGATTGACCATACCTACGGCGGAGCGATAACGATTTTCCCCGACGGCCGAGTGGCTCTCCTTGACCTTGATGCCATTGATGATGATATCAATACATTCGGCAATACACTTATTCATATCTGGGTGGAAGACGGCCGTTTTGTTCTGGACCAGTTGGAACAGTTGAATGCAGACGACCCGGACGGCCGATTTACCGGCCATCTGCGGGCAGACAAGATCGGTTACTTCGGCCACTCCACCGGCGGTGGTACAGCCTATCTCTTCTGCCTGATTGATGAACGGTGTGGGGCCGGGGTGGCGCTGGATGGCTGGGTGGAACCGATTTCTGCGGAGATAGCGGCACAGCCAATGACACACCCCTTCCTCTTCCTCAAAGCCGAGGATTGGTCTACACCGGATAATTCGGCCGCTATTGAGATCGCAGACGAGAACGGCCAGAATCCTGGTTCTGTCATAACCATCCCCGGAACGCGCCACTATAATTTTTCCGATGTCCCCTACTTATCCCCCTTGACCCATCAAATGGGGCTGACCGGCCCGGCAAACGGCCGTAGGGCGCTGGCAACGATTACCAACGATGCCCTCTCCTTCTTCAACGACAACTTAGCCAACCCAAAATGAGCAAGATTTTGACAGTCTAGGATTTGTGGACATGGTACGCTGGCTGTTGGCAAAAACCAACTATATAGCGAGAGGTACTATGAAAAAACAATTTCCGATAACTATCTTTATCTTGGGGGCGGCTCTGGTGGGACTGATGGTAGGGATGCCGGTATGGGCCAACAACTTGCCGGATGCTGCCAACAGAATTGGGGAGTTTGAGGGTTCATCCCCCTTTGTCGAAAACAACGTTCACATTTTGTACCAGTATGATGGCGAACTTGTCGCCGAAACATTCGGTTGGGTTGGAGCCAACCTCGGTGACATGAACAATGATGGGGCGAATGAATATGCCATCACCGCCCCGTTTTACCCGGCCACACCTCCCTATTCCGGGCGAGTCTTTATCTACAACGGCAGCGACGGTTCCGTTATCAACACCGTCAACGGCGATCCTGGCAACGTGATGGGATACAGCGCGGCGGCGGCCGGGGATGTGAATAACGACGATGTTCCCGACTATATCCTGGGTGGACAGGCATCCTTTGCAGCCCAAACACCCGGTCGGGTTTTGGTCCTATCTGGCGCGAACCACTCTGTCCTATACGACAAGTCTGGGCCGAACGGTTTTGGTTTCGGTTCGGCTGTTGCTGGGGGCATTGACGCCAACGACGATGGGTACGACGATTTCATCGTCGGCTCCCAATATTACAGTTCGACGCTTGGTATGCCATCGCCAGATGGCCCAGGTCGGGTCGAGGTCTATTCCGGTATAGACGGCTCACTCTTGTGGTTCAAAGATGGGCTGGCAGCCGGAGATTGGTTAGGGGCCGGCGTCGGTTCGATAGGTGATGTCAATAATGACGGGATTGGCGAAGTCGTTGTCTCCGCCAGGGGGGCAGCCGGTGGCAGCGGTCAGGCGTATATTCTTTCAGGCGCAGATGGCAGTGTCATCCACACGCTGAACCCAACGACGCCGGTCAGTAGTTCGACGACTTTTGGGCAGTTCTTCACACGTGGGGCGGGCGACGTTAATAATGATGGCTGGGATGACGTCTTTATCGGCGACTACTTTGCTTATAACGGAAACGGCCGAGCCTACGTCTTCTCCGGCTTCGACGGCCAACCCATTCACGTTTTTGATGCGGATAATCCTGGCGATGGCTTGGGGCCGGGCCGGGGCGTTCCCGATGTTAATCATGACGGCTATGATGATGTCGTCATTGCCGCTTATACGTCAAACGAAGGGGCGACGAACGGCGGCAAAGTAACGGTCTATTCTGGAGCAGACGCTTCGCCACTCTATTCCTTCACCGGCGCAGTGGCGAACGATGCCCTCGGCGTGGATGCTCTCCCCCTCGGCGACCTGGACAATGATGGCCTGCCCGAATTTATGCTAACGGCCACCGGCCTTGATTTCGGCGGCGTGGATGTCGGCCATGTCTATATTGTCAGTTATTTGCCGGGAATTTACCTGCCCTACGTGTCTAAGTGAGGCAGTAATCGGTCGTCAGTAGAATTCTGGGGGACGGCTGCTTGAAAAATTTGGCAATCAGGGGTGCTATCTTTTTAGAAAGGTAGCACCCCTGACAGCACCACTAAAGCGCTGCCAGAAAGTTCTGAAATGTTTCAAGAGTGTAATCCAGCATCTCGGCCGTTAATGCCGGGTAGAGGCCGATCCAAAAGCTGTTGGTCATTGCCAGATCGGTGTTGGTCAGCGGCCCAACGACTCGGTGGGGGATGTCCTGGTAAGCGGGTTGGCGCAGGAGGTTGCCGCTGAATAAAAGGCGGGTGGCAACTTTGTGGTCTTCCAGGTAGCCGATTAACTCATTTCGGCCGAATGGCGCGTCTGGCCGGATGGTCAACAAAAAGCCGAACCAGCTTGGATCGCTGTTGGGGGTTGGTTCCGGCAAACAGAAAAACGCCTCAAACGGCTTCAATCCATCGTATAACTGCTGCCAATTTCGTTTGCGGGCAGCAATGAATTCAGGCAGCTTCTCCATTTGGGCCAGCCCCACAGCCGCTTGCATATCAGTCAGCTTGAGGTTGTAACCGATATGGGAGTAGATGTATTTGTGATCGTAGCCATACGGAAGCTGTCCCAACTCCCATTCAAACCGCTTGCCGCAGGTGTTTTGTTCGCCCGGTACGCACCAACAGTCCCGACCCCAATCGCGGAAGGACTCTACGATCTTTTTGAGAACGGCCGACCGGGTCAGAACACAGCCGCCCTCCCCCATTGTGATATGGTGGGCGGGATAGAAGCTGACCGTTGAGAGATGGCCGAAAGTGCCTGTTTTACGGCCGTTATAGGTGCTGCCCAGCGCGTCACAGTTATCCTCCACCAGCCACAGATCGTGTTTATTGGCGACCGCCATGATCGTTTCCAGGTCAAAAGGGTTGCCGAGGGTGTGGGCAATCATGATGGCTTTCGTGCGGGGGCCAATAGCTTCTTCCAGATAGGTGGTGTCTATATTGTGGGTCTGTGGCTGAATGTCGAGGAAGACGGGGGTCAGCTTATTTTGCAAAACAGGATTGACAGTGGTTGGGAAACCGGCAGCAACGGTAATGACTTCGTCGCCGGGTTTTAACTGTCGTTCCCCCAACTGAGGTGAGGTCAGAGAAGAGAGGGCCAGCAGATTGGCTGAAGAGCCGGAATTGCACAACATAGCGTGGCGAACACCAACGTAGCGGGCAAATTTTCGCTCAAATTCCTGGGCAAAACGGCCGCTTGTCAGCCAGAAATCGAGCGAGGCGTCTACCAGGTTCACCATTTCGGCCGCATCAAAGGTCCGGCCGGAGACAGGAACTTCGGTTTCTCCCGGCACAAACATTTTTTCGGCAAAGGCTGCCTGGTAATATTCATCCACCAACGCCAGAATTTTCCGGCGTAATGCTTCGCTCTTTTCGTTCATACCTTCCGACTATACGCGGGGCGATATTTTTGGGCAAATGGTTTTAGCTTGCCGTGATGCAAACAGTGGTAAATAACAGGGGAAATGTTGTGAATGGCGGCTGATGAATGGATAGTAAGAAGTAATAAGTAGGCAGTCAAAAGTAAAAAGTGAGGGGTTGGCAAGTTGTTTGGAGTGTTGACCAGCGTTCGTGGCGAAAGTAATATCCCTCCTTTATCAAAAAGAGTAAATGCAAAAAGGTTTGGAAATGAAGATAGTTGAGACGGAACGGCTTGTTTTGAGACGGATGGTGCTTGAAGATTTGGAGAGTCTTTTTGCCCTTTATCAAGACTCTGAAATACGGCGATACTTCCCCGAAGGTGTTTTAACGTTAGAAGAGACAAAAGAAGAGCTTGAATGGTTTCTCAATGGGCATCCCAAATACCCAGAGTTGGGGCTTTGGGCGACGATTCATAAGAAAACGGGGTGTTTTATCGGACGTTGTGGCCTTCTCCCCTGGACGATTGATGGGCAGGACGAGGTTGAGGTTGCTTATCTGATAGACAAGGCGTTTTGGGGGCAGGGATTGGGAACGGAAGCGGCCCAGGCCGTTTTGGCGTATGGCTTTCATACGTTGAATCTATCGCGGCTGGTTTGCCTGATTGACCGGGACAATCTGGCTTCTATCAAGGTGGCTACCAAAATTGGCATGACCTTTGAGAAGGAATCGGCCGATGAGCTTGGCCCATTTCTGCTGTATTCAAGGAATAAGCAGCCACTGCCAGATATGACAGGGATCGGAAATTAATGGCTGAAGGGATAACGATAGACCTGTCCTGGCAAGGCTCAAAAGCCTTCGCAGAACTGCCGGACAACTGGCGCAACGCGGCGCGGCTCTATTTAGAGGGCAACCAATTGTTGGCTTTGCCGGTTGAAATCGGGACATGCCGACAGCTTGAAGCGTTGTATCTGGACGACAATCAACTGACTGCTGTGCCTGACAGTATCGGCCGTCTAACATCTCTCAAGTATTTGAGTTTACATAACAATAGATTAACCCACCTACCGCAATCGCTCTGGAAGCTGGAAAAATTAGAAATGCTGTCACTGGGGGATAATCCGGTGGGGCGTTTGCCGGAGCAGATCGGTCGTCTGACCGGACTGACGGCGTTGTACATTCATGGGATGGGGCTGACGGCCGTTCCAGACAGCCTGGGGCAGCTAACGCGCTTAAGCACACTGGATTTGGGGCATAATATGCTGCCGGAACTGCCGGAAAGCATCGGGAACCTGACCAACCTGACCGATTTTCTCTATCTCAGCGACAACAAGCTCTCCACCCTGCCAGAAACAATGGCCGGTTTGAAAAAGCTCGCCTATCTGAACCTCACCCATAATCGGTTTACAGAGCTACCATCGTTTATCGGCCGTTTGAGCGGCCTGCG
>JBAPRX010000327.1:0-2277 GCA_049281335.1 Promineifilaceae bacterium (SeqCode)
TCTGCACAGCATAGAGGGTCGCGCCTTCATAACTTTGTTCCTCAATAGCATTGCCCGACGAATCAGCCACAGCATCGCGGAGCTTGATCAGAAATTCGTCAGCCGCACCTCGATTTCGGGCCTCCACTGCCAGAATCCAACTCACCGATGCAACGTCGTCGAAGCTGTCAACGTTAATCTCACTGATTCCGAAGCCGAGATATTGTCCCAACCAGGGAACGACATCCGTTTCAAAACTGATCCCTGATTGCGATTCGATTTCTTCAAAGATTTGAGTCCGGGCATCGCCCAAATTATCCATCTGAGAATCACCAGCTGCTTCAAAAAAAGGTTGGGTAATTCGGCCGATTTCCTGCGAGTCCAGGTTCAACAAATTAACTCCCACATAAAAACCGGTGTCAGCAGGCATGACAGTGGCGGCGGCATCATAACGTCCGGTCAGCCGGGAAAAGATATTGAGGCCAAAGGGGTCCACAACCAGGACAATACCAACCACAAACAACAAGGCACAACAGCCAAGCAAAACGGCCGCAGCGCCCCCAATAAGCATATTACGGCGGTTACTCGACCTCGGCGGACTGACTTCATAAGTATCACTTTCCAGGCTCATCTTCGGTTCCTCACGCACTATTCAATGTTTACTTTTAACTGGTTACTTCTAACGGCCCTACACAGGCGGCTCAATCTCAATCGTCTTGTCAAATTCACGAAAATCAACCTGCCAGATAGTCGGTTCTTCCCCGCCTCGGCTCGGATCAGTGATGAGAACCCGATAAAGCTCGAAAGTCTCAGGCGCAATCCACAGTTGAATAGACATCGTATCGGGGCCGATAGTTCCATAGCTCATTGCGTGGATATGTTCCCCACCCAGGCTGCCACTGACAACATACATCTTCTGGTCAGGCCCATCTTCAATCTTTTCGTTCCCATCCAGGGCTAAATCTGACAGGTCGCTCAATAGAATAGATTGTATGCCGATTTCAGAATCGAACAAGACGGCCGGATTAAAGCCCCAGTCCGGTGGAATCTCCTGCCAGTTAGGTGAAAGAAGGTCAGACTCCCACTGCGTTTCGCCGATGCTGATAACATTGACGTCAGTCACCAGCCCCGGTGTGATAATCCGAACCACTGCCTGCGCCCTATCGGGGGCAACGTAGGTTCCCTCTGCCTGTCGGAAGGCAATCGTCTCATCCAGATCAAGATAGACCGGTTCGCCGGAACGTAAGATATCAAACTCAAACCCACTGAGCGTGTTCATCCGTTCGGCTGAACGCTGGATGATCGTTTCCGGGGGTAAACTCTCCGGCTCCGGTTCCCGACAGGCAGCCAAAAGCAGCACAATAAAGACAAAAAAGGTGAGTGGGAAAAACTTATCTCTTGCCGATGGAATTTTGATCATTGGGTAATTGGGTAATTATAGAGTGTATCAAATTAGATAGAGAAAGGTATCTGAAATAGATTTAGCCACGTGTTAACAATAACCTTTACAAACGAAAGATAAAAATTTGTGATAATTCGTGAAATTCGTGGCTCTTCTCTTTAATAACTACCAATTACCCAAATCCAACCAACTTTAGCTAACGTAACGGACTGGTTTCTCTGTAATCTGGTGATCTTCCGGCTGTTTATCGGCCAGCCAGTCGGCCAGGTCAAGCAGGGCACGAGCAGCCGGAGCGCTGGGTTCAATCAGGATAATCGGCACCCCTGCCCTGACCGATTCGTGAAATAGCTCCGGTGCGGAAGGAATGACACCCGCCACACCCTGGCGCATCCGCACGTCAACTTCCAAAGCACGTGGCTCCCAACGCGAGGCTTCTCTCGCTTCCCCGCCGCCCATGCCAAGTCGGTTCTCAACTTCAACCCGATTGAACCAGGAAGCAGAAGGCGTCCGGGTGGAAATGACCAGATTTACCCGGTCGAATACATCCCATTCTCTCAAGTTCCTTATCTGTAAATAGGCACAAGAGATAGAAAGCGCCTCCGGCTCCGTAACCAGGAGAATCTGGTCAGACAGTTCAAAAATCCGGCGGGTGCTCTCGTCAGGAACGGCCGGAAGGTCAAGGATGACAAATTGAGCACGGGCCGTAAAAGCATCCAAAAACTGCTCCGCATGGCCCGGTGTCATTGGGTTATCATTACCAATTTGCGGAGCCATAAAAAGCTGCAACCCGTTCGTGTGGGTGATAATGCGCCTTTCAATCTCCTGGCGCTTCAACTGATCCGGAGCCATTGTAAGCAGTTGGCTCAAGTCCTGTCCGGAGGAAACCTTTAATTGGT
>JBAPRX010000328.1:0-1940 GCA_049281335.1 Promineifilaceae bacterium (SeqCode)
GTCTATTCCCGCTTCTGCGGTTCTCTCAACCATATCTGCCTAGTCACCATTTACTAATCAAAATGAGTAATATCTCCTACTTGACCAATTTCCAAATCTGCTTACCATAGACTTTATGTCTATGTATCGGGGTTTTCGTCAGGGTGCGACGAAAACAACCCCTCAGACGCTAGATGATTCATCGGAAACGGCTTCCGGCAGCGGAATAGGACGCCGGATGGCGAGAGGCTGTCTCCGAACAATGATATTGGGGGTACAGCTCTCCCTAATTGGGTTACTGGTGGCGATCATCGCCGCATTTGGCGTCTATTTCTACTTAAGCCACGAACTTTCAGGTGCCATTGCCCAGGTTGTGAGTTACCAGGGACAGGGAGCGGGCGGAACACCTCGTTTTTATGATCGAAATGGGACGCTGCTCTTTGAATTGAAAACGGCCGAGAAACGACGCTGGCTCGAATATGCCGAAATCCCTGAAACAGTGATTAATGCCACCGTTGCCGTTGAAGATGATACCTTCTGGACCAACCAGGGCTTTGATCCGGAGGCAATTGTGGCCGCCCTGGTCAGCAATTATCGCAATCAGGACTCCCGCCCGGTTGGGGCCAGCACCATTACCCAACAACTTGTGCGCCATATTGCCTTTACCTATGAGGAACGGGTAACGGCCAGTTACCAACGAAAGATCAAGGAGGTCTTTCTGGCCTTCATCCTGACCCAACAGCGCAGCAAGTATGACATCATTCAGATGTACCTGAATGAAATCTACTATGGCAATCTGGCCTATGGCATTGAAGCGGCTGCCCAGACCTACTTTGGAAAGAGTGCGGCCGATCTGACCCTGGCCGAAGCTGCTATGTTGGCCGGACTGCCCCAATCTCCGGCAGAGCTTGATCCCTACACTAATTTCGAGGACGCAAAGGCGCGGCAAGAACTGGTCTTAGATTTGATGCTGGATGAGGGGATGATTACGCAGGCGGAATTGGAGGAAGCGAAGGATCAATCGCTGACCCTGGCTCCCTTGATTCCGGCGGGGCTGAATACGGCCGAAGATGTGCTCCAGGCCCCTCATTTTGTCCTTTATGTCCAAAATGTGTTGGAAGAACGTTATGGGCCGGACGCTCTGACCAGGGGCGGCTGGCAGATAACGACCAGCCTGGACTTAAATTTACAGAATTATGCCGAACAGGCAGCCAGGGAGTGGATTGCAGGCCGGGCGGCGGCTAATGATGTGGACAATGCCTCTATTGTGGTAATGAAGCCGGGTACGGGCGAGATTCTGGCAATGGTCGGCAGTCTGGACTATTTCAATGAAGCGATTGACGGACAGGTAAATGTGGCTTTGCAGCCGCGTCAGCCGGGCAGCAGCATTAAGCCCATTACCTATGCGGCGGCTATGGAACGGGGGTGGACAACGGCCGATGTTCTCTGGGACGTGCCGATTGAACTGGAATTATCTCCAACCGACCGGATGGTTCCGGTGAATTATGATAACCGGTTTCACGGTCCGATCCTGCTGCGCGACGCCCTTGCCAACAGCTACAACATTCCTCCCATCCAACTGATCCGGGACATTGGCGTCCCGGCCTTTATCAGTACCGCCCGCAAGATGGGGGTGCAATCTTTGAACCAACCACCCGGTTTTTATGGCCTGGCGCTGACGTTGGGGGGTGGTGAAGTGCCTCTGCTGGAAATGACGGAGGCTTACGCAACGCTGGCAAATATGGGACAACGGCCGCGTCTTACCAGCGTCTTGAAGATTACAGACAGCCGGGGCAACATTGTTTATGATGAGCAGCGAGATAATATTCCCCCTAACAATGCTCTTGATCCCCGAATCGCCTATATTCTCACCAACATTCTTGATGACGATACGGCCCGTGCGCCCGCCTTTGGCTACAACACCGTTCTAAATCCACCTTACGCGGCGGCGGCTAAAACCG
>JBAPRX010000329.1:0-2886 GCA_049281335.1 Promineifilaceae bacterium (SeqCode)
TTATTGGGTTATTTGATACGACCCTCTGGTTGACAAGCAACTGGCAGACGGCCGTCCTTTTCTCGCTGCTTGCTGCCAACATCACGCAGCAACCGTTCAGAGAAGGGTGGGTAAAGCAGCCCGCCACCCACCATTAAACGTTGTGTAAAGGAAAAAAGGTCGGACATAAGGACTTATGTCCGACCTTTTTTCCCTTAGTTTGCTAATGCGCGAGGGGCAAAAGATGCCAACAAGCCAATGATCATGCTCAGGGCAATCAAGACACTGAGTACAATCATGACCTTTTCTGCGAATGTTCGCTTTCTTCTCGCTTTCTTCCGGGCCATTCTTACATCAACTCCTTACAAAATTTTTCACCGGCGTTATTGATCCGGTCACTCAATGATTCATCGCACCCATTAGTATACCACACCCCCTGGGGTATCTCGCAAATTTCTCAGAAACATAATAACAGACCGTTCTTAAACTGGTTTGCTCCGTTCCCTCAGTTAGATATAATCACGAATGATAATTGAATAATATACCTTCGGGGCAGGGTGAAATCCCCGACCGGCGGTGAGGCTAACGCAAGCCAAGCCCGCGACCCCTATGGCTCCTAACAAGCATAGTGGTGGACCTGGTGAAAGTCCAGGGCCGACAGTTATAGTCTGGATGGGAGAAGGTGAATAAAAACGGCCGCGTGCTATTTCGCCATATACTGCCTGCCCCACCGAAAAGGTGGGGTTTTTAGTTCAGGTAGATTGGCGAAGACGGCCGAACCTGCGTATCTCTCCCCCCATGCCCCTCCTTCAATCAAATACTATCGTTTGAGTCATTTAAGTAATCCCAACCTCCCGGAAGTTGTTTATGAGCAATGATTTAGTGGAAGAAACTTCCGGGAGATCTTAAGTTATTGTAAGAAAAATAGCAACGAATTCCACGAATTACACAAATTTTTTTACCTATATTTCGTGGAAGTTTCGTTAATTTGCAGCCCAATTTTTTTGAAGGTTTGCTGTAAGCTACTTAAAAGGGAAAAACCATGATTCGATGGCAAAGTTTCCTCCTGACAACCCTTAAAAAGCCAATGATGTCGCTGGATTGGCTCCGCAAGCCCCCAGCCTGGCTGACAACCCTTGTCTCTTTCCTGCTGCTGCTGCTGGCCTGGCATCTTTTGGTTGTCATTGGCGATTACAACCGCTTTATTTTGCCCGGCCCTATTGATGTCCTGGCCCAGGTACGCCAATCTGTTTTGGATGGTACGCTGCCCCGGCACGGCCTCTATACCATTGGCGAAGTGGTCCCTGGTTTGTTAATCGGCTTCCTCGTCGCTTTGCCCTTAGGGTATCTGTTGGCAAAATCGCCGTTGGCCGAAAAGCTGCTCTCCCCCTATCTTATTGCTTCTCAGGCCATTCCCGTGATTGCGGTCGCTCCTCTGCTGACCATCTGGATTGACTCCACTTACTGGAGCCGGGTATTGGTGGCGGTGTTGGTCGTGTTCTTCCCTATCTTGATTAACATTATCGCCGGGCTGCGTTCCGTTCCGGTCGAACTGTATGATCTTATGCACGCCCTTAAAGCCACCCGATGGCAAATATTCCGCAAACTGGAATGGCCTGCTGCTTTGCCTGTCTTGTTGGCCGGCCTAAAGGTTGGCGCAACTCTTTCCGTGATAGGGGCGTTGGTTGGCGAGTTTGTTCAGCCCAACAGCCGAGGTTTGGGTTTCTTGCTGGTGAAAGCCCGCTACCAGTTTAAAACAGTTGAGGTCTTTGCTGTGCTGGTCACACTGGCTGTGATTGCCTTAACGATGTATGGATTGGTTGCTACTCTGGAAAAAAGCCTGCTCCGCTGGCAGCGTGTCAACCAAAAGTAGTAAAGAGGAGATTTTACAAAATGAAACGATATTTCTTGTTCTGTCTGTTCGCTGTTCTCGTGCTGGCTGCCTGTGGTGGCAGCGATGGTAGGGGCGAAGCAACTTCGGCCGATATTCCGCCCACTCCTCCGGCCGATTCGCTGACCAATGAGGAAAATCTGCCGCCGCCCGAAAAAGAAGGTGAAACACCGGAGTCCAGCAGCGTTGAATTGACCAAGATTCGGCTGCCGATGGGATATATTGCCGATCCTCAGTATGCTCCTTTTTATGTTGCCGTCGAAAAAGGTTACTTTGCTCAAGAGGGCTTTGAACTGGTGTTCGACTACAGTTTTGAGACTGATGGTGTTCAGCTCGTTGGAAATGGCGATTTGCCCTTTGCCGTTGTCAGCGGCGAACAGGTCATTATGGCCCGCGCCCAGGAAATTCCTGTTGTCTACGTCCTTGAATGGTTCCAGAAGTTTCCGATTGCCGTTGTCAGCAGGGCAGACGCCGGTATTGAAATACCGGCCGATCTAATAGGCCATTCAGTTGGCATCCCAGGCTTTTTTGGAGCCAGTTATGTGGGCTATGTTGGACTGCTGTCGGCTAATAATATTCAGGAATCAGATGTCAATACCAGTGAAATCGGCTTTTCCCAGATTGAAGCTTTCCTAACCGATCAGGTTGACGCTGTTATTGGATATTCCAACAATGAACCGGTGCAGCTTGCCGCTCAGGGGGAAGCGATCAATGTTATTCAGGTGGCCGATTACGTTGATATGGTTGCCAATGGGATCATTACGAATGAAACGTGTATGGCTGAGAATCCGAATCAGGTGGAGGGCTTCGTCCGAGCCTTTTTGCACGGTCTGTCAGATACGCTGGCAGACCCCGCCGCCGCTTATGAGATCAGCAAAAAATATGTTGAGGGATTGGACGACAGCCGAATGAATGTTTTGGACGCTTCCCTGGAATTATGGCAGGCTGATATGCCTGGCGTCACTGATCCGGCCTCCTGGGAGCAGACTCAGGATGTTTTGCTGCAAATTAATTTC
>JBAPRX010000330.1:0-2094 GCA_049281335.1 Promineifilaceae bacterium (SeqCode)
GTCTTGCCATAGAGCGTGGTTATGTTGTCACGAGTGATGGAACGCCAGTGCGTTGCCCCTGTCTCCTGATTGGTCCAGCGTTCAATGCGAGCGAATAGGCCCTCGATGCGAGGACGATAACGATAAACCATATAGCCAGAAAAAGTGACGCTATCCACATAACGTGTTCCATCTGGATTGAGAACCGGTACAAGGTCCTCTGCACCAGAGAGAATGAAAACATCGGATTCCTGAGCATCATTGTACCGTGGCAATCCCTTGTCGGTTTTCCGAGTAATGGCGGCAGCAGAAAGGCTCCAGCCAACACCGAAAGGACCATTGCCGGCACCGGTGTCGTATGAAAGCGAAAGCTGTGGACCAAAACCGCCGCGGCCGGAACTGGTGGCGATGGGTACAATCATCGCACCGGTACCTGTTACCGGATTGGCGGCATACTTCTCTCCCAGGCCACGGATGGCACCGCCACCTTTTGGCAGGCTCACAGCAGGTGGTGTGAAGGGGCTTGTCTTAGATGTGGTGTCAGCAACCTTGTCGTTGAATTGAGATGAAGCGCTCGGTTCGGTCAGTGTATCTGGCATGAGCATCTCCTTGTGGGGTACCCGCTTACCACGATAATTGTGACTGATAGCAGAAATCTATAAACGTATGAAATGTTTGGGAGTGAATAAAGCAGAGGATATTGTATAAATTCTGTAATAAGAAGGGATAGGTTGAACACTTGCGCAAAAACAAAAAAAGCATTTTTGCGATATTTTGACCCATATATGCACATATTTGAGGTTGTTATGCCATATATGGGGATAAAATGATGCGTGTTAATTAAAAAATAGTTCAACCTTCTGTTGCTCAATACAATATTGTATAAATTCTTTATGAATCAATATCCTTAAACTTACGAACAGAAAACCAATTGAATAGTTCTCGCTTTCACTTCCTTTTTTCTCCTGATTACAACTAATTAGAATATACTCGGGCCAGGTGTCAGCACGTTATCAGGATCAAAGCGATGCTTGGCACTCACCAGCTTTCTCCAGACTGGCTGAAAGTGCCGTTTCCAATCTTGTTTTGACAACGTGATGGCGCTGATCGTGTAATGCTTGCTGCCCAGCTGGCGAGCACGCTCAAAAAGTTCCCGGTTACTGGCCAGCATCTTATCAACTACGGCCGGGTCATTGGGTGCGCTGCGCAAGATGTCGAAGAGGAAGAAGATTTCCTCATCCGGGACACGGAGTAACGGCTGCTTGAACTTCTGGCTTTTGAGTGGGAAGAACAGGATCGGGAAGTCCGGCCCCAGATCATCGGGCGTTAAAGTGGTAAAAACTTTCAGCGCATAATCGTCGATCTGAGAATCGGGAACAAACATGTCAAACCAGGGATGGGGCAGCGCGAAGCGGCCATTGGCTTTCAGTGCCTCTATCTCCGCCTCAACCCGGTTGGCGAAATCAAAAAAAGGCAGGTCTGACAATTGCTCTATCCCAGGGATAAAACTCAATCCTTCTAACAGTCTGGCATTGGACGGTGCGGTTGGTGGCGTAAAGTACCGAGCAGCTTCGATGAAGAACACCCACTGGCCATCAGGGCCTGGTACGACGTACCCGACAACATGGTCAAACCGCCCGTCGGTAATGAGAAGGCGTTCGTCACGTAACATAGTTGGTAAATCCGCATAAAACAGTAGGCAGAGCCGGGTGTGCGTCTCGGCCGGGACCAACTTAAGGGTCGCCCGAATAATGAGCGCACACTGGCCCAGTCCTGCCAGGGCCGCCTCGAATAAATCCGGATTTTGAGAAGGTGAACAGAACTTCAGCTGGCCCGCACCCGTTACAACTTGCAGCTCAAGCACATTATCGACCTGCGCCCCGAAACGATAGCCACTGCCGCCAATGCCGCCCACCGACAGCGTTCCCCCAACGGAAAGTCCAAGATAGCCAGTGAGAACGGGTGGCATGAGATTGTGCGCCAAGGTCTCAGTTAGCAGCGTTTGCCACGTTACGCCCGCGCCGACTTCGACGCGATCATTGGAGATAAGCGGCGGTGCGTTGAGTGTACTCATGTCAACGACAATGCCTGCTTCAACCTGGGACTGGCCAAAGG
>JBAPRX010000331.1:0-5470 GCA_049281335.1 Promineifilaceae bacterium (SeqCode)
CAATCCCCCCATGAATCTACTACCTGACCTACAATTTCGAGGACTCATCTACCAACTTACCGACGAAGAAACGCTGGCAAAGCGGCTGGCAGAACGGCCGATCACCCTGTATATCGGCTTCGACCCAACGGCCGACAGCCTCCATGTCGGCAGTCTACTGCCCATCTTGCTCCTGCGCCGCTTCCAGCTTGCGGGACATAACCCTATCGCTGTTGTCGGTGGGGGAACCGGCCTGATTGGCGACCCCAGCGGCAAGGCTAACGAACGCACCCTGAACACCAAAGATATCGTGCAGGAGTGGACCGACAGCATCCGCCGCCAGCTAGAGCGTTTCCTCGACTTCGACAGCCCGACAAATCCGGCCCAAATCGTCAGCAACTACGACTGGCTGGGCCAATTGGAGATGATTGATTTCCTGCGCGACATCGGCAAACATTTCACCATCGGCACCATGCTCGCCAAAGAGTCCGTTCGCTCCCGGCTGGAAGCGGGCATCTCCTTCACCGAGTTTGCCTATATGATTTTGCAAGCCTATGACTTCTTGCAGTTAAACGAACAATACAACTGTGAATTGCAGGCCGGGGGCAGCGACCAATGGGGCAATATTACGGCCGGAATTGACCTCATTCGCCGCATCCGGGGCGAAAGCGCCTACGGTCTGACCGTTCCCCTCGTCACCAAGTCGGACGGCACCAAATTTGGCAAGACAGAAGGGGGCGCGATCTGGCTTGACCCCGAAAAGACAACGCCTTATCAGTTTTACCAGTTCTGGATCAACAGCAATGATGAGGATGTCATTGGCTACTTGAAATTCTTCACCTTCCTATCCCACGAAGAAATTCTGGCCCTGGAACAAGAAGTTCAGGAAAAACCCTGGGAACGGGCCGCCCAACGCACCCTGGCCCGCGAAGTGACAACGCTTGTACATGGACAGGAAGCGATGGAAAGCGCCGAAAACATCTCCCAGGCTCTGTTCTACGGCAAAGTCTCAGAGCTTTCGGCCGTTGAAGTCGGGCAAGCGCTCAATGATGTGCCGTCTTACGCGCTGGACGGGCAAACAGAGATAGAACTGGTTCAACTTCTGGTTGATGCCGGTATCTGTCCTTCCAAACGCCGCGCCAGAGAGGATGTTGACAATGGGGCCATCTACATCAACGACGAAAAAAGCACCGATGTCGGCCGTATTCTGACCCGCACCGACGCCCTCTTCAACAAATACACGATCCTCCGCCGGGGGAAGAACAAGTATCACCTGCTGAAATGGGGCGAGAGGTAATTGGGTAATTGGCCGGACACCGGCTCACAATTACCCAATTACAAATCACGAGTTACTCTTTATGCTCATCCTCGTCCGCCACGCCCTCCCCATCATCCAGCCCGGTCATCCGGCGGCCGAATGGCAGTTGAGCGAAGACGGCCGAATTCGCACCCGCGAACTGGCCGAAAAGCTCCGAGCCTATCAGCCGGACATTGTTGTCGCCAGCCAAAAGCCAAGAGCGGCCGAAACGGGGCGAATCGTTGCTGACCTGTTGGGGCTGCCTTATGAAACAGCCGAAAATCTCCACGAACACGAGCGGGGCAGCGAGTTTGTCAGCCGGGAGCGGTTTCAGGAGCAGATAGAGGCGTTCTTTGAACGGCCGACTGAACTGGTCTTTGGGCTGGAAACGGCCGAGCAGGCGTTGGAAAGGTTTGAATCGGCCGTGTCACAGGTAATCGGCCGTCACCCCAACAAAAACATCATCCTCGCCACGCATGGGACTGTCATCACCCTCTTCGTTGCTGCCCACAACCCCGACATTGCCCCCCTCCCCTTCTGGCAGCAGCTTCAAATGCCAGATTATATTATGTTAAGACGTCCGAGCTTCAAACTTCCCTTGTAATATTTTGCAGGTGCTAAAACAGACTGGCCTGCCTGGGTAAATCCTCCTGTCCTGGGCCGCGCCACTGATACACCTTCAAGTTAACCTTATCTTTCACAAACACAACGCCCTCCCCCTCCAATAGAAGTCGTTGTCTCTTGGCCCCAGCTCTTTCGCTAATCTTTCCTTGCGAATTGATGACCCGCTGCCAGGGCACATCATCAGGACAGGCAGCCATGGCGCTGCCTACCCAGCGGGGACCGAATGCTTTGTATTCTTGAGGGTCAACGCCCGAAGGCAGAGGAAGCATTTGGGCAATCTGTCCATAAGTAGCCACCGTTCCATACGGAACCTGGCGGACAAGATGCCATACCTGCTCGTAATAGGCTTGTGGGTCAGGAGGGAGCGTTTCTTTCATGCGTCATCCTTCGTCGCTCAAGACGAAAACCGTCTCCAATGGCCTTCGGAGATAACTTCAACGGCTCCGTCAACCACTTTGATAGCCGTCTCATCATCAATCCCATAGGTCGGAACGGGGACCTCGGCCGCCATTCTCTCCACCTTCGCTGTGGTACTTTCCGGGTGATCCTTGTGATCCAGGTGCGGCAGCAGCGCAAAGTCAACCAGTCCCATCCCTTTCTCGATAATGAAGGGCGCATCCGGGTCGTTGTACGTCTCTCCGAAAATAGGGGCCGTCACCATACTACCGGCGCTTATCCCCACATAGACTGTCTCGCCCAGCGACGGCAGCAGATCCGCCAACCCTGACTCCCGCATCCAGCGGGATAGATACACGACATCGCCGCCCTGCACCAGCAGGGCATCAGCCTTCTGGACATCGGCCGTCCAATACTCCTTTTTGATGCTTGGCAGCGCTGTGAGTTCCAGCACGCCCAACGACTTCCAACCCAATTCGGTCATGGGATTGGCGGTTGCTCCGCTGATGAACCGGTAGGCCATTAAAGGTCCGCCGGGGAAGGGAAGGATCGCGGTGGGAATGCAGAGAGCGTTGGATTCGGCAATCGGTTTGCCCAGCAGGTCGACCAGCGCCTCGTGAATGCTCTTGTTTTTAATACCCGAAGAAGTGAGCAGAAATTTCATGATGCTTCTCCTTGCCGATTCAGGTCTTTGTCTTCCATTTCCCAGGCGTGGTCCATGGTATGAAAGGCTGTGTGCCGAATCAGATACCGCAGCGGCCATTTCGCTCTCTTACCGGGCATCTTGCCCTGTGAATGATAGTCTCGTATTGCGTTGCAATAGGCGTCACGATGGGCTTTCAGTCCCTCGTCAGTCAGCATCGCGCCGTCGGGGGTGAGTACGCCAATTTTTGTTGCCCAATCCTGCTCTGCGGCAAAGGTATGCTCAACGATGTGGTCCCGGTCACGCCCTCCCCCTCGCGGCCCCTTCTGCATCTCGGCCGAAACCCGCCCGCGCACATCGTCGAAAAACGCCCAACAAGCCTGCATCAGCGTCAGTTCGCGTTCCAGTTCTTCCTTCGTCATCTCTTGCTTATCAATGCTCGAAAACGCGAACGAGATGCTCCAGAAGTCAGTCGATGACGTTCCTGGATACTGCTCGACCACGTCAATGTGCTTGGCGGTGTCAAAGGCCGCGTTCATGCCAGCCAGCTTTGCCACCTTTGAATAGCGCGGAATATAGGATTGCAGCCTTTCGACTGCCGCCGCCTCCGTCTTCGCCCCACGCTCCAGGCCCGGCCAATCCGCTGCTACCGCTACTACCTTCTTGCCTTTTGGTCCAATTTCTAATGTTACTCGAAAATGGTTATTCATTACTGTGCCTCCAATCGGCCGCTTCTACTATCGCAGATTCGACTGTCTCCTAGGTTTAGGGAGTTATTGTCGTAGAATCTTCTCCATGCTTTTCCCTTTTGCCAGCTCATCAATTAGCTTGTCCAGATAGCGTATTTTTTGCATCAGGGGATCTTCAATCTCTTCAACGCGAACACCGCACACGACACCCTTGATGAGCGAGGTATTCGGATGAAGGGCGGGAGCTTGAGCGAAAAAGGTCTCAAAATCGTTTTCCTGCTCAATTTGCTGCTCTAATCCCGCCTGGTCATAGCCGGTTAACCAGCGAATGATTTGGTCAACTTCTTCTTTAGTACGGGTTTTGCGTTCCGCTTTGTTAACATAATGCGGATAAACGCTTGCGAATGATGTTGTGAAAATGCGATGTTTAGCCATGATTATTTCTCCTATGAGCCGGATTATGAATAATTTTCACCAAGCTGTCCCCCGCTTCGGCCGATCTTCAAGACTGGGCCACAGTAAAGCGCTTCTTTATTGGTATCTATCCTTTCAGCATTTCCCACAGCTTTGTTGTGGTGCTCCAACTCCGGATAGTCATGAATTTGTATTCCGGAGATGACATGATTCTGTTAAGCCGACTCCTGGTACGTTGAGCGCTGAGGCGTTGGGAGTAGATCACACCATCACCTTGCCAGACTTCGTCCACTCCCTCTCGTGGTTTGAATATGGACATAGTCTGGGTTGAATCAAGGCCCATCAGAAAGATCGCATCGCTGTGATATTTTTCCGGCTGCTCGCCGAAGCCTTCAGGCTTGTTGTCAATGACGGCCTGGAACTGATCGCGAGTCAAGACCAATACCCTGATGAGCTTATCGTCAAGGTTAAAGTTCTCAGGCAGAGCCTCTTCGATCCGGGTTCTTATCTCATCAGCGCCTTCGTCGGATTCTAAGATTACGTTACCACTGGCAATATAAGTTGAAACATTGGAAAATCCCAGTTCTTCTAAACATTTTTTCAAGTTTGCCATCGGCACTTTATTTTTACCGCCGACATTGATGCCGCGAATAAGTATTACATGGGTATTCATCGCCTTTCATTCTCCTACGCTCGCTACGGCCGATCTGCCAGACCGCGCCACATTCGATTTTACTATGCCACAGCTTCTAGAACATGGATTTGACTTCGGCGAAGCTCTGTCGAGCCGCAGAAAGCTATGGATCTGAAATGAAAAAGAGGCTCTTTAGGATTTCGTGGGGGCAGTGAAAAACCTGCCACGAATTAACACAAATTCACACGAATTATGAAAAAATTAGTGAAAATTCGTGGCAAAAAATTAACTATTTGGTAGATAACCCCATGAAATCCCAGAGAAATGAAAAAGAATGTCTGGTTTTGTCTAGTAAAAGAGACTTTTTTGTGTTCTTTCTAGCTTTATGTCAATGTGTTGGAGGAGGCCGGGGGGGTGTGGTGCCGGATGGCCTGTCGTTTTTTGGTGGAATGTTGGCGTTTGGTGGTCATTGGTCAGTAAACAGTAAGCAGTAAAAAGTTGGGTTCTACCGGTGGTAGAGGGCTTGAAAAAGCTGGTGCGGACTTTTGGAAAATAATAGTCGTCCATGATAGGTGGTATTATAGCTCATTTGTTCTGATTTTCAAGGAGGATTTCTGGCTGGTTTTGGTGTTAAACTTCGGTCCCAATTGGATCTGGGCTGCTTCAGGTAAACCGGCTGCTAAGAACTTGAGTGGGGTTGATGGCATATTGGCGGTTGATACCTGAAAGATTCCTCCCTGGTCTATGAGTTGAATGGAAGACAGCGGGGAAACCCGGTCGGAATGACATTGGAC
>JBAPRX010000332.1:0-3411 GCA_049281335.1 Promineifilaceae bacterium (SeqCode)
CTCGACGCGATCTTACAGCGGCAAGTTTATGGTGCGCGTCCCCCCGGAAGTACACCGAATGCTGGCGATCAAAGCTGCAGAGTCCGGAGTCAGTATCAATCGGTTGGTGTCGAGCAAGCTGTCGTGAGGCGGCGTCTAACAAATCGCTGCACCCGCCGCCAGACGCATCTGTCACGGCACTTGCATTCGCAACCGCCGCGCCAAATGCTGGCGCAGGTGAGCTCAGGCGTTAGGCTTCATCCGAACATGTGCGGAGGACGAAAATGAAACAGCTAAGAGTCTTGTGCCTCATTGGTCAATTTGCTTTGCTATTTAACCCAGTCGCGCTTGCTGAAGAAAGCGGCGATGACTCAGCCGTTTACGTTGACAATTATCGATTCGTGCTTACATATACATCTTCGGAAAACAAGCAAATCGATATCGAGTTCGTGGTTTCAGCCAGAAGTTTCAAAGTATCAACTTTCGAGCCACGGCTCGATTTCCAGGGAACGATCATGGCCTCGGAGAGTAAAAGCTTGGTGCTTCAGTACGATCTTCGGCTCCAAAAGGACGTAGTGACCGGTTCGTTTGCAGGTGCGGAGAATCAAAAACCCTTCCAGACTGTATCAAAGATTCAAGGCGGCTTGACATCCAACATACGTCTTAGGCTTGGTGCGCCGGTGGAGATACTGAATGTAGGTACAGAATCGGCTCGCCTGACCGTAACAAAGGTGGACTAGGGCTCGTCAACAATGAAATCTAACAAATCGCTGCAGCGGCCGCCGGGCGGCAACTGTCGCGCTTCTTGCAATGGCTTTTACTGTTGCGGGCAGTAAGCGTGCCAGCTGCCTGACGCCGCTGAGCTTGTCGGTAGGCATCACCCAAGGAGGCCGCTCCTGTTGACCGCCTCACCTCGAATTCCAACACCGTTACCAGTTAATCAGAGATACCGATGGCGATATCGCTCTACGACCTCAGTGTCCCGACGTTCCTGCAGACGGTACGTGCCGTCGCGGGTTTTTTGGACCGCACGACCAGACATTGCGCCGAGACCGGGGTCGACTTGGAAGAGCTTGTGAAGGCCCGCCTCTTCCCCGACATGGCACCATTTCATTTCCAGATCGAAGCCCTGACGCATCATGCCGTGTGGGGGCTGAAGGCTGTGAGAACCGGCGTGTTTGCCCCGCCGCGTCCGATCGGTGAGATGCCTTTCCCCGACCTGCGGGCCATGGTCGGCCAGGCGGTGACGGCGTTGGAGGCTTTGACCCCAGATGAGGTCAATAGCTGGTCCGGCAAGAATTTCGAAATCGACCTCTTTCGACCGATCGACGAGGAGCATGCTTCCACTTCGAGTTGGGCGCCGCGGACATTGGCATTCACGTCAGAGACTTTCCTCCTCTCGTTCTCGCTACCCAACTTCCATTTTCACGCGGTCACCGCTTACGACATCCTGCGCATGCGAGGCGTGCCGCTCGGAAAGCGCGATTACGAGGGCCGGCTGCGCACTCGATCAACATGAGCTCGCCCCGTCCAGTGCTGCCTGGCAAGTGGTTGCAGGCGACGTTTGCCGCGCTGCTCACCCTTGCTTCCGCAAGGGCACGCATTGCGTCAAACGCGCCTGAACCACGGCGTTAGACAGCATGGCTGCTGGTGTGCCAATGTCGACTTTTGTCCCAATGCCGTCAATTGTGAGCAACAACAACCGAGTCATTCATGTCCCAGTTTGAATTCATATTCGTCCTGATTTCCATTATCGTAGGTCTCGCATTGACCCAGCTTCTGGCTGGCATGACTCGTCCACCAAGAGATTCCAACGGCCGGATTGATATTGCTCACGTAGCATTCTCAGCCGGAGTTACCGTGCTTCTCGTAACGATTTGGTGGTCGATGTTTCGCTGGCAAACATACGAAACGTGGACAGTCATCGAGTTTCTCCTGCTGTGCTTCTACGTATCTCTGTTTTACGTCTTAGCGGTGATTCTCAGCCCCTCGCGGGCTTCGGAGTTGCCTGCATTTGAACGGATTCGAAGCAAGTTCTATGCTGTGATGATTCTCTACTGCTTTGTAGAACCGGTGGTCATCTACCTGCGCGATGGCGAATTAGCTCCCTGGTGGTACGTGCCCATGATGGTTCACTTCTGCGTGTTAGCTGGCCTGGGCATCTACATGCGAAGTGCACTGTTCGATCGGCTGTATGCTCTCTGGTTTGGCGTTGTCAATATTGCCTGGATATTTCTTGCCCGATTCACTGGGTAGAAAACGACCGCATGGCCGAAAGGAGACATTCTAGGAGGCACGTATGCCGTCTAACACGGCGCTGCAGAAGGACAAAGACGAGCTGTCATGCCTTTTGCATCCGCAAAAGCCACGCCAGCTCGCCTTTTGCCGCTGAGCTTGGATGTTGGGTGAACAATTAGTGAAAATCGAAGCAAGGCAAATATTCCGGTCAAATGGCCAGATTGATGAGCTTGTCGTATACGGCAAGCCAGAAGACTATTTACATTTTGCTGATTTTGTTGGTAAAGCTATTACCTCAAAAGGACCAACACTGATGCTGTCGGAGTCTGATATTTCAGTACAGATCGTTCGAGACGAATCAGAGAGTGAGCTTTTTACATCTCTCCAGAACGAAATGAATGAGTACTACTCCATGGACGACTGGAATAATCGCACCATCTTAAAAGTTATTGGTAGCAGCAGTGTGCTGGCCAATTTACAGGCGTTCCTTAATGACCTCTCTGGACGCGGAGATGGCTATAGCTATATAAGTGAATACTCTGGAACCAGTAGCTACTCAAGCAATTCTCCTGAATGGAGGTTGCATGTTGAATTTACCTAACAAATCAATCAACTTCGCGCCTTCGGCGCCGGACAGCCTACATTGCGCTTCGCTTCATTTGGCTGCCGGTTATTGAGGCGTTAGGAGGCAACTGAGTGCCGTTGGTTTATCGAACAGTGCGATTCTTCGTTTGGACTGACCTGGGTTCCACGGACACTTCTGGCCTATTCTACACGCACAGGAAGAAGGGCCATGAGCAACCAACGATATTCCCCGGAGTTTCAGGACGAGACGGTCCGACAAGAAAAAGAGGATCCCGAAAATTGAGCGCTTGCGGTACGATAGAAAGATGTCCTGTTCGAAGTTTATCGGAATACTGGTCGCAATCGTTGGCATGTGCACGAGTTCTGTTGCACACGCCGACCTCAAACTTCTCACATTCAACATGTGGGGCGCCAGGCGCAACGCGGGCAAACCCGTTACCGAGACGGTCGCCGTCCTGAAAGCGGTCGACGCCGATATCATTGGCCTGCAGGAGACCCGCGCCGAAGACGATTTTTGTGGCAAGGACGACTGCCCGCGGCCGGGGGAGAGCGTTGCGCCGGCGCTCGCCGAAGCGCTCGGCTATCACCTTTACGAACAGCGCCAGGGCA
>JBAPRX010000333.1:0-4312 GCA_049281335.1 Promineifilaceae bacterium (SeqCode)
GCCGAATCCACCAATGTCAAACCTCGAACGGTATTGATCATAACCGGAAAAAAGACGATGACGGCGACAATCATAATCTTTGAAAAGGGGTTATTGCTGCCAAACCAGTTGTTAAAAATGGGGGCAAAGGCAATAATCGGCACGGAGTTGGCGGCGATGGCAAAGGGCAGCAGGGTTTCGCTGGCGGTTGTCCAGCGAGCAGTCGCCAGGGCAACGAGGATGCCGCTTATGGTCCCAATCGTAAAACCACCGAGCGCTTCTTTGGTGGTGAACCAGCCGATGAAAACGAGGCGGTCAAACTGCTCGATGAAGGTGGCAGCAATGCGAGACGGCCGAGGCAGGAGAAAGTTCTGAATGTTGAAAACAAGCACGACCAGTTCCCACAATAAGATTGCCAGGATGAAGATAATGATGGTGGGTAGGTACTTTCGCAGCCGTTCGTTCATACACCGGCCTCATGTTTGCGAAGGGCTTCGCGGACCTGGGTGGCATAGTCGAAGTAGCGAGGGTCTTCGCGGGTATCTATCGTCCGAGGTATGGGGAGGTCAATGAGAATTTCTTCCGCAATCCGCCCAGGCCGAGCCGACATGACAATGACGCGAGTTGAGAGGAAAACGGCTTCGAGGATGCTGTGGGTGACAAAGAGAACGGTGGTGCCGGTCTGCCGCCAGATGTCGTGAATTTCCATGTTCATCCGTTCGCGGGTCATTTCGTCCAGAGCGCCAAACGGTTCGTCCATGAGCAGAATAGCAGGCTCAAAGGCCAGGGCGCGGGCAATGGAGACGCGCTGCTGCATTCCGCCGGATAACTGCCAGGGATAATGTCGGCCGAATTCTCCCAGTTCAACCAGTTCTAACATTTCTTGCGCTCTGGCGGCTCGTTCCTGACGGCCGTAGCCCATCAATTCCAGAGGGAGTTGGACGTTGGCAGCAACGCTGCGCCAGTCATAGAGGACAGGGGCTTGAAAGACCATGCCGTAGTCACGGTCCAGGCGGGCCTGATGGGCGTTTTTGCCATTGACGATGATAGCGCCATGCGAGGGAGGAATCAGGTCGCCAATAAGGCGCAGCAGGGTGGATTTGCCACAGCCAGAAGGGCCGATGAGGGAGATAAATTCGCCGGATTGGACGTCGAAGGTAATGTCCTCAAGGGCAATGACCTGATTGGCTTCGCCCTGGCCGAAGATTTTGGTGACATCCTTGACGGAGACGACTGTACCGTTATCGGACATGAAATAATCTCACGCAAAGGCGCAAAGCCGCAAAGAGAATAATAATTTGTGTCATTCGTGTCATTCGTTGCAAGTTTTTTTGAGTATCAGACATCTAGAGGTTGGTGGTGGTGGGTGAGAAGTAGGCGTTCGAGGATGGTGATGATGATGTAGAAGCCGATGCCGACAACGGCCGTGATGAAAATGGAAGCCCACAGTTTTTCAGGGCCGCTGATGTAATACTGGTTAAAGTTGAGGATCACGCCGCCCAAGCCATCACGGATGCCAGAGGGCAGTTCGCCGATGATGGCCCCAACTACGCTGGCGGTGGCGGAAACCTTAAGGGCGGTGAAAATATAGGGCAAGGCAGCGGGGAAGCGTAGTTTCCAGAGGGTTTGCCAGTTGGAGGCGGCATAGGAGCGCATCAGTTCGACGGCAACAGGGTCGGGGGAGCGTAGACCGCGTAGGGTGTTGATGGTGACGGGGAAAAAGGTCAGATAGGCGGAGATGACGGCGACGGAAACCCAACCGGCTTTGAGCCAGATAATGACCATCGGGGCAATAGCAAGAATGGGGACTGTCTGAGAGGCCACAACATAAGGCATGAGACCCCGTTCGAGGAGGTTGGAGTGGGCGAAGATGATGCCGAGTGCGAAGCCGAGCAGACTGCCGAACAGAAAGCCGGTGACGGCTTCGCGGAAGGTAAATAATCCGGCCGAAATGAGGGTGTTTACCAGGGGCGGACCGTTACGACGAGAGGGTTCGCTATAAGATTGAAGAATATTCCAAATGTGGGGCAAGTTGAGGTCGGAGGCGACTTTCCAATCATAAAATGGCGTGTGTTCGATCCCAAAGGGGTTGTTTTCCACCCGCCAGGGATCCCCACCGAGCCACTTAGCCCCTTCCCAGACGATGGCAATGATGAGCATCAGGATGAGGAAGGAGAGGAGCATTCGGATGAAACGGGGCAAACGAAAACGGCCGCCGGTGGTTGGTTCCAGCCTGACGGAAGTTTCAGTTCCTGCACGGGTAGAGCTTACGGTATCGGTCATGGTTTGCCTGAGTGGCGTTATTGTATTAGATGGACGGGGGATTTCAAAGGGGAAAGTTACTGGCGTAGATAATAGGCGGCAATGCCAAAGGCGACTTCGACGTTGAGGGAGGATTTTCGGCCGTACATCGAAATATAAAATACCCGGTCGCAAAGGTCGAGCAGATGGGGGTCTATGCCAGCTCGTTCGTTGCCGAGGATGAGGAGAATAGGGCTGGTGAGTTCGGCCGTTCCGTCGAAAAGTGATTGAGCTTTCTCCCCACCCTCAACAGCCCATAACTGGTAGTTTTTTGCCTGTAACTGGCGGGCGGCGTCAAGGGCATTGGTATAATATGTCCAGGGAACGGAGTTCTCCGCTCCGAGGGCGGTCTTGGCGAGACGAGGGTTGTCGGGGGTGGCGGTCATGCCGCAGAGGTGAAGGTGGGAGATGGCTGCGCCGTCGGCCGTTCGGAAGATGGCTCCGACGTTGAAGGCGCTGCGAATGTTGTCGAGTAGGGCTTCTATGATGGGAGTTGGAGGTGTTGAGGTGTTCGGCCGTTTTACAGCGTGTCCGGTGAAGGGTTCTGTAACAAATTGGGTAAGACGGCCGCAGCGGGGGCAGTTCTCCCCCAAAACGCTGTCAGCCGAGACAGGAAAGCGGAAACGACAGCTTTCATTGGTACATTGACGAAATTGGAAGCTGGGCGGGTCGTTTGGAGGCATTGATATGCCTGGTTTATGTTCGGAGGTAGGATGCGCCGTTGACATCTACGATGCAGCCGGTGAGGAAGTCAGTGCCTTCGAAAGCGAGGAAAAGGACGGTGCGAGCGACTTCGTCAGGACGGGCAATGCGGTTGAGGGGGCTTTGGGCGCGGATGGCCTCACCTTCGGGGCCGGTCATAGTGTCGGAGGCCATATCAGTTTCAACCCAGCCGGGAGCAACGACACAGACGAAGATGTTGTGGGGCGCGAGTGCTTTGGCGAGAGATTGGCTCATGGAGTTGAGGCCGCCTTTGCTGGCTCCATAGGCCGGGCCTTCGGGTTCACCCCGGAATGCACCACGAGAGGAGACGTTGACGATTCGGCCGCCGCCCTGCTCGATCATGTGTTTGGCCACACAATAACAAAGATTCGCAGGCCCAATCAAATTCGTATCTATCACCCGCCGCCAGGAAGCCTGCCACTCTTCGTAACTCACTTCGGCCGGAGGATGTTTTTCATAAATTCCGGCGTTGTTGACCAGAATGTCTATATGCCCCATTTTGGCAATGACCTCATCCACCAATCGCTGCACCTGGGCAGGATCGGATTGGTCGGCCTGGAAGATGTAGTGGGGGCCATTGGGGAGGGAAGCAAGGGTTTCATTGGCTGCGGCCGTATTGCCATTATAATGAACGGCGACCTGCGCCCCTGACTCTGCAAATTGTTGGGCAATAGAACGGCCGATTCCCCGCGAAGCGCCTGTTACAAGAGCAATTTTATTTGTGAAGTCCATAGGCTTGATTTTAGTAAAACAGTGAAATTAGACAAGATAATAACAGTTTACAATTAAGGCTTTGGTTTGCACCCATAACCAATAGCTGAAGCACCCCCATTAATTTAATCCCAATTACACCAATTCGATGACAGCAAACAGATAATCCTTCTCTAACCAGGCCAGTTCAAAGTCAGGAATCGGGACTGATTGGTGAGCATTAGAGGTGTCTGGGTCATTGAGGTAAACCTGCTCCTCATCCAGTCCGACAACCACAACAGCATGATCGGCCGTTTCCTCCCAATAAGGGAGTTGACTGGTATCAACTGCAACGATTGTAGGCAAGCCAACTTCTAAATATGTTTGCAAAGTTGGCAGATCGCCCTCCCCAATATAAATTTTTAGACCCAACGTCTGTAAATTTTGTAAGCGGCGAAAAGGAGTACCAATAGCATCAACCTCCAACAACCGGGTGAGGTTATCATAGTTGATTGGAATCTGGAGATAATCCAATACCATCGCCGCACAAGCGGCCAGGCAGTCAGCTTGCTGCTTCTGGCGTCGGTGCGAGACGGGAAGCAATGTCATTGGCACGTGT
>JBAPRX010000334.1:0-8315 GCA_049281335.1 Promineifilaceae bacterium (SeqCode)
GACGCAAAGAGCGCAAAGGGTTGATGTTTTCATTCATGGTGGTGGGCGGCGCATGTGCGCTTGCCCATGTCGTCTCCTTATAAATCAAAAACCAACCTGACATCGTTACTTACCATCTGATTCCGATCATCAAACCGGCTGCGGTGATACTCGATGACGCCGTGCATCTGGGGAACGTGAGCCTCCAGCCCCTTTTCACGAACCTTATTCACGCTCTCCTTCGCATACCGGGCCTTAACCCGCCCTCGAACAAAGGTGATTGGGTTGTGGAACTCAGTGGCCTCGTTTGCCTCTTCCTCGTCTACCTGCCCACCAGATGCCCCCTCTGCTTCCTGCGAGAAACCCAGCCACTTCGCCGGGCCTTTCAATATCTTATCTGCTTTCTTCTTCGCTCCCTCCTTCACCTCCTTCAAAATCCTTTCCCGGCTCAATCCCAATGAAATGATCAGAGGCGGTTCTGGAACCTCTCCCCACATCTCCGACCAATGCAGGTCTGTACAGACAAAAACGGCCGCTCCGTTATCCTTCCGTATCACAATATCAAACCGTTCCGCGTCCGGAACCTCATGCCGGGTCACAAATTGTTTACCCCCAATTCGCTTATTCAGCCAGTAAAACCAGAGGCGAAGGGCAATGTGGTGGTCGTCAAAATTGAACAGATCAAAGAGGGCCGTATTTTGATAGCTGCGTTGGTGGTCACCGGGAACCAGGATCGAAGGGTCGGTATTATCGGTCAGGACGGCCACCGGCTTGGCCGAACCGCCCCAGTAAAGCTCTAGCCGGTTCTCCACCCGGCGAATGATCAACGGTAGTTCCCCTGTCTCCGCTGCATACGCCACACCTTCCGGCCACCAGCGCGGATCATAAGCCGCCAGATACTTACCATCCTGAATCCGATAGGTATCACTCTCCCCTGGAACCGGTTCCATCAAGCGAATCTTATCAGGAACAAAATCAGGTTTCTTCAACGTAATGGTCAGCGTTGAAGTAACAACCTCATCCTGATGGGCGTCGCCTGGTTCGTAGGCTTCAATGGTCAGCGTGGCCGTCTCTGGTAGATCATCTACCACAATATGGGTCACATTAAAGTACGTGTAGCTTTTTTCTCCCTTTGGCAGTGGAGCGGGGTTTTCCTTGAATTTAAGAAAATCCTTTGGCTTCACACAAGGGCCGGGTTCGTGCCCGCCGCCCCAGCTAATCATCAGCGCATCGCTGTCGTCAGGGAAGCCCCGGAATGTCCCCTGGGCCAGATCGTCGGCCGTCTTGCGCTTCACCCGCAGCCGAAGAGCGGGCTGATCAGTTGTTTCAGAGCTGAGTTCTATCTTAACGGTGACAACCCCAAACGGCCGATAAGTAAGTTCGCCGTTATTCTGCGGGCGATCTAACTGAAAATCAATGACTCCTGCTGCCATACTCGTTCCTCCGGCCAGGTGACTGTTAATTAGTGAACAAGAAAACCGATCACTTTCAGGTATGCTGACTCCTATAGCTTAAGAATAAAATTTTTTAGACAAAATAGCAACATCCACGCCGGGTGTGCTATAGTTAAGGTGTTTCTCGATTGTCAAATCTTTGACGTATCAAAGATATGACACGTCATAGGCGTAACACAACAATGGGGTTCATTAACTTCGATATCACCGTTGGAATAGGTGATGACGGCAGCTACAAAATCAAGAGCGAATACGAAAAAGGGGGTGAGTCTGCTGAAACCCAACCGGGGCCGCCTGATTTGAGTTCGGCCGGTCTGTTAGCATTGCAGGCCTATTTGTCAGGGGGTTCAAATACATTAGAGCCACAAATTGCATCACGGGCTGGAGAACTTCTCCGTAATTGGCTGTTTACAGGAGAAATTTGGACAAATTTTGTTGAAAAACTAAACGACGCACAAAATCGTGGCGAAGAAGGATTAAGGGTTCGTCTCATATTGGAGGATGAATCCCTACGCCAATTACCCTGGGAATACATCTACGATTCCAAACGAAATTATGAATATTTAGCCTTATACAGGCACAGTCCACTCGTACGTTACATCAATTCTGGAATTATCCCAAAGCGGTTGGAACGTGACAGAGCTGCAAGATTGCTTCTTGCTTACTCGGTGAATCCAGACGATCAAGTAGCAGTCCAGACGGCCGTCTCCGAACTCGCAGCCATTGAAAAAGAACTGGGTGACCTGACCCGCGACAAACGGGTAAAGATTGAAAATGCCGGTCAGATCAACAGAGACCGGCTTCAACAATTATTATCCACTTTCGAGCCGGATATGCTCCATCTGATCGCCGCCAGCCAGGCTGAAAACGGCCCCCATCTAATCTTTTCCAATGCAGCAGGGGGTCTTGTTGAATTATCGGCCAGCAAATTTAAGGTTCTGTTGAGAGCATCAGCCCGCGTCGTTATCCTCAGTGCCCCACCCAGCCAACAAGCCGAAAACGATGCCGGGCTTGCCCTGGCCGAAGCTCTGCTCCAGGCTGAAGTACCGGCCGTTGTCGCCCTCCACCGGGAGATGCCTGCGGCCGTTGCCGGACGTTTTGCAGCCCAATTCTATCGCTACCTGGCTCTGGGAAAGACCCTGGACGCAGCCGCTACCGAAACGCGAATCAATATCTCCTTGGACGATGAGATAGCATGGGGCATCCCCGCCATCTACATGCGAGCAGAAGACGGCCGTTTGTGGTCCGAAGCCGCTCCCGTCCCCCCACCCGCCACGCCCGCTACCGTTGTCGTTCCCAAAACCATGACCGAAGCTTCCGTTCAGCAGCCATCGCCCGACCAAAACAACGACCCCTTCTCACCTCTTTTACAGTTAAATTTTCACAGCCAGGTCAAGAGCTTCGATGCTTTTCTTGACCGCCGTCGAATTGGCGGCTGCCTGGTTAGCAACCAGCCCCAGATTTCATCCGAATTAGGCCTAAAGCTGCTCATGAAACGGCTGGTCGCTCTGGTTCCACGTTCGGGCGAGCCACCCAAAAAATATGAATTTAACTTGGACAGCCGGGTATCGAACAACGGCCCCACCAATTTATGGGAAAAGTTGGCCAAAAAGTTACAAATGGAAGATTTGAAGGCTCCATTCAATCGCCGCATGCAGGAAAAAATCGCCGACAAATTAGGCGACCAACTGAAACGGCGTCACGTCATCTTCGTCTTCAAAAACGTAGATAAGGACATCCTCAACGACATATTAAGTGAGTTTTGGGAACCGTTGGTCGCAATCGTCCTGGACCCCGATTTGCCTTTGATACTACCGGAAAGTCGGTTCCTATTTTTAGCCTTCTTTCTGGACGATAAAGGCGAGGTCTTGTCCCAAACGGACGGGAAATTCATCGAAATCAAAGCCAAAGAGAACAGCCCGGCCCAACCAGATGGCGGCTGGAAGGCAGATCGTATTGGGGCATCCTATGCCCTCCCCGGTATTTCCGACTTCACCGCCGCCGACCTCGCCCCAATGCGTTCCCACCTGGAAGATCAAGACCTCGAAGCGGTAAAAACAGCAATGGAAAACAGACCCGAAGGCCAACGGCTGGACTTTGTCCTGACCGCCCTGGTAGACAACCTGAAACCAAACGAAAACGGACGCTTCGAATACTGGCTCAACCAACTGTAAAGCGATTCGGCAAATCGCTTACAAAACGACGATGCTTAGCGCCTTTTGCATCTTCGCGTGAGATTTTTTTCTTAGGAGATAACAATGGCCTACACATATTCATACACAGGCGACTTCCAACCCGGTCCTGATGACCGCAAACGGGGCGTCCAACCCTACAAGGTCGACTACCGACTCAAAAATGCCGTCGAACTGACGATGCAACTCGGCCGTCCCCTTCTCCTACAAGGCGAACCTGGCTGCGGCAAAACCCAACTCGCCTTCCACCTGGCCTATGAACTCGGCCGTCTCAACAAACTGCCGGAAGGCGAAGATTGGCCCCTCGAAATCTGGCCTGTCCAGTCCATCAGCCGGGCGCGAGACGGCATCTACACCTACGACGCTATCGGCCGTCTCAGCAACGCCCAACTCGCCTATCTCCAGCAAGAAGAGTCCAAAAAAGTCAGCGAGTTCATCAAATATGGCGCGTTGGGTAATGCCATCCGTCAGGAAAAGGACGACAACAAGGCCCAGGACAAACGGGTCATCGTCCTGATTGATGAGATAGACAAGGCTGACATAGACTTTCCCAACGACTTGCTGTGGGTCTTAGATAAGCAGGAATTCCAGATTACCGAATTTGGCAGCGGCTCGGACGCCTGGTTGAAAGCCGATCCTGACAGACGGCCGATCATCATCATCACCAGCAACCGCGAGAAAGAGCTGCCGGGGCCATTCTTGCGCCGTTGCCTTTACCACTTCATCGAATTTCCCGGCGAAACCACCCTAAACGACATCCTCGCCTACCACTTCCCCGACCTCGGTGGCGTGCTGCGAAGCCAGATCGTCAAACGCTTTTTCCAGGTCAGGACCAACATGGAAGAACGGACCATCCCTGGCAAGCTGATCAGCACCAGCGAACTCATAGACTGGGCCAAAGCGTTACAAATTTTCAGGGACAGTGACCAAATCATGGAAAAGCTGGCCGAAATGGAGAACGATCTAAACAAAACCCCCCACAAACACGTTCTCTTCAAAAGCCAGGAACAATTTGAAGCTTACCAGGATAAAGATTAGCCCTAAATTTCTGGCTCATGGATCAACTACCCCTCTACCGCCTCTTCTCTGCCCTCCGCCTCCAGGCCAATATGGCTCTGGGGCTGGAGGACTATCTGCTGCTGCTCGAAGCCATGCAGCAAGGGCATGGAGTTGGCAGCCGGGAAGAGCTTTCCGAACTCTGCCAAATTCTTTGGGTCACATCAGAGGCGGAACGCCATCTCTTCCTCTCAGTTTTCAACGAACTGTTCCCCATAACAGAACTAAAAACGACCGAACCACACCCATCCACCGAAAACGGCCGAACCCAACCTGAAACTGAATCAGACTCAAAGGAGTCAGAGCAGCCAAAACCGACCAAAGAGGAGGCAGCAGACCAGGAAACGGCCACAAAAACACAACCCCCGCCACAGGAAACCGTTACCGAAAACAAGCTGGAAAAAGTGGCTGGGTTAGCCGACCCTGATGAGATTCGTTTCTTCTGGCAGCATCCCCAACCGGAAACGGCCGAAGAACAAGGTCGAATTTCCAGCCTGGGCCTGGAATTCCTCCCTGTAACCGCCCGGCAAATGAAACAAAGTTTCCGCCATCTACGGCAGACAATCCGCGAAGGGCCGCGAGACGAAGTGGATATTGAGCGCACAGTTGAAGACATCGCCCGCAAAGGATTGTTTCTGGAACCGGTCATGCGATCGCGCCGGGTCAATCGCGCCAGCCTGTTCCTGCTTCTGGATCAAGGCGGCTCAATGGGACCGTTTCACCCCCTTTCCCGCAGATTGGCGGACACCGCCCAGCGTGGCAGCAGGCTGCAAAAAACGATGGTCTATTACTTCCACAACTACCCGGCCGACTATCTCTACAGCGACCCCCAATTGGTGAGCGAAACGGCCGTTGATGCCGTCTTCAACGAGATAAAACAGTACCGTCCCGGCGTCATTATCGTCAGTGACGGCGGGGCGGCGCGTGGCTTTTACAACCAGGAACGCCTCAACTGGACTTACTACTTTCTGCTTCGCCTCCGGCGGGTGGCCCGTCATGTCACCTGGTTGAACCCTATGCCTGCCAATCGCTGGCCGGGAACAACCGCCGCTGCCATCGAAACCTTCGTCCCCATGTTCGCCCTGGATCAGCAGGGCTTGCAGCGTTCCGTCGGTATTCTCAGGGGGTTGAAAAATGCCTGACGGATCGAGAGCATTATGACCACTCCAACAACGGCACTGCGAAGAATAACCGCCTTTGAAAAGCAGTTCCAGAAATCGCCCGAACACCTGGTGCTGGCCTACCACGCCGCCTTTCCTCTGGCCCTGACACCGGACATGCTCTACCGAATGGCCGCTTATTTCAAGAAAGATTGCAAAGGCCAACCGCTGCGCTTTCCCTGGATTGGCGTTGCCGATATTCTCCTCTCCCCGCTTTGTGAGGAAACGGATGAAGAACTATATGAGATGATACCGGATGTCCGGTCCGAACTGCTGCGGCGGTTGGAAGCGGACGACCGTTTCGGCCGAAAACGGTTGGAACAACTGGCCGACTTTTTGCTTATATACGCCCGCCAACATCTGCAATACCACAATCCCGCCCTTTTAGCCTCTGACATGGAAACCGTCCGCGAGGCCCAGGTCATTATTGCCCAGGCCAACAAAATACCTGACAGAGCCGTCGAGAACCTGGCACAATCGCTGGCTTCGGCCGATCTAAAAAACAACGCCGCCCTCATCCGCCTCTCCCGCTTGACCAACGTCGTTACCGGAGCCTCTTCCATGCAAAAAGCGGCCGATGTGGACAAAGTCCGCCAATATGCTCAGGGGCTGGAACAGATCGCCCGCAAGAACCAGAACGCCGCCACCCGCCACTTCGCAGAAGCGGCAAACGGCCGTAAAGATGTTCAAATCGGTAATCTGAGACTCTCCATCCCTCGTCAAGCTCGCCAGGGTATCAACTTCCCCGATTTCTTCCTGCTCAAACCCGCCGCCGGCGAGATGACCGTCAGCAGCCCAGTCCGGCACCGAACCCCTTCGTTAACCAAAACCGTAGAGGTCAATCCGCTCGATCTTGAAGCCCTTGACCTGACTTTTTCGAGAAAAGGCCTGGAAGAAGGCCAACCCCTCCCCGTTCTGGCCGCCCAACGCGGTGAGGTCGCCGAAGTCAATGAAGCCCTCGTCCGGGTAGAGGGTAAGTTTGTGCGGATTCGACACGATTGGCCGACCAATGGAACCATTTCCACCTGGTACACCTGGTATTGTTTCCTGGACGAAATCTTTGTCAAGGAGGGGGACTTTGTCCTGGCTGGTCAGGAGATAGGAACCTCCACCAACACGGCCGAAACGGGCGGCACAACCATAACCCTTATGCTCCAACACGAGGGAGAAGCCTCTCTAGGAACCTTTTTAGAGAACGGGGTTGATCCCCTCCCCTATATTTGGCAAGAAGAGCGCCCTCCGGTCGTAGACGAATGCCGGATCGTCTCTGTCAATTCGCCCACCAGCCAATCCAGGCAGAGGTTCACAGTCCACTGGACGGTGCAAAACATTGGCAATACCATCTGGGGTACCGGTTACCATTTCACCTTCACCAACGGAGAGCAAATGGGAGGGCCATCCCCCAGCTCCGTTACGCAGCCGATAGAACCCGGTCAGGAACTATTGGTACCGTTTACTCTCATTGCTCCCGACAACCCAGGTCAATATCAAGGGGTCTGGCAGCCCCGAACCCCCAACGACTTCACCTTCCCCTCCAACTTGGTAGCCAACGTAACTGTCTCGGCCGAAATGCCTACCGTTGACGCCCTGGTCGTGGTAAACAGCCAGACAAGGGAAACCGTTGGTCAAGCTGGTGAACCGGGATACACCTTTGAAGTAACCTGGCAGCTTCGGAACAGCGGTCTGCGCCCATGGGGGCCGACTTTCAGGCTGGTGCGTGTTTATTCAACACCCCTACGCGCCGGAACAAGCTACCAATTTTCAACAGAAAAAGAAAGCGGTAACGTCCCCGGCGTCAGTGAATTAACTGAGATTGAGCTACCAACGGTACAGTCCGGTGAACAAATCTCTCTAATCGTCCCCTTCTCTGCCCCTCAAACAGATGGCTATTTCGAGAGCAGATGGCAGTTGTTCAACCCCGAAGGCCAGCCCATTGGGGAGCGACTGGTTGTAACAGCCTCAGTCGGTTCTGCTGCCAGGAAAACGGCTCTCGGCCTCTTCCTCTCCGACGGCGGGGAAATCGGAGAGCCATTGGTACAGGAATTGTCGCTCTTAAAGCCGGAAGCGATCAAAATACTCTCGACTGTCTCGCCAGCAGTGGTACACCGGCTGGCGACCGATCACCCCCACACCAGTTGGATCATCCGGCCGTTTTCCGGCAAACCTGTCTCAACCGCCCGGCAGTTTGTGAGCGGCACCATTAATCAGATACAGACATTGGTAAATTCCCTGGCAGGTCATGATGTCTGGCTAGAGCTGCACAGCGAGCCGAATTCAGATTCTAGTGGCATTGGATTAACCTGGCGAAGTGGCGAGGAATTTGCAAAATGGTTCCTGGAAGTCAAAAATCAATTTCAGGAAGCCATAGGCCCCGATGTTCGCTTTTTATACCCCGGTCTGGCATCTGGTGGCGATTTTTTTAGCGATGCCTTCAGCCAGATGGATGATCTCCGCTTTTTGGAAGAGAGCAGCCC
>JBAPRX010000335.1:0-4309 GCA_049281335.1 Promineifilaceae bacterium (SeqCode)
AATATGGTTCGTTTTGTTATTTTGTAGCGTTATAGAAAGGTATTTTTCAATCCACCCCGCCCAGCATACAGGCTAAACGGTTTCATTTGAGGTTAGATAATCGATTTGTCAAGATAATCGCGCAAAATGGGGAGTTTTTAACAATTATTACTCTTTGGGCGGACAAAATTATAGCATGGTGCTAAATGAACGTCAATAAATTTTGCATTACTCATCTACAAATTAGAACTAATATACTACTTGGGTGAAGAAACCGGGTTTTTAAAGGGGTGGAGCATGCGTTGAAAAAGCCGGTTTCTAAGAGTCTGGAAGCGGATCATGTTCTGTTATGAACTTTTCGGCCATTTCGACTAACGGCCGATTTCCGATGAATAACGGGACTCGCTGGTGGAGGCTGGTTGGCTGAATGTCCAGGATGGGCATACGGCCGTCTGAGGCATAGCCGCCAGCTTGTTCAGCCAGAAAAGCCAATGGGGCTGCTTCATACAACAATCTGAGTTTGCCATGGGGCTTTCTGGTTTCGGCCGGATAGAGATAGACACCTCCTTTCTGTAGGTTCCGGTGAAAATCGGCCACCAGTGACCCGATATACCGTTCGGACAAGACAATTTCGGATTTGTTGCGCCCTTGCAACCAGCGAATGTATTCTTGAACACCGGTTGACCAATGGCCGAAGTAGGAATGGTTGACGCTGTAGTAACCCGGTGGGTCGGCCATCATCATATTCTCGTGTGACAGTAGGAATTCGCCAATTTCGGGATCAAGGGTGAAACCATGAACGCCGTTGCCGGTGGAGTAAACGAGCATGGTGCTGGAGCCATAGAGTACGTACCCGGCGGCTACCAGGTCTCGACCGGGTTGAAGACAGTCCTCAAGACGGCCGCGCTGTTCCCAATCCACACAACGAAAAATTGCGAATATTGTTCCGACGCTGACATTGACATCAATATTTGAGGAGCCATCCAGAGGATCGTAAATCAGAACATAACGGCCCTTCGGAAATTCCTCTGGAATTTCAACAATATCTTCATGTTCTTCGGAAGCCATTACGCATAAACGACCGGTATGGTCGCACAATCTGAACATTATCTGATCTGCGTAAATGTCCAGCTTTTGTTGTTCTTCTCCCTGAATGTTGGTTGACCCTGCCCGGCCCAGGATGTCCATCAATCCGGCTCTTGTCGTTTTGTGGGCAATGAGCTTGGCTGCCAGAGCAATATCGTAAAGCAAGTTGGTGAAGTCACCGACAGCGTGTTCGGGCTGGTTGTCCAGAATGAATCGTTCAATGGTAACGATTTTTTGTAGGGGCATAATGTCTGCGCCTCCTCCTTAGAATTTATATCTCACGCAAAGGCGCGAAGGACGCAAAGAGGATAAGGTTTTCAATAATTTTGACGGGCGGGGCTTGAAGGCAGCCTGCCCATGAACTCTACTTACTTTCCACTGCCTGTTATTACCATTCATCTGTTCATGATCAGGTGAGCAGGGGAATGAGATAAAAGGCGATGGTGACGGACCAGAGGACTGTGTCTACCCGGTCTAAAGCACCGCCGTGACCGGGCAAAAATTGGCCGGAATCTTTGACATCTGCTTCTCTTTTTAACAATGAAATTCCCAGGTCGCCTGCCGGTGTTATAGTACTGATAACAAAGCTCAAAATGATGACAGGAATCGTGTCCATTCCGAGAATGGTGGCGGCGATGGCGGTGATGAGCGTGCCGAAAACGATTCCGCCAATGTAGCCCTCTACTGTTTTCTTGGGGCTGAGTCGGGGGGCGAGTTTGTGACGGCCGATACTACGGCCGACCAGGAATGCTGCCCCATCGGCCGACCAACTGGCTAACAAAGCTATCGCCGTCCATTGAACTGCCATATCGCCCATAGCCCGAAGGCGGAAAAAATGGGAACCTAACCAGCCTAATAACATGATCCCCAGAACCAGAGCGGCCCAAGAGCTGAGTGCTTTTTCGGCCGGCTGTTTTTCGTACAGCCAAAGGGCATAGACGAGGGTGGCAACCATGCCGATAAGCAGCAAATGGGGAATGTAAGCAGTGGCGTTAACGTCTAAACCTACCAGTTCAGGGATGGTTGTTAACCAAAGGGCTACTACAATTGGTAATAGTAACCGGATGGGAACCCGCCAATTTAGTTTTTGTGTTAGTCTGCTGTATTCAACAGCCGCAAGGACCAAGATTGCCGCAATTGGAAGAAAATAAAACCAACCACCGAGATAAACCAGGAAAAGACCCAGTGGTCCTAAGATAATTGTGACAAGAAACCGATCTCGGAACATAAATCAGCCTGGTTTACCTGTTACCGCGCCGGTTTATGCGAATCCAAAAATCAGACTTATTCACTCAGACTCCGTTAGCAGCCCGAAACGCCTATCACGCTCGCTGTATGCCACCAGGGCTTCATACAACTCTTCTCGGCCGAAATCCGGCCAATATTCCGGTGCAGCATGAAACTCGGCGTAGGCTGCCTGCCAGATAAGGAAATTGCTGACTCTTAATTCTCCGCTGGTCCGAATAACCAGATCGGGGTCCGGCAGCCCTTTGGTGAACAGATAAGAGCTAAACATGGATTCGGTTAGATCATCGGGAGAGATGCCATCGGCCAGCATTTGTTTGACGGCATGTAAGATTTCGGCCCGACCCCCATAATTGAAGGCAACATTCAAAATGAGCCGCTTGTTATTTTTGGTCTTTTCGATGGCCCGCAAGACCTTTTTCTGCAAATTCTCGTCTACCCCCTCTAAGTCACCTAAATGGTGCAGGCAAACGCCTTGGGCGTTCAATTCGTCCAGTTCCTGGTCGAGGACCCGGTGAAAGATACGCATCAGTCCGCGTACTTCACTTTCGGGGCGGCCCCAATTTTCTGTGGAGAAGGCGTAGATGGTCAGGATTTGAATATTAAACTCAACACAAGCATCAATGACCCGCCGTAGATTTTCTACCCCGGCGCGATGACCAGCCTGTCTTGGCAGCCCTCGCTTTCTGGCCCAACGGCCGTTCCCATCCATGATGATTGCGATGTGCGTTGGGACGTTCAGCCTTGTTAAGTCCAGGGGGGTTCTTTTTTTGGCCATAAGTGCCTACACTTCCATGATTTCAGCTGCTTTTTGTTCGCCTAACTTCTCAGCTTCTTTGGAGTAATGATCGGTTAGTTTCTGGAGGTCGTCCTGCTTCATGTAGAATTCATCCTCCGAGATCATCTTTTCGTCTTTCATCTCACGCATGTCGTTTAAGACGTCACGCCGAACATTTCGAATGGCGACTTTGGCTTCTTCTTCCCGCCTGCTAACCATTTTGCTCAGAGAGCGTCGGCGTTCTTCTGTCAGGCGAGGAATGTTGAGACGGATAATTTTGCCGTCGTTATTGGGCGTTAAGCCGAGGTCGGACATTTGAATGGCTCGTTCGATGGCAGAGATGGAGCTTTGATCATACGGCCGAATTGCTAACTGCTGCGGTTCTGGAACTGAAACGGTTGCAATCTGGTTGAGCGCCATTTCTGCGCCATACACTTCAACGACGATCCGATCTAAAAGGTGGGGAGAGGCTCGCCCAGTTCGATAACCTTGCAGGTCGCTTTCTAAGGAAGTCAGTGCGCCACGCATCCGATCTTCAGCGTCTTGGAGTAATTCATTTATCATCTGACCCTCCTTGATGAATAATGGTGCCGATGTTTTCACCCATCACCAGCCGTTTGACGCTGTCTGGCTGCCAAAGGCTGAGGACAACGATGGGCAGTTCATTCTCCATACATAAAGAAATAGCGGTGCTGTCCATTACCCGTAAACGCATATTCAAAGCTTCGATGTATGAAAGGGCGTCAAAGCGTTTGGCATTCGGGTTTATATTGGGGTCGTCGTCATATACAGCGTCTACTTTGGTGGCTTTTATTAACAGGTCTGCATTTACTTCCATTGCCCGCAGGGCACCGGCTGTGTCGGTTGTGAAGTATGGGTTGCCGGTTCCGCCACCAATGATGACCACTCGCCCTTTTTCGAGGTGGCGAATGGCCCGCAGCCGAATGTAGGGTTCGGCTACGGTTCTCATTTCGATGGCAGTTTGAACTCGTGTCACGACCCCTAGACGTTCGAGGGCGTCTTGCAAGGCGAGGGCATTCATGACGGTGGCAATCATGCCCATGTGATCGGCCGTTGCCTGTTCCATGCCTTGTTCAACGCCGACGGAACCACGCCAGAGGTTGCCTGCGCCAATGACGATGGCGACCTGGACACCCAGATCGTAAACGCTCTTGATCGTTTCGGCAACCTCACCAGCCCGAATGGGATCGATGCCAAAGC
>JBAPRX010000336.1:0-10461 GCA_049281335.1 Promineifilaceae bacterium (SeqCode)
ACCTGGGACTCCGAAACGCATATCTTAACGGTAGAAACAGGCGGATAATTTCGCTTGAATTGAGTGTGACCCGGATACGACCGGGTCACACTTTTTATAATGATTTAAGTGCCAGATACTTCATTCCAGAGATGATTAGGACGACGACAGGCTTTTTAACAATGACCTGGTCCCTCTGAAATTGTAAGTTACAAAAAAATACTTGTATTCATAAATAAAAACAGAATCAATTAGTAGTTACTGGGACGAAGAAAATGGGAGCCAATATCCTCTGGTTTGGAGAGGAAGGAGGTCTGTTTTATGGGAATGCAATACCTCAGCAAGCAGGCAACGACGAGTGATCGAAGTGCCACCCTGTTGAATGTCGTCACTAGACTTGTTTTGCTCTTAGCGATAGACGGATTCCTGATCTGGTTTGCGTTGCGTACCTTTGCCGAAGGGTTTCTCCCTCTCGGCATCATTATGGTCTTAATTGGAGCCGGTATTAACTACATCATCCTGGTTCGGGATATGTACCCCCTGCGCTGGATGCTTGTTGGGTTGATCTTGTTGGCTTTGTTTGCCATCTGGCCCATCTTGTTGACTGTGTTTGTGGCCTTCACGAACTATGGGGATGGACATCTACTCAGTAAAGCTCAATCAATCGAACAGTTGGAACTTATACACTATTTGCCGGAAGGCGGTTCGGCCTATTCCTGGACAGGCTTTCGGAATGAGGAAGGGGATTATGCCCTTTGGCTCATAGGTCCTGATGGCGAGAGTTTCTTAGCCTTTCCCGGAGAGCCGCTCGTTCCCGCCGCTGAAGCCGAAGGAATTGGAGAGCTGGATGAGAACGGTATCCCGACTGAGATTGAGGGATATACCCGGCTCAATGCCCTCCAGATAGCCAGTGACCAAACCATCTCTCAAATCCAATTCGGTTCCGAGGAAGATGGCGTCCAGATTCGATCCGCCCGTGAAGCTGCACAGTTGCAATCCAGGTATCAGTATGACGCAGAACGGGATGTCATGGTGGATTTGCAGACAGGAAAGGAATATACGGCCGTTGAAGGTATTTGGACGTCTGCCACTGGAGATGCCGAACTGCCTTTTGGCTTCCAGGCCACAGTCGGTATCAATAACTTCACTCGCTTTTTCGATAGCCCCGCCTTCAGAGGTCCCCTGGTTCGCATCATCACCTGGAACTTTATTTTTGCCTTCGTTAGCGTCTTTTCCACTTTCTCATTGGGGCTGGCAATCGCCTATATATACAATGATCGGACGCTGCCGGGGCGCAAAATAATCCAATCTTTTCTGCTTATTCCCTACACCATCCCCAGTCTGATTACCATCATCATTTGGCGCGGGATGTTCAATAATCAGGTCGGCGTTATCAACCGCACCTTGACCAGTTTGTTTGGCATTGCACCGGCCTGGACCGTAGATCCAACCCTGGCAAAACTCGCCATCCTCATCGTCAACTTGTGGTTAGGTTATCCTTACTTTATGCTCATTTGCAGCGGCGCTTTGCAGGCTATTCCGGCCGATCTTTACGAAGCCGCCACCGTGGACGGAGCCAACGCCATCCAAAAATTCTTCCGTATAACACTGCCGCTGCTGCTCGTTTCCGTTGGGCCGTTGCTGGTGGCTTCATTTACCTTTAACTTCAACAATTTCAATCTGATATTTCTCTTCATCGAAGGCGGGCCGCCCATTGCAAACTCGGCAACCAGGGCGGGCCATACCGATATTCTCATTTCATACGTCTATAATTTCGCGTTCGCATCTGGTCGGGCCAAGGAATATGGTCTGGGGTCGGCAATTACCATCGTCATCTTCATTATCGTCGCCGCCATCACCCTGTTCCAGTTCCGTTACACTAAGATGTGGGAGGAGGTAGGAGAAGGTGTCTAGTATTACTTTAAGGCAGCGAAAAACTTTGGGCCACATCGCACGGTGGATACTGGCTCTCTTTCTGATGCTTTTTGCCATCTTTCCGGTGTTGTGGGTGCTCTCCGCATCCTTGAACCCATCCAATACTCTGGCTTCGGCCAAATTGATCCCAGACAACTTTGGCTTAGATAACTATCGCTTTCTGTTCGAATCTCCAGAGTTTCCCCTTCTAACCTGGCTATGGAACTCCATCAAGATCTCCTCCATCACAACCATCTTGTCTGTCTCGATCACAACCCTGGCTGCCTATGCCTTCTCTCGGCTCCGTTTTGCCGGTCGCCAGACCATGCTCAAGGCAATTCTGTTAATCCAGGTCTTCCCCGGCCTGTTGGCAATGATCGCCGTCTTCACCCTCATCACCCAGTTCGGCACAATTGTTCCGGCATTGGGCCTTGATACCCACACCGGCCTTATTCTCGTCTATCTGGGTGGGGCAATGGGTGTCAATATCTGGCTTATGAAGGGCTTCTTTGACACCATTCCGAGAGCGATTGATGAATCGGCAATGGTGGACGGCGCGACCCACTGGCAAACCTTCACCATGCTGCTGCTGCCCCTGATGCGACCGATCCTCATCGTCATCGCCATCCTTTCCTTCATCGGAACCTACGGCGACTTTATCCTGGCCCGTATTTTGCTCAAAAGCACCGACCAATACCCGCTTATGGTGGGCTTATTCATCTTCACCAGCGGCGAGTTTTCCCAGAAGTGGGGCGCATTTGCGGCCGGAGCTTTGATTGGCGCGTTACCCATCATGATCATCTATCTGCTTTTGCAGGATCAGATCGTAGGTGGTCTGACACAGGGATCTGTGAAGGGTTAAATTAAATTGAGGCGTCGTATTTCAAGCCTGGGCATTGTAATCGTGGCCTTGCTGTTTTGGCAGCAGGGCCTCTTTTCACCTGTCCAGGCACAAGATCAAGCAACCACCCCCGTTCCCCCGCTTTTCGAGGATGTCAGCCTCCAGGCTGGAATCACCAACAATCGCCGGGGAACTGATAAGAGCATTGGCCAGGCCTGGGGCGACTATGATAACGATGGCTGGCTCGACCTTTACGTCACCGATACCGCCGGGCCAAATACCCTCTACCACAATAACCAGGACGGAACCTTTTCCGTTTCTCCCTTCAACAATCTGGTCGTTCTACCCGACAAAGAAAGCAGCGGGGCAGGCTTTGTTGACTATGACAACGACGGCTGGCAAGACCTCTACGTCCTGAATTGGGGTGAAAATGTTCTCTACCACAATATCGGTGGAACGGGCTTTGTAGATGTGACAGATACGGCCGAAATCGGCGGCGGCGAAGCCAACAGCAAAACCGCCTCCTGGGGTGACTACGACCAGGACGGCTTTGTAGACCTTTACGTCGCCAACTGGGCTTGTTACCCTCTCTGCGGCCGTCCTTCCACCGGCGAAAGTGATCGCCTCTACCACAACAACGGCAATGGAACATTCTCCGATGTCACCCGCCTGCTAGGTGGCATGACTGTCGGGGCGGGCTTCGTCGCCAGCTTCACCGACTACGACAACGACAACGACCTCGACATTTATCTCGTCAACGATGAGTTCATCAACCCCATCGGCAACGTACTCTGGCGCAACGACGGCCCCGGCTGTGATGGCTGGTGCTTTGTAGATGTCGCTGCCGAATCAGGAGCCAATACAAAGGTGATGGGCATGGGGTTGGCTCCCGCCGACTATGACAATGATGGCGATTTGGATTTCTACTTTTCCAATTCTGGCCCAATGTCCCTGCTCCAAAATCAAGGCAACGGAACCTTCGTGGACATGGCCCAGCCTGCCGGGGTAGATATGCCTCAGGGCGTCGGTTGGGGCGCGGTTTTCCTCGACTACGACAACGACGGTTGGCGCGATTTGTATATTGCCATTGCTGAAGGTACCGGCGATACCAGCACAGCCAATCCCATGTTCCACAACGATGGCATTGCCAACGGCGTTGGCACTTTTACCGAGTTCACCACCGGGAGTGCCGTCAATAATGCCGGTCATACGATGGGCGTCGCCTCTGGCGACTATAACAACGATGGCTGGGTGGACTTGCTGGTTGGTAATTATGATGAAGGCTACTTCCTCTACCGCAATGATGTCGGCACCCTCACCCAAAATCGCTGGATGGCCTTCAAGCTGGTTGGCGGCGGGCCGGTGAACAGGGATGCCATTGGAGCCAAAGTAAAAGTGACAACGGCCGACGGCCGATCCCAGATTCAAGAGGTCATTGCTGGCTCCAGCCTCGGCGCAGGCAACTCGCTGACCCTCAACTTCGGGCTGGGCAGCATGGAAACGGCCGACATTCAAATCATCTGGCCTGACGGCTTAACGCAGTCCTTTCCGGGTGTCACCGCCAATAAGCAATATCGCTTAGGCTACCCAATCAATCCCCAGGTTGAAGCGGCCCAACGCTTGACCCTCTACGGCCCCCAACCCCTGCAAACAGAGCAAACCCAGGCCACCCCCACATTCTATCCTTCAACCCTCCAGCTCGTTCTCGCTGCCCTGGTCTTCAGTTTCATCGTCGTCCTCCTCGTTTGGTTCTGGAGACGCCAATCATGAAAGCAAAAAGCACTTCGAAATTCATTATTCATTATTCAAAATTCATTATTCTCGTCCTTTTTTTCTTCCTCTCCGCCTGCGACACTACCTCATCCACCCCGACCCCTCTCCCGCCAGCATTAACGGCCGAACCCATCGAACCGACTGTCACACCCCTACCCACCGTAACGGCCGAACCTACCGCCACTCCCGAACCGCCAACTCCGACCCCTGATCCGCTCTATCAGGGAACGGCCGACAATCCCTGGTGGAACGACACCGTCTTCTATGAAGTATTCGTCCGCAGCTTCTACGACAGCGACGGCGACGGCATTGGCGACCTCAACGGCCTCATCGAAAAGCTCGACTATCTCAACGACGGCGACCCCAATACCACCGACGACCTCAGTGTGACCGGCATCTGGCTTATGCCCATCATGGTTTCCCCCAGCTACCATGGCTACGACGTTGTGGATTATTACACCGTCAACCCCGACTATGGAACCAACGAAGACTTCCTCCGTCTGATAGACGAGGCTCACAAAAGGGGCATCCGCGTCATCGTTGATCTCGTTATGAATCACACCTCCAGCGAACACCCCTGGTTCCTGGATGCTCTCGATCCCAATTCCGAACATCGTGACTGGTATATCTGGTCTGAGGATAACCCCAACTATCGCGGCCCCGATGGTCAGGTTGTCTGGCACAGCAGCCCCAGCGGCTTTTACTACGGCGTTTTTTGGAGCGGAATGCCCGACCTCAACTATGAAAACCCTGACGTAACGGCCGCAATGGACGACATTATCCAATACTGGCTCGAAGAGATGCACGTGGATGGTTTTCGCCTTGACGCCATCAAGCACATTGTTGAAGAAGGGCAGGGGCAGCAAAACACCGGCAGCACTCACCGCTGGCTTCAGGACTTCTTCAACTTCTACAAAGGCATCGATCCCAATGCCTTCACTGTTGGCGAAGCCTGGACAGGTACGCAGCAGGTCTTGGACTACACTGGCGACGAAGTAGACATCGCCTTCCAGTTTTTCCTGGCCGAAGACATCATCAACAGCGCCGGCGCCGGGCTGGCTCAAGTTTACATAAATACCTACCAGGAAATATACGACGCCTTCCCATCGAACCAATACGCCACCTTCATCACCAACCACGATCAGAACCGGGTCATGACCCAACTGCGCGATGATGAAGGGCAGGCCCGTCTCGCTGCCTCTGTCCTGTTAACCGGCCCCGGCGTTCCCTTCGTCTATTACGGCGAAGAGATCGGCATGACCGGCTCCAAACCGGACGAAAATATAAGACGGCCGATGCAGTGGGCCAGCAACGGGCCAAAGGTTGGCTTTACTGAAGGAACTCCCTGGGAACCGGCGGCTGGCGACTTTCCTGAACGAAGCGTCGAACGGCAAACCGACGACCCCGACTCCCTCCTTAACCATTACCGGGCGCTAATCCACCTGCGAGACGACCACGAAGCCTTGCGGGTTGGCGACTGGACGCTGGTCGAGAGTGGTTCCCCCCGCATTTACGCCTTCCTTCGCTACACCGAGAACGAAACGGTGTTGGTCATCATTAACTTTAACCGCAACCCCGTCATGGCCGACGATTACAGCCTGACGCTGGAAAGTGGCCCGGTGGAGCAGGGCGTAACGGCCGTTTCTCTCTTTGGCGGTGAAATAACCAGCTCGCCAGAAGTGAACGCCAACGGCGGCTTCACCAACTATGTCCCCTTGACCGAAATCCCGCCCCAATCCGTCCACATCATTCAGTTGGCTTCGGGTAACTGAGTTTGATGACATCATTTATTAGCAGAAAACCAGTTCGTATCTATATCGCTTCCCTGCTCGCCGTCCTGCTTCTTCTGGCGGGTTGGTCGAGCGTCGCCCAGGCCCGGACAGCCACCGTTCCCCAGGTCAAATTTGAAACGGCCGATGCCTACCTGATCATTGAATTCTTGGATGATGACCTCATCCACTTTGAAACCAACAGCGGCTCCGCCCCAACCGACGAAGCCCCCATTCCTACCTCCCCGATGGTTCAGAAAACAATTTATCCTGGCCCCTCGGAATTGAACGACGACGGCCAGGGAACCATAACAACGGCCGATCTCCAACTCGTCGTCAACCCCCAAGACCTCTGCGTCACCGTCACCGATTTGACCCGTGATGAGCCATTGTTGCTAACGGCCGTCTGCCCCCAAGACCTCGACAAGCGTCGAAAAAGCCTGACCATTGACCCCGCTTCCACCCAGAATGTCTACGGTCTCGGCGAAAAGTTCCGCACTCCCGGCGAACCCAACGGCGACTGGGTCGGCGGCGAACGGGAAATCGGCACATTAGGTAATGAGATGGAATCCTTTAGCGATGGCGCTGTCGGCAACGCTCAATTCCCGGTGATGTACGCCCTCGGCCCTGGTCTGGACAACTACGCCCTCTTTGTAGACGTTGTTTTCAAGCAAGATTGGGAATTCATTGGCGACTCCTGGACAATGACCTCACCGGCCGATGTCCTGCGCTGGTATTTTATGTCTGGCCCCGACCTGCCAGACTTACGGGCTGACTACATGGAATTAGTCGGCCGTCCTCTCGTCCCGCCTAAAGCCTTCCTGGGGCTGTGGGTCTCCGAATATGGCTATGACAACTGGGCCGAACTGGACGACAAGCGCCAGAGCCTCAACGACAACCATTTTCCCCAGGATGGCTTCGTCCTCGACCTCCAATGGTTTGGCGACGTTCAAATACCGAGCCAGATGGGGTCCATTAGCTGGGATTTGGACAACTTCCCCGATCCAGACCAAAAGATCGCCCAACTCCAATCCGAAGAAGGTGTTGGCATTGTCGTCATTGAAGAGTCCTACGTGGATCAGGACTTGTCCAATTTCGGCCGAATGGCAAGCCAGAGCTACCTCGTCAAAACCTGCGAAACCTGCGGTCCGGCCATCTTACGGGCCTGGTGGGGATTGGGCGGCATGGTAGATTGGACCAATGAAGCCGGGGCCGCCTTTTGGCATGACACCAACCGCCAACCCCTGATTGATATGGGTGTCCTCGGCCACTGGACTGACCTGGGCGAGCCGGAGATGGCTGCCCCCAACAGTTGGTACGCTGGCCTGCCCGGATTAGACCTGCACGATCAGATATCCAACCACAACATCTACAATCTCAAGTGGGCTGAAAGCATTTACCAGGGATACATTCGGAATGATGTCCTCCAGCGCCCCGCCATCCTCTCCCGTTCGGGAACCAGCGGTATTGACCGCTATGGGGTGATGATGTGGTCGGCCGATATTGGTTCCAACTTTCCCAGCCTCGCGGCCCATATGAACGCCCAGATGAATATGTCCCTGTCCGGCATGGACTATTTTGGCTCCGACATTGGCGGCTTCCACCGGGGAACCATCAGCGGCGCGGCCTTAGACGAACTGTATACCGTCTGGTTTGCCAACAGCACCCTCCTTGATGTCCCCGTTCGGCCGCACACCGAAAACCTCTGCAACTGCAAAGAAACCGCCCCCGACCGGGTTGGCGACCTGGACAGCAATCTGGCAAACATCCGCCTGCGCTACGCCCTCTCCCCCTATCTTTACTCCCTGGCCCATCGAGCTTATCTGACCGGCGCCCCCGTCGTGCCGCCTCTCTTTTTCTATTACCAGGCCGACCCCGAAACACGGCCGTTAGGCGACCACAAAATGCTGGGCCGGGATATATTGGTGCGAACTGTCACGCAACCGGATGTCACTGAAACGGCCGTCTACCTCCCCGCCGGAACCTGGGTCAACGACCGCACCGGCCAATGGATTGAAAGCAGCGGCCAATGGCTCGAAAATGTGCCGACGATACAAAATGGTCTGTTCCAACTCCCCATCTTCCTCCGGGCCGGGGCCATCATCCCGCAGATGTATGTGGATGACCAGACCATGAACCTGTATGGGATGCGTCGTGACGGAACCACACGAGATGAGTTAATCGTCCAGGTCATTCCCTCCCCCGACCCCACAACCTTTGTCTTTTACGAAGACGACGGCAGTACCATTGCCTACCAGTCCGGCGATCTGCGCCAGACAGAAATCAGCCAGCAGTGGCAGGACGACCAGATAACCGTCCAGATCGCCCCTGCCGTCGGAACCTACGCCAATGCTCCCGACGAACGTGGCAACGTCCTCCACCTCTCGCTTGGCGATACGGCCGTAACCGCCGTCACCCTCGATAACAACCCCCTGACCCAATATCCATCCAGAACCGAATGGGAAACGGCCGAAAGCGGTTGGTTCCTCGAATCCGGCAGCCTCTGGGCCAAAACCGGCTCTCGCTCTGTTGCAGACGCCAAACAATTTGTTGTATCGTTGGCGGAAACGGCCGAACCGACCCCCGAACCCATCTCACTCCCCACCCCAACTCCCGGCCCTGACTTAATAACCGACCCTCCCGCTACCCCGAATCGCGTCCCGCTCATTATCGGTTCAGGCATCGTCATCGTCAGTTTGTTTCTAGGTGGCTGGTTCTACTATCGTCGCCGCAATACATCCTGATTTCCCGGAGGTTGCCTCTCAACAAAAACCCTGGAAAAATACCAACCTTTAACACTTACTCAATCCCTAATTACCCAATTACCAGCCTACCGCAGGTAGGCCAATTACCAATCCTATGCGAGAATTCATCTTTGGCTCTCTGGGCCTCCAAGAACAACGACAAACCTACGTTCGAGAACTTAGAAACGGCCTCAAGCACCTAAATCGTCTTGAGCCACTGGCCCCTGGCCCCGACGACACCCCTGTCGTGACCGTCACCATCGGTCAGGACACCCCTGTTCATCAGGTCGTCTGTAAAATTCTGGAACCGGAACCGCTAACCGTCGAATTTACCTGCCGCCAAACCGAATGGAACACCCTGAACTGGGCCTACTACCAGACCTGGCAGGCCACCCTACCTGCCTTTCCTGAAGGAACTCTTGTCCGCTACACCATCGAAGCCGCGCCGCGAGATGGCGGCTTTCCAATCACTCCTGACGACGGCGATACCTTTTCTTACCTTGTCGGCGACCCAACCCCACCCGAATGGACAAAAAGCGCCATCATCTATCAGGTCTTTCCCGACCGTTTCCATCCCGGCGACAGCCAATGGAACAAGACCAAGAACCTGGATGATATTTTTGGTGGAACCCTGCGGGGCATCATCCAAAATCTCGACTATATCGCCGAACTGGGCTTCAACTGCATCTGGCTCAACCCCTTCTTCCCTGACAACTCCCATCACGGCTACCACGCAACCGATTACTTTGCCGTCAATCCCCGCCTGGGAACGGCCGAAGACATCCGCGAACTGCTAGACAAAGCCCACAAACTCGGAATCCGCCTGCTGCTCGACTTCGTCGCTAACCATTGGGGCAGCGGCCATGAAACCTTCCAGGCCGCCCTCGCCGATCAAGAGAGCGAATACTACCCCTGGTACACCTGGATAGACTGGCCCAACGACTACCAGACCTTCTTCGGCGTCAAAGACCTGCCCCAGATTAACGTTGACCATCGTCCGGCGCGGGATCACCTGTTGAAAGCGGCCGTTTACTGGCTCACCGAGTTCGACTTCGACGGTTTCCGCCTCGATTATGCAATGGGGCCATCCATGGACTTTTGGACTGAATTTCGGGCCGTTGTTAAAGCCGCCCGCCCCGACGCCTGGATCTTTGGCGAAGTCGTCGAAACCCCACTCAGCCAACTGCGCTACTGGGGACGGCTCGATGGCAACCTTGATTTCGTTCTCCAACAGGCTTTCCGTAACACCTTCGCCTTTGAGGAAATGACCCTCCGCGACTTTGACGCCTTTCTCAATATGCACGAAGCCTTCTTCCCCGATGCCTACAGTCGGCCGAGTTTCCTCGACAACCACGATGTCAACCGCTTCTTATGGCTGGTACAGGGCGACAAACGCCGCCTGAAACTGGCTGCCCTCTGCCAGTTCACCCTGATTGGCCCG
>JBAPRX010000337.1:0-3199 GCA_049281335.1 Promineifilaceae bacterium (SeqCode)
CGGGCCGAAGGTTGACGGTTATCTGGAAACGGCGCTACGGCGCTAAGCGAGTTCAAACCTCGCCCGCCCCGCTTTATGGGCCGAAGTGGTTGGATTATCTAATGGCAGAAGGCGTAACCCGTTACGCCCAGCAGGTTCGATGCCTGTCCCAACAACAGTTACTTGTCCGTAATTTAATAGTTGCGTTTATGTGGGCCGAAGTTGGTGGGTTATCATCTTTAAAATGACTTCACCCCATCGGCACAAACTTGCCCACATGTTTATTATTTCTAGCGCAATGCACGAACAATCAGGAAGGAGACTTCATGGACAGAGGTTCAACGCCATGAATGAAAATTTCATTTCTACCATTTTTCCTCTGCGTCTTTGCGTTAATTATTTTTTGAGGAGGTGCGACATGACCAAACTGCGAGAGCTTTTCTCAACCCGGAAGACGGCCCAGAACCAGCCTATTCCGGGCAGCGGTCAGGTTCCAAATTCGGCCGGTGGCTATGCCTGGCAGGTTGACGACTGGATGCAGCTAGACCGGTTCCTGATTCTAGGTTCAGAAAACGGAACCTACTACATCACGCCGCAGAAACTAACGGCCGAAAACGCCCACGCCGTCATGCGCTGCCTGGACGAAGACGGCCTTCGGGTCGTGAACCGGGTGGTTGAAATCTCAGAAAACGGCCGTGCGCCCAAGAACGATCCGGCGCTGTTTGTCCTGGCAATGGCGGCCGGTCTGGGTGATGAAGCTACCCGAAAAGCGGCCCTGGCTGCGCTGCCTCAAGTGGCACGAACCGGCACTCACCTCTTCCACTTCATGGACTATGTTGAAGGCTTCCGGGGTTGGGGTCGGGCGCTGCGGCGAGGTATCGCGGAGTGGTACACCGGCATGGACGCCGAACGGCTTGCTTACCAGGCTGTGAAATACCAGCAGCGAGATGGCTGGAGCCACCGGGATGCGCTCCGGCTGGCCCATCCGAAAGCGCCAACGGCCGTTCACGATCAGCTGTTCAACTGGATTACCCAGGGTTGGGACACCCAAGGTTGGGACACCCAGGGTTGGGAAGCTGAAACGATGCCAGAAACGCCCCCTGACATGCCCGCGCTCAAAACTATCTGGGCCTTCGAGCAGGCTAAACGTGCGGTTGACGAGGAGGTGATCCTAAAACTGATTGAAACCCACAAGCTGCCCTGGGAGGCGATTCCTTCAAACTGGCATGGTTCAACGGCCGTCTGGAAAGCGCTGCTGCCCGGTCTGCCAATGACGGCCCTGATCCGTAACCTGGCCCGGCTGACCGCTAACGGCGTTCTGAAGCCCGGCGGCGACGACGCCCGGCAGGTTGTGGCCCGGCTGCGAGACGCCGACCAGCTAATCCGGGCGCGAATCCACCCCATTGCGGCCCTGTCAGCGCTGATGACTTACCAGCAAGGCAAGGGGATGCGGGGTTCGCTGACCTGGGAACCGCTGACGGCCGTCATTGACGCCCTCGACGAAGCGTTCTACAAGAGCTTCAAGACCATCACGCCGACCAACAAGCGGCTGGTTCTGGCCCTGGATGTGTCGGGGTCAATGGCTGGTGGCATGGTAGCCGGTGTACCGGGACTGACGCCCCGTGTGGCTTCGGCCGCAATGGCGCTGGTAACGGCCGCAACGGAACCAGATGTAACTATCGTCGGCTTCGCTCGCAAGATGGTGCATCTGAACATCTCAGCCCGGCAGCGGCTGGATGATGCAGTGAAGACGATCAGCGGCCTGCCTTTCGGCCGAACGGACTGCGCCCAGCCAATGCTGTGGGCGCTGAAAAAGGGCGTCAAGGCGGATGCGTTCATCGTCTACACCGACAGCGAAACCTGGTATGGTAAAATCCATCCCGTCCAGGCACTGCAAGAGTACCGCCAAAAAACGGGTATTCCGGCCAAGCTGATCGTCGTTGGTATGGTTTCTAACCGGTTCAGCATTGCCGATCCCAACGACGCCGGTATGATGGATGTGGTGGGCTTTGATACGGCCGTGCCGCAGGTGATGAGCGACTTTATTGGGGATTTTATTGGTTAAAAGTAATTGGGTAATTGGTAATTGGGTAATTTCAGACTGGTTTTGAGCAATTACCCAATTACGAAGCCTACCGTAGGTAGGCCAATTACTCAATTACATTCTTTGGGAGAAAAACATGGCAATCCTGCTACTAAATGCAAGCTATGAGCCTCTGGCAGTGATTACCAAACGACGGGCATTGTCTCTGCTGCTGCGGCAGCGGGTGGATGCGGTGACGGAGGAAATGACTGCCCTGTGTGGTGTGGCCGAAACGCTGACCATTCCGGCCGTTCTGCGGCTGCGCCGGTATGTGAATGTACCGCGCAGGGGTGCGCGTTGGAGTCGGCCAGGGGTTCTAAAGCGAGACAATTACACCTGTATCTACTGTGGTATCCAGGCCGGGAAAAAGCGAGGCGGCCGTCTTCTGAACCGCAGCGACTTCACCATTGACCACATCATGCCCCAATCACGAAACGGCCGAAACACCTGGAGTAATACGGCCTGTGCCTGCCCCGACTGTAACGGCCGAAAAGGGGATCGCACGCCCCACGAAGCCGGAATGAAGATGCTCTGGGAACCAAAAATCCCGCGTGTGGATTATCTTGTGGCCTCTGGGGAGGTTCCTGAGTCTTGGAAGTTCTATCTGGAGATTTGAGTCAGACGCCAGTAGGCAGTATCGGAAAGGCGCGAAGATAGGTTTTACTAACCATCATCTTCGCGCCTTTTTTGTTGGTGGATTTCAGTGGATTCGGGTAAAGTCGTACAGGTTGCTATGAATATTGCGGTCACCGGCGAAGTAAAAATCATTCGTACAATTCGAGTAATTCGTTGCTAAATGAAGGAGAAATGATGAGCGAAAGAGATATTATTCAACAACTGCGGCGGCATATGGACAAGGATGAGTACACCAAGATTCGGCGGGAGTGGAAGACGCATTCGATTGCGGAAGACGGCCGAGATATTCCGGGGCTGATGTCCACATTGACGGAAGATTGTATGTACGAGATTCCGCAGTTTGGGGCGAAGTGGCACCGCAAGGAAGGGGCGACGAATTTTTACCTGGAACTATTGGGAGCTTTCCCGGATATTCACTTCGATTTGCAAAATATTGTCATTGGACCTCAGGGAGTCTTTGAAGAAGCGCACGTAACGGGGACACATGAAAACAAATGGCTC
>JBAPRX010000338.1:0-6047 GCA_049281335.1 Promineifilaceae bacterium (SeqCode)
TGGCCTTACTCGTCCCGCTGCTGCCCGGCAGACGGCCGTACCAGCTAATCTACATCCTCTTCACGATGACCTTTCTGTTGAATCTCTTATGGGTAGATTCAGGCACCCCTTTCACCGCTTTCAACAATAATTTTATGCAAAATATTCCTGTAGCCCTTCCGATTGCCGCGCTCAACCTTTTTCTGCTCATTTACTATGCCATCTCAGGGATACGCGACACTCCGAATATTGCGAATGCCTATCTGGTGGAGTAGAATCAATCATTGATAATGATACTTTGTACTGCTCAACTCAACCCACGATATAAATGTTCAGATAGGGGCAGTCTGCTGTTCTGAATAGGCAGGTAAGCAAGTGCGGCGAGTATTGGTGTTGGAAAAGGATCAGGATACGGCCGAGAGACTGACCTCTGCCTTGAAGCAGAACGGCGACCTAACCGTTTCAACGGTTCCAACCATGCGCCAGGCCTGTATCCTGGTGGCTCAACAGCCCCAGGATTTAGCCTTTATTCCGATGGAAGAGGCCGACCAGTTGATCCATTCGCTGCGTGCCATACAATCTGATTTGAAAATGATTTTGACAACGGCCGATCCACAAGCACAATTTGCTCCTCAAGATAAGGAAAGTTTCCAGGGGATGGTTCATACTGGGGCTTTGGAAACAGAGCTTCCCCCGCTCCTTAATGAGAGTGACGACTCCTCAGAACAAATGCCGGCCACCCTGATTACCGAACCTGTCTGGCGGCCTGGGTTGGCGCGATTTCAAGATGCCTGCCAGGAAGCGGGTTTATTCGCTGATAACTCTCCCGCTCAAATGGCCGTTCTCGCTTCGGCCGAACAGTTGATTGGCTTTTCCGGCCGGGGCAATGAAACCCAGGCCCAGGCAGTTGTCGAGCTGGTAAAACAAAGCTGGCAAAAAGGACAATTCACCGCCCAACTCCAATACCTGCAACTGCCTGATTATTATGATGCCCGCCTTATCTATTCTCGTGCCATCTCTGGAACCGTGCTTTCCCTGGTGGCAGAGCCGGACACCTCCGTGACCGATTTGAGAAGGTTGGCCGATCAGTTAGCCCAGCGGCTTTCCGGCCCAAGAGAAGTGTCAAACGAAAGCACAACCAGCCGCTTCAACGCGCTCACCAAGAGCAACGGCATTGCCCATGAAGAAAAAACGCCTTCTGCCACCTTTGCAATAGCCTGGCGGCCGGTCAAACCGCTCCCCATCCTTTTGCAGAATGTGGTTCAGGATTGTGTCTCAACGCTGGCTGATGAGAATGGATGCCAGGTGCATCACCTATCTGTGATGCCAACGATGGTTCATCTGGTTATTGAATGTCCTCTGGGGAAAACGGCCGCCTGGGCTGTCTTCTTCTTGAAATCAGGTATCAATAACGAGATTCAACAACAATTTGGGGTGCAATCTTCCATCTGGCGGAAAGGCTTCTACGCAACAGAATCTGAGCAGCCCCTGAATGAGGCTGAACTCAACCTGCTGCTTGCCCCGTAATTTTGAGAGCTTGGTTCTATCCTTTAGGATTGAACCAATAGACAACCACCCTGAGGAAAATAATGGCAAACAAAAAACTGGTATTAATTGACGGTCATGCCCTGGCCTACCGGATGTATTTTGCCCTCCCACTGGAGGCTTTTACCACCAAAACGGGAGAGCCGACCAATGCCACTTTCGGATTCACCAGAACTATTCTGGATCTGATTCTGGGAGAGGAGCCGCCGCAATATCTTGCCGTCAGCTTTGATGTCGGGGCAACCTTCCGGGATGATTTATTTGCGGAGTACAAGGGAACCCGCGAAAAGATGCCCGATGAACTGCGTCTCCAGATTGCGCGTATTCAGGAGGTCGTTCGTTCGTTTAACATCCCAATTCTTGAGTTGGATGGTTATGAAGCCGATGATGTGTTGGGGACGGTTTCAGCCCAGGCAAAGGAGATTGGCGTTCCTGTCTATATCATCACCGGGGATCGGGATTTGCTCCAACTGGTTGATGAAAACACCCTGGTGGAACTGCCACCGGGTCGCTATCAACGGGAACCACAGGTGTATGATGAACCGGCCGTCTTTGAAAAGTTAGGCGTTCGGCCGGATCAGGTCGTGGATTACAAGGCGTTGGTGGGAGACACCAGCGATAACATCCCTGGCGTCAAAGGGGTGGGGCAGAAAACGGCCGAGAAACTCCTGGCCCAATATCAGACCCTTGACGGTATCTACGAGCATATCGGCGAGATGAAAGGGTCTGTTAAGAAAAAATTGGAAGAGGGGAAAGAGGATGCTTATCTCAGCTACAAGCTGGCAAAGATCGTTCGGGATGCCCCCATCCAATTAGACATTGAAGCCTGCGTGGCCCAGGAATATGACCCGGCGCCTGTCATGGAACTGTTCCGCACCTTAGAGTTTCGCTCCTTGACCAAACGTGTCTCTGAAACGACGGACGAAGAGATAGAACTGACCGAAGAAGCCGCCCAACCAACAGAAACCGTCATCGTTCGCACCCAAAAAGCGTTGGACGCCCTGGTCAAAGCCCTCAATGGGGCTAAAGAGATCAGCTTTGATGTGGAAACAACCGGCCTGGATGAGCGAACGGCCGAACTGGTCGGCATCTGTCTGGCGGTCGAGCCGCCAACCGGCTATTACGTCCCTGTCGGCCACCTGTCCGGGGAAGCCCAGGCCGCCAGCGGGCAAATGGCCCTCTTTGCCGGAACGGCCGAACTCGCCCCCGGCCAGCTCCCCTTACAGACCGTGCTGGACGCCATCAAACCGGCCATGACCAACCCCAAAATCCCCAAAATCGCCCACAATGCCAAATATGACTACGCCATTCTCGAAAAATATGGCCTTGAAGTCTCTCCGTTAGGTTTCGACACCATGATCGGCGAGTGGCTGACCGACCCCTCCTCCAAATTCCTGGGGTTGAAACAGCTCTCTTTCCACCGGCTGGGGATGGAGATGACCGAGATTACTTCCCTGATTGGCAAAGGCAAGAACCAGACCACCTTCGCCGAGGTAGACATTGAAGAAGCGGCTCCCTATGGAGCGGCCGATGCGGATATTACTCTACGACTTGCTAAAGTCATACGGCCGGAATTAGAGAAAATGGGACTGATTAGCCTCATGGATGATATGGAAATGCCGCTCATCCCCGTTCTGGCTGCAATGGAAAAATTCGGGGTCGGGGTAGATGTTCCTTTCTTCAAACAGATGTCCAAAGAGCTGCAAAAGCGGCTGGAAGAACTGGAAAAAGAGATATTTGAGATTGCCGGAGAGCCATTTAACATCAACTCGACCCAGCAGTTGAGCGACATTCTCTTTATGAAGCTAAACCTGCCCCATGAAGGCTTACGAAAGACCAAAAGCGGTCACTTTTCAACGGCCGCCGATGTGTTGGATGGCTTAAAAGCCGCTGACGAAACGGGCATTATCAACTGCATCGTCGAGCATCGAGAGTTGGGTAAACTCAAGAGTACCTACGTAGACGCCTGGCCCGAAATGGTAAATGAAAAAACCGGCCGTATCCACACCAGCTACAACCAGACCGGAGCCATTACCGGACGTATTGCCAGCAGCAACCCCAATCTGCAAAATATCCCCATTCGTACCGATGTTGGGCAGCAGATTCGTCGCGGCTTTGTGGCCCGACCCGGCTGGCTGTTCCTGGCGGCCGACTATTCCCAGGTCGAGCTAAGAGTCCTGGCCCACATCTGCCAGGACGAAGCCCTATTGAACGCTTTTCGGGAAGACCAGGACATCCACCGCACAACGGCCGCAGCCGTCTACAACATCCCGGTCGAAGAAGTGACCTACAACCAGCGCCGCTTCGCCAAGGCGGTCAACTTTGGCCTGATTTACGGCATGGGTGCATACCGGCTGGCCCGTGATTCCGAACTGACGCTGGCCGAAGCCGAGAACTACATCACCGCCTATTTCGAGCGCTTCCCCGGCATCAATCGCTACCTGGAACAGACGAAGGAGATGGCCCGCAAAAAAGGATATGTGGAAACCCTGTTCGGCCGTCGTCGCTATTTCCCAATCTTCAAAGTCACCGGCAGCGTCAACCGCCAGGTCGAGATGCGGGCCGAACGCGAGGCGGTCAACCACCCCATTCAGGGAACAGCGGCCGATATTATCAAGATTGCCATGATCCGGCTCCACAAACAGCTATTGGCCGACTACCAGGCCCGCCTCATGCTCCAGGTTCACGACGAACTGGTGTTGGAAGTTCCGGAAGATGAGATTGAGGCCGTTCGGCCGTTAGTCATCGAAACCATGTCCGGAGCCTTCAAACTCGATGTTCCGCTCAAGGTTGAAGCGAGTACGGGGAGGAACTGGTTAGAGTTGAAGGATTAGCAGGCTGGAAAAATGGCCGTCCCCTAGAGAATGAGACCTTCCCACCAACCATCAAATATTGATAGCATTTCTTCGGCCATTTACTCCAATAGCTAATAGGAATGTGCATCTGGTTCATTTAAATAGGATATCTTACGATTGAACGACACTTTTTTCGCCGCCATATTCGCGCTTTTTGCCGCTGCTTCATGGGGATCGGGTGATTTTGTCGGCGGGCTGGTCACTCGTCGCATCGGCCCTTTCCACACGGTGCTGGTCTCCTACTCCGTTGGGCTGTTTGCCCTCGTGGTTGTGGCCCTGGCCCGCTTTGAAGCGCTGCCACCGCTTGCCGACCTCCTGTGGGGGGCGCTGGCCGGACTTTTTGGTCTGGTCGGGCTGGGATTCCTGCTGCGCGGCTTTGCCACCGGTCGCATGGGTATCGTTGCGCCCGTATCGGCCGTTTTAGCAGCGACCATCCCCGTTGTTTTTTCGGCGTTCACCGAGGGTCTCCCCCGCCAACTACAATTAGTCGGCTTCGGGCTGGCGATTGTTGGCATCTGGCTCCTATCCCGCCCGGAACCGCTGGCTGGCCGTCCCGTGGGGTTGGGTATGGCTTTGCTGGCCGGTCTAGGATTTGGGGCGTTCTTCACTGCTCTCAGCCAGGTCGGGCCGAGTGCGGTCTTCTGGCCCCTGGCAGCCGGTCGCCTGGCTGCCTGTACGCTTTTGGTTGTGATGGCTCTGATCACTCGTCGGCCGGTTGTCCCGCCGCGCCTGCCACTAAGGCTGCTGCTGATTGCCGGGATGCTCGATGTGGGTGGCAACCTGTTTTTCTTACTGGCAACTCAAAGCGGGCGGCTTGATGTGGCTGCGGTGTTAAGCTCCCTCTATCCGGCAGTGACAGCCATCCTGGCCTGGCTGTTGGTCAAGGAACATATGACCCGCCTACAGATGATCGGTGTAACGGCCGCAGTCATGGCGATTGTCATGATCACCTTATAATATATGGCCTGATAACTCCGAGAGGTCGTACCAAACCCCCAAAAGGTTGCTATAATCCCCTCAAAATTCACCACCAGAAACGGAAGAAAAAATGATCCGCCCAGATTACCAAATCCTGACAGATGATGATGTTCGACAGATGCCAATGGCCTTTGCCGTTCAAAAGATGGAAGACGCCTTCCGAGAGTTGGCCGCCGGAAATTTAAACGCTCCCCCTCGCTTTCATGTGGAGGGCAGTAAAGGCAGCCTTATTTTCACGGCCGGGTCCGTCACCGGCGCGGAAAACGTCATTGGCTTCCGTGTTTACGACAACTTTCCGGGCAGCCTGAGTACGCCTCACCAGAAGCAGGTCGTCGTGGTCTACAGCAATACCAACGGTGAGTTCAAAGGGCTGGTTATCGGCCGTCTTCTTGGCTCCATGCGTACCGGCGGCATTGGCGGCGTTGCCATCAAACACCTCTCCCGCCCTGATTCTAAGGTGCTGGGCGTCATCGGAACCGGCTACCAGACCCATACCCAGGTCAAAGCCGCCTTCGCTGTTCGGGACATTGAACGGGTACAGATGTACAACCGTACCAAATCCAAGGCCGAAGCCTACGCCGCCGAAGTAGCGGCCGAATACGATGTCCCTATTGAAGTAATGGACTCGGCCGAATCGGCCGTTCGTGGCGCAGACATTCTCCTGACCGTTACCAACAGCAAGACCCCTGT
>JBAPRX010000339.1:0-3126 GCA_049281335.1 Promineifilaceae bacterium (SeqCode)
GGAAAATTGAGGCCGCTGTTGCGAATGGCGGAAAAAACGCGATCCCGGCTCTCACGAACGGCCGCATCTGGCAGGCCGACCAGGGTGAAGAACGGCCCTCCCCTGGTGACATCTACTTCAACCTCAACAATTTCTGCGTCCAGCCCAACAATGGCGCAGCTAATGACTTTGGCCAGCATGGTAGTTCCTCTGAAAACAAATCGCACACAAAGGCGCAACGCACGCCAAGAATAAGCGGTTTTCATTGATAGTGGAGAATGACGCAATTATGCGCTGGTTCATGAAGTTTCCTCTGAAAATAAATCTCACGCAAAGACGCAAAGAGCGCAAAGGGTTGATGTTTTCATTTATGGTGGTGGGTGACGCATGTATGCGCTGGTTCATGAAGTTTCCTCTGAAAATTACTTGAATAGGCGGTAATCCGGCCCCTATTATACCAAAAGGACTACTTGCGAGATAACGGTTGCAGATTTATACTGTAGGTGGTTTGGTTTTCGGTCGTATGGTAGTGATTTTTTCCGGTAAGAGCGCAATCGGCATGTTTCCAAAGAACGGCCGCTAACGCGCCGGGAGCATAAACGGTGAGCGTGTCCAGTGGTTGCTACTTTTTTCTCAGACTGGTACTATTTGACCCAACGATAGCCACCACAAAATAAAAATGTTTTTGATTTCAGAATCAATATGATAGGCTACAAACATCTGCAAGTAGGAGTGAGGGATTGGACTGGGTCGGCCGCGAAATAGACGGCTATCAAATTAAGGAAGTTATTGGCACCGGAGGTATGGCTACTGTCTACCGGGCCTTTCAACCACAACTGGAGCGATGGGTTGCGGTAAAGGTTTTAACCAGCACGGAAGCCGGTAATACTGCCTTCCTCAGACGGTTCCAGCGGGAAGCTAAAGCCATTGCAGCTTTACACCACCCGAATATCCTGACCATTCACGATTACGGGGAAAAAGAGGGGCTGGGCTATATTGTCATGGAGTATGTCTCCGGGGGAACGCTGAAAAACCTGCTAAATACCAAGCCAATGACCTGGACTGAGACGGCGACCCTGATTCTCCCTGTTGCGAGGGCGTTGGCCTATGCCCATTCGCGCAAAATCCTCCACTGTGATATTAAACCGGCTAATATTTTGCTTTATCGGCAAGATTGGCCGCTGTTGGCCGATTTTGGCCTTTTTCAAATGCGGGGAATGCCGGATATTAGAAGTGGGTTGGGCTTTATTACTGGAACCCCGGCCTACGTGTCACCGGAACAACTGCTTGGCGAGCATGTCGGCCGAAAAAGCGACGTCTATAGTCTGGGGGTTGTCCTCTATGAGATGTTGACCGGCAGGCTCCCCTTCCGGGCTGCCTCTACCAGTTCCATGATGCTCCAGCGATTGGTGGAAGCGCCGCCGTCCATGAGTTTATTCAATGACCAGATCGATCCGGAGCTAGAGAGCGCCATTCTGAAAGCGTTGTCGCGTGAGCCGGATCAACGGTATCGGAATATGGATGATATGGTCAATGCTTTGGCTCGTCTTGCCAGAGATATTGATATTCCTTCTATTCCGCCCCCGGAAATGGGCAAGGTGGGCAACACAACGGCCTTGAAAGACCATCCGGATTTGAATGGGCCGCATTTGATCATTACCGGAACGGAGACGGTTATTCCTCTACCACTGCAAAAAGAGGTGACACTCGGCCGAAATGACCCAAGGGCCAGCCGCCAGCCGGAGATTAACCTGGACCCGCATGGCGGGGATGAGGCGGGCGTTTCTCGTTTTCATGCCCGGCTGAGGTATACTGCAATGGGCTGGCTGTTGGAAGATTTGAACAGCACCAACGGGACGTCTCTGAATATGTCGCCAATTAAGGCCGGGGAGCAGCATTCATTGAAAAGCGGGGATGTTATTCGATGCGGCCGTTTGATGATGGTTTTCTACGAGCAGTAATGGGGCGAGGCTGGCTAGGTGGGACACCGGCTAGATATTGGGTGATTGGGGAATGGGTAATTGGGTGATTGGACAATTACCTTATAGATTAATCGGTTTTTGGGGGTGTGGCTGGGGGCTTAAAATTGCCAACTTCTTGGTCGGACAAAATTGCAAATGTGCCGTTGACGCTGGCAATCAGGATGTCGCTTTGGGTGATGCGGCATTGAACCGTTATCGTTCGTTTTCCCAAATGAATGACCTCTGCTTCTGATATGATCTCGCCCATACGGGCAGGGCCATGATAGCGGATCTGCAAATCCTGGGTGACGAGTCTGGGCGCACCTAAGGCGGACAAGGCGGCTGCGCCACAGGTGGAGTCGGCCAGCGAATAGGTAACACCGCCATGAGCAATTCCGAGGGGGTTTAAGAGGTGTTGGCGAACCTGGAGAGAGGCTTTGCATTTGCCATCGCCAAATTCCAGGTATTTGATGCCGACCAGTTGGGAAAAGGGACCGCCATGTCCTTGAGTCTCGTCCAGGGTGCGGAGGGCCGAGAGGGCAATGGAACCTTGTTCAAATGTCATGCTGTCTACGAGAAGGTGTGATTGGGCGATAATGTCTTCGATCATGGGTCAGTGACTACTCTTAACAGATTGAACCGAGTTACCGTTTTCGGAGGCGGCGACGGGGTTGTTGTTTGCGACGGTTTCCTGGTTTACGGCCGTTTCCAACAGCGCCTGGTCAACCAGGGGAATTTGCAGCCCAAAAGCGGTGCCGGAATCATAGGCGCTTTTAACCCAAACCTGGCCGCCGTGTGCCTCGGCAATTGAACGAACCAGGGTTAATCCCAGGCCAATTCCCTCTTTATTGCTGTCCCCCCTCACCTGGTAAAATTCTTCAAAGATAAAGGGCAAATCACTGGGAGCGATGCCGATGCCATTATCCTCAATCTTGAATTCAACGGAACTGTCTTTCCTGGCAATATTCATCTGGATTACAGATTGGTAAGGAGAATATTTAATGGCGTTGTCAATCAGGTTGCTGATCGCCTGCCGTATGAGGGTTTCATCTCCCTGAACCCAGAAGGTTTTTTCCTCCTCATCCACCGTCAATTCGAGGGTAATCCCCTTTGACAATGCCTGTCCCTGTAAGTCGGCAACGGCTTCTTGGGTCAGCAAGATAACATTACACAAATCTTTGGCCTC
>JBAPRX010000340.1:0-1501 GCA_049281335.1 Promineifilaceae bacterium (SeqCode)
GTTCAGGCACGTAAAACAGGGTTGAAGAAATCTTGTCGGCGATTGTTTCTGTGGGATGGAAATGACCGGCATCCAGACAGAGCAAGGTCTGATTTTGGATGGCATATCCCAAATAAAATTCATGCGAGCCAACGACGTAGCTCTCTGATCCGATGCCGAACAGTTTGGCCTCCACAGCATCTAAATTGTGGGCCGGGTCTAGCGGCTGGGCCAGAATCGTATCGAGTGACTGCTTCAACCGCTGCCGGGGGCCGGTTCGGTCTACGGGGGTGTCTTTATAGCCATCGGGAATCCAGATATTGGTGACTGCCGTCGTCCCTAGTTCCTGACCGAAATAAGCGCCAATCTTCCGGCTGGCAATGCAATGTTCAATCCAAAAATTGCGGATACCCGTATCGGTGTGGGCCAGGGTAAAGCCGTCATCGGCCAGCGGATGTGAGAAGCAGGTGGGGTTGAAGTCAATGCCGTGATTGTTTTCTTTGGCCCAATCTGCCCAACGGGTAAAATGTTCGGGCTGAATCTCGTTGCGTGGGATTTTCTGGTCTGCTTCCAGATAAATGGCATGTAAATTCAAACGGTGGCTTCCGGGAATGAGACTGTATGCTTTATCTAAATCCTGGCGAAGTTCATCGGCCGTTCGTGCCTTGCCCGGATAGTTGCCGGTCGCCATAATCCCGCCGCTGAGACCGCGATCCGGGTCTTCAAAGCCGCCTACATCATCCCCCTGCCAACAATGCAGACTGATTGCAATTCCTGATAATTTCTCCAGGGCGGCATCTGTATCTACTCCGAGAGTGGCATATCGTTCACAGGCATAGGCATACATTTTTTCTACTGATTCTGTCATTTTATTACTCTTTCCATAGAGGGGTCGAAAAGTGGTAGTGACCGGAGCCTACTTGCAGGACGATTGCCTCGTTTTCTTGCCAAACCTGGTATACACCGTTCACCTGGTCTAAAGGCTGCCCGTTTTCGGTGATGGACTCAACCGATTGGGCCGGTAAACGAACAATCCCTTCTGTGTTGGCGGGTATTGTGACTATCAGGTGGAAGTTATCGTTTTCTAGCGCCCACTTTGATTCGATACGGCCGTACATTGAGTCCAAACTGGCGCTGGCGTGGGTCAATTGACCGCCCGGCTGGGGTTGAATGAGGATGCGTTTGTAGCCCGGCGCGTCGGCATCCAGTTCAATCCCGGCAACCACCTGGTAGAGCCAGTCACCGATGGCTCCGTAGGCGTAATGATTAAAGGAATTCATGCTGGCATCCTGAAAAGAGCCGTCGGGTTTGATGCCGTCCCAGCGCTCCCAAATGGTGGTTGCTCCTTGTTTGACCGGATAGAGCCAGGAAGGATAATGCTCCTGATTGAGTAACTCATAAGCAACGTCGGTGTAACCGTAGCGGCTCAAAACGTGGCACAAATAGGGTGTCCCAACAAAGCCGGTGGTCACATGATAATGTCCCCGACGAATCTCTTCTACCAGACGTTCCACAGCCAGAG
>JBAPRX010000341.1:0-6468 GCA_049281335.1 Promineifilaceae bacterium (SeqCode)
GATGTGGACTTCGTCGGCCAACAGCCATTGACCGGTGTAGCCAACTAATTGAGCAGGCCTGTCGCCGACCTGGACAAGCAGAGCCTGGTAGCTGGCAAGGTGGTTGCGGGTGATTTCGTATTCATAGGCACTGGCCTTCCAGGGTTTTGGGAAGGCTTTCTTCTCGATTTTCATGACGGCCGGAATATCTGAAGGGTAAAGTTCTCGGAGCCGGTAGGGGGGTCGTGGTTTCAACATTTTATCGGTTCAGAAGCGCGGCCCGCTCATTTGAAGCGTCTCAGCAGCTTAAGCTCCCCGGAAGGAGTTGTTTTTGGCAGGATTGTTATTCCTCTGGTACGAGTTGGTTGGCTTCATCGAGAAGTCTGGAAAGGCGGTTGCCTAGACTGACAAGTTCGGGAGTTAGGGTGTTTCCATTTTGGGTCTGGGCGCTCATCGTCATTTCTAGCCGCTTTTGCAACAGGGCAATTTCTCCAGCCGGTTTCCTGGTATCCGTGGTGATTTCCAGCCAATGGTTGAAGAGAATCTGAAGTGCGGCCGTAATCGGCGGGGCCATAATTAAACCAACCAATCCGAAATCCTGGACAAAAACCAACATCAATAAGACTGTCGTGGTGGAATTATAGCGGCGGCGGTTGAATAGACGAGGTTCGACGATCATCTCCAGCCCGGAAAGAATGGCCAGGGCGCATAAAGCGGCTACCAGACTTAGCCCCAGAGAGCCGTTTAGGAAGCCCACAGCCAGAACCGGAAGCACGGCAAGGACGGCGCCTGCCAGGGGAATAAGCCAGAAAAGGGCAGCCAATCCGGCCAAAAGGAGGGGATATTCGATGCCTACCAGACTGTAGACGATGCCTAACAAGACGGCCGCAGCCAGACTTTGAATGATTTCACTACGGAAGTAGGCGCCAACGTCTTTTTCAATTTCTCGCCAGATTTGACGAGCCTGCACCCGCCATCCGGCAGGTAGGATTGAAAGCCAATACCTTTCCAGCCGGGCCTGGTCAATGGTCCAATAGATGCTGAGTACGAGAATAATGGCTGTTCCACTAATCAGCCCTAGAAAGCCTCTTGTCAGTCCCAATATTTGCTGCCCAAAGATAGGGCCAACCAGAGTTTCATATAATTGATCTGGGGGCGGGAGTTCGGAGGCAATGGCTCGTTCGATAGTTGTACCTTCCATCCATTGTGGAAATCGGGTTTCATAGGTGGTGGCGATGTTGTCAAACATGGTTTGGAGCTCGTTGGTGTAGGCGCTGCCGGGAATGAAGAGCAGTAAGAGGACAGCAGCGGAGCCAGCCAGATAAACGCTCATTGTGGCGGCCGATCGTGGAATGTGGAATTTGTTTGTCAGGAATAGAATGGCGGGACGAATGGCGGCCGAAACCAGTATCGCCAGGATGAGGAGAAGTATTATTCCTCTAAATTGATAGAGTAAAAGGGTCAGGGTCAGGGTTGTCATGACAACGGCCGCATAGAGGGTCAGACGTTTCATGGGACTTTATCTTCTCTGTTGTTGGGGTGTTCCGATTGCGTGCTTTTAGTTAGAAGCGCGTCGAGATCGGCCGCTATCGCTTCGATGGTATCTTCGACTTCATCGCTTTCTTCGTTTGGTTCAATCTCTTTGCTGCGGATTGATTTGCGAATATCTCTGGTCAGCTCTTGAACTTCATATCGCAAGACACTGGCTCGATCCCGACCGGGAATCGTGTTCTCATCCGGGACGGCCGTGTTGAGGACGAAGCGATCCAGGAGGTATTGAATAACGGCAGCGAGGGGGATGGCGACAACTGCACCCAGAATGCCAAAAAGGGAGCCAAAGGCGGACAAGGCTAACAGGGTTACGAGAGGGTTCACGCCGACGGACTGTTTCATCACGCGGGGGACGAGAAAATTGTTCTCTAACTGTTGGATAACGGCCGTCGCCAGCAGCACCCATAGAACTTTGCTGGGATCAACGGTGTAGGCAACGATAACGGCCGGGATTGCTCCCAAAATAGGGCCGATGACGGGGACTGTTTCCATGATACCGGCCATGACTGCCAGCGCAAAGGTGTAGGGCAGACCGATCAGCGTATAGGCGATAAATGACAGCAACCCAATGATGCCACCTAACAAAGCCTCGCCCCGTACAAATGCGCCTAATCGAGCTTGAATCTCCATTACGACTTCGCGGGCGCTTTCTCTGCGCTCAAATGGGACGATCATGATGAGGGCGGTTCTGTTTTTCTCTCCATCCAATGTCCAGTAAAAGGCAAGGATCAGGACGGCAAAGGTGATGAAAATGCCTCTAGCTCCCAGTCCTATCAGTTCCAGGTTATGGCCGACGGTTTCAATGACTGCTTCTTCGCCCTCGGCCGGGGCAGGCGTTGGGGCCAGGTTGATGTTTTCGGGCAGTTCGGAGGCCAGCCGCCACACGAAGAAGTTTGGATTTTCTAGCATCCCTTGGTGGATTTCCTGGTAGGTATCAGGGATGGTATCAATGACCAGATTGCTCTGCCTGATGACTAAGGGCAGCAGTAAGAGGATGACGGCCACAATTAACAATACCAGGAGCAGATAAATCAGGATAACGCCGATTTCTTTTGGAACGCCAAGCTTATAGAGGAATTGGATGATCGGCCGAATGGCGGTGCTTAATACGATTGCGACGAAAAAGGTGAGAAATACCTGATGAAAGTGGTAGAGAAAGTAAAAGGCGGCTGCAACAAGTAGCACCAGTAAGGTAGCCTGTACAATTTGCCTTACTGTCAGGGAAGGGAGTTTTATTTCTGGCGTTGTCATACTGAATTTATCATAGCCGATTCGGCCGTTAATAAAAATAGGGAGATACCCGACCAGAAAGTAAGGAACTGCCCTAATCGGCTAAATTTCGGCCAGGTGTCCGGTGTTTATGACCTTGTTGTAGGCAGCGAGGTCTTGGGGGAAGGAGGAACGGCCGAAACCAAAGCGTACTGTCCGGTCGTTGGCTCCGAGACAAACGCCGGGCAGCAGGAGAATGCCAGCTTCTTTTGCCAGACGGTGGCAGTAATCGAGGGCAGAGGGGATGTTTAATTCGGCCAAACTGACCGAACTGCCTTGTGGCGCTCTCCAATGGAAGAAACTGGTGTGTTGGGCGAAGAAGTCTGCTGCCAACGCGACGTGTTTTTCAACGAGGGTCAGCGAGCGATTTACCAGGGTTTGGCGGGCTTCCAGGGCGGCGAGGGCCAGGAATTCTGAGGGAGCAGGTGGACAGATGCTGGTGTAGAATTTCCAGTTGATGAGGGCGTGGCGGGCGGCTTTGTCTGTCACGGCGAGCCAACCACTACGGAGGCCGGGCAGGCCGTAGCTCTTTGAAAGGCCGGAGAGGACGATGGCCCGTTCGTATAAATCGGCGGCGGAGGGGAGAGTCGGCCGTCCTACGAGTTCCAGCCCCCGATACATTTCATCGCAGAGGAGCCAGGTCCCGTGTTTTTGGGCGATTTCGATTACGGCCGAAAGTTGTTCTCCGGTTGGCAGGAAGCCGGTGGGATTGTGGGGGAAGTTAACGACGATCAGCTTGGTGCTGGGACTGGTTATTGTCTCCAATCTGTCTAAATCGAGTTCCCAGCCGGTTTCTGTTGGGTTCAGGGGCCAGGTTTTGACATTACCACTGATGTGTTGGGCCAGATTGAGCAGTGAATCGTATGCGGGTGTCAGGACGATGACCTCATCATCCGGCTCTAAGAAATTTCGCGTAGTCAAATAGACACCCTCCTCTGGCGAGGTCAGGATGATAATGTCTTCGGGGGTAAGGTTTTCATAGGTGGCAGCGATGGCGGCTCTTAGTCCGGGATCACCCTGAGATTCGGTGTAGCCTAATTTTAGACGGCCGAGATCATCAAGAGAACGGCCGCTTAATGCCAGCAGTTCGGCAATCGTTATTGTCTCGCAGTCGGAGACGGAGAGGAGGTGGGGGGTATTAAATTCGTAGAGCGCGTAAAACTGTTCGGTGGCGAAGGGGGCAATTCGCATAGCCATTAAACCCTTACGATTTTGCCCTGGCTCGCTGCCAGGGCCAGACGCCTACGGTCAGATCACGCTGCATGAAGAAGTAAACGGCCAGCACAAAGCAAACCACTCCGACAGCGAGTAAGATGGCGACGTCCCCTGCCGGTTGGCCTTTAAGGACAGCATTACTGGTACTGTCGAGGTAGGAAAAGATGAAGAGCGGTTTAAGGGCTTTCAGGGAATTGACCTGGCTTGCTAAATTTGTTCCAAAATAGCCGATGATGATAATGGCCGCTGCAATGATGGCAGCTATTCGGCGTCTTGGACAGACAGTGGCGAGAAACATGCTCAACATAGACATGGCGAAGACGATGGGCCAGGTGGTCAACATGGTCAGGGTTAGATCGAGCGCCTTTATCTCTGTCTCGACCTGGCTCTGGATCGACAAAAAGACGATGGCGCTGACGATGGAGACAACTAAGAGGACAATGATCGTTGCGATATTGAGGGCAATGGCTTTGGCGATCACGATTTGTTTGCGTTCCAGGGGAAGCGTGACCATCATTTCAAGACGGCCGTCTTCCTCCTCACCGGCAAGGGTTCCGGTGGCGTTGATGAGCGCGTAAACGGAGAGGAGTAATGGGACAAAGAGGAAGAGTATTGAAGCGATCCAATCTTCAAAGGTTCCAAGATTCATCCCTAATGCCTTGTAGATTTCCAGATCGGCCAGACCGGCCATCTGTTCTGCGATTGACGGATAGATGCCAATGTAAATCAGTGGAAACCAGCAAAGCCCGATTGACCACCCAATGATGCCATTTCGCCGAAATTTTAGTTCTTGCCATATTAATCTAGCCATGGTTTCCTCCATTTTCCTTCCCATAATACGCCAGGAATATCTCTTCCAGAGAAATGCTGTGGGTTTCGATATCCTCCACTTCGTATTGAGCAGCGGTTGTCAATACCTGGGGCAGGTTCTCTTTAACTTCCAATGTTAACTTTTGATCGCTGCGCTCTACTTCGGTAACGCCTTCGAGGTTGAAAGCGTCAGCAGGAGGCAGTTTGGGGAAAATCAACGTCATGCGTTTTATTCGTCTGGTGATTAACTCTTCAACTCGTTGGGTCTCTATGAGCCGCCCGTCACGGATGATGCCGACACGGTCGCAGACAGTCTGCACTTCTGACAAAATGTGGGAGGAAAAGAAGATGGTACGGCCGTCAGCCTTCGCCTCTTCGACCATTTCTAACACGGTCTGCTGCACCAATGGGTCCAAGCCGCCGGTTGGCTCATCCAGGATGAGTAAATTCGGCCGACTCATAAAGGCGGCCACGATGCCTACTTTTTGCTTGTTCCCTCGTGAAAATTCGCGGATTTTTCGGTCGGTGTCGAGGTTTAGTTTTTGACTGAGTTCGCGCCAGTATCCTTTTGTGCCGCCATCAGGTCGCAAATATTCGTACATTTCGAAGAATTTGTCGGCTTTCATATTGGTGTAGAGCGCCAGCTCACCGGGGAGATAGCCGACACGCTGGCGTATCTCGACGCCCTTTTCCCGACAATCTAGCCCGAAGATGGTGGCTCGTCCTGATGTGGGGCGGATGACGTCCAATAGTACACGCTGGGTTGTGGTTTTACCGGCTCCATTTGGCCCTAAGAACCCAAATACTTCCCCCTTTTCTACCGATAAATTGACATCTTCGATACCCCGATGTTTGCCGTAATAAACGGTTAAATCCTGGGTTTCAATAACATTTTCACTCATCGTTTCCTTCTTTTCAGACTATGCTTGCCAATTGGGTTGCATCATAAAGTGACTGAGTAATAATTTGTTGGTGTAAATAAAATATTTAGATATGCCAAAAAATTATAATTAGATAAATGTGCGATGTCAAGTATGAGAAGGGGGACTCATTTATGATGGAACTCGTAAAAGCGGTGTATTCTTACAGTTCTTTTGGAAGCCAGAGGTTGATGAGATGGCCGTTTATTTCTTCGTCGAGTTCTCCCCAATGGTTGATGGGCAGTTCGATTTGGGCGAGGGCAGCGGTGGACATTCGTTGGTAGTGGCCGGATAGCTGCTCTTGTAGCTCTTCTATCCCTGGGTTGTGGCCGACGGCCATTACTCGTTCGTTGTTATCCGACACCTGTTGCAGGAGTTCGATATAGTCTTCGGGGTCGGCAAGGTATAGAGCGCGAACGACCTGGATTTCGGCGTTGTATCCGGCGGAGAGGGCGGCTAATTCGGCCGTTGTCAGGGCGCGTTCGGCTGAGGAACTGATGATCAGGTCAGGGACTAGTTCTTCTCGGTCTAGCAGTCGGCCCATTTTGGGGGCGTCTCCTTTGCCTCGGCCGTTTAGTGGACGGTCGTGATCGGCTAATTGGGCATTGGCCCAGCTAGATTTGGCATGGCGTAAAAGGAGTAAGGTTTTCATAGGTTTTCCGACCTTTTTTAACGCAGAGACGCAAAGGCCGCAAAGATTGCGGGGCAGGGACGCAAAGAATGT
>JBAPRX010000342.1:0-4504 GCA_049281335.1 Promineifilaceae bacterium (SeqCode)
ACTAACGATAGGTGGATAATCCCATCCTCCCAGATCAAGCCGAAGTTCATGCCGATTCCCTTTCTGATCCTTTGTAATGATTAAGACATCTCGGCCAAGTAATAAAGGAATCTGTAAGGCTGCACATCCCTTTTCCAAAAACTCATAATCTGTTTCGGCCAGACTTGCAACCATTTCTTTGGTCAGCCCCGGCATATGGGCAATTTTGCACCGTACTGCCTGCCCTTCTTTAAGAACTGCCACTCGAAAACCAGTCCCTTTTGTAAAATCACTGACCGCATTCGCAATTCCCTGTGCGGATGTGATAGCCTGTGAGAGTGGGGTGGGCAGTGGCTCATTTTTATGATGATTCGATTGTTGTTCACGGGGGACGAGAATAATCGTTGGTCTGACAGCAAGATTGCGGGCTGCCTTTTCCAAAACCAACCCCACTTCATACGTTTTTTCATCCACAATTATTACGACGTCCTGACCTTGACTCATCCCTAAATTTCTATTGATTAATTGACCCGCGCCTTGTTCAACCAAGCTGTCTGCGACCATAATTTCTCCTAACCTCCATCATTATAAAACAAACAATTCCCCACCCCCTTCTAGTTGTTATTCACTTGTCTTACAGTTATCTTACTTATGAATTCGAAATAGACTGAATTCTTATTAGGCAGTGGTAATAAGATTTTTAACTGGTACGATCCATCTAATTGGTGATTGAGGATTGCAAGGAAAAGATGGATCAAGAAAAACAAGACGAGAAACAGGGGTTCTATTCGGCCGCTTACACCCTCGAAGAAGTAGCCGCTCTGGTGAGCCAGGAGATGGACGAGACAATAGAGGACGAGCTAACGGCCGTTCGCATTGCCATTCGCCGGGTCATGGAGGAGATGAAGGAAGAGCTGGAAACGGCCGAGTTCGCCAAAATGGTGGGGCTAATCTTCCGAGGAACAAACAGCGTCGCCCAACTGCTGCGTACCCAACGCGCCGTCAGCGGCATGGCAGCTGATGGAATGTTGGGGGCAGTGGCTCAGATTTTACAGGAGTTAGAGACAGAACAAGACTGGCAGGTGTAAAGTAGAATGAATGGCGAAGAGAGACTGAAGCAAGCCATCGGCCGTATTCGGAATCGGCCGTCTTTGGTGGAGGGGCCGGTTGAGGCGGTAGTCTTGACCGAGCTTCGGCGGATTGGGCGGCAGGTGAACGGGTTGGAGCAGATGATTCTGGCCCGATTGTATCTGATGGTCGAGAGGCAGTTTAATGAAAGCGAACTCCAAGATTTGTGCTTTCGGTTGGGGGTAGATTATGAGAATCTGGGCGGCCAGGGCAAGGCAGCGCGGGTGCAGTCGTTGGTCGGCTATCTGCATCGCCGGGAACGAATCGGAGAGTTGATTGAGGTTTGTCGAGAAATGCGCCCAGGGTTGAGGGAGTGACAATGAATTTGTGTCTTGCTGAATTCTTGAACGGTTAACGAGGCTGTGTATTATTCTTGTCTCTTGTTTTTAGCCAACGTTCGAGGGATTTGCTGCTTTCGCCACTATGTCGTCCGGCAAGCAGTCCTTCAATGCCGATGTGTTCATCCAGGTCAGGCCACTCGATAGCATACCCACCGCCAAGCAGTTGCCAATTTTCTCGTTCTGCATTTGTGCCGTACCACAAGCGAGGATACCAGGCCAAAGGAACCATCAATCGTCGGCCATCAGCAAGATTCACAATTAACTCGTCTTCATCAACCTCGACTGTAACTGCAACTGGCTCCATCTCAAGCGTTAAAGTATTCATTCCATGCCTCAATCTTCAGGATTTATCCTCAGCAGGATATAACGAACTGTCAACCCTTCAAAATCACCCAAAGTCATTAGGTGAGTTCAGGCTCATAATTGGCTATGTGGAAAGATTTCTCGCCAAGAAGCGGCTCGAAATGACAAGGCCAGGTGATTCAATAATTTTCAGGTAAGATGATTTTATGAATGATGTTTTGCGGGCTGGAAAGGCATTTCTTGGTGACATTGCGTTGTTTTCGCAGTACGTGATTGGGGTGGAATTACGGCCGTACCAACTAACTCCCCTTCGCATAATCCTCAAGAGTGTATTGAAGCGTAAGGGGGAAAGTTTTTTGCTGGTCTTTCCCCGACAAAGTGGCAAGAATGAAGCGGCAGCGCTATTGCTGGTTTACCTGTTGAATTTGTTTCAACAAAAAGAGGGGCAGATCGTCTTTGGGGCGGTTGGCGACGGCATCGGCCGGGGAATCGGCCGTTTAGAGGCGCGGCTGGATAACCGTGGGAATCGGGGCCGCTGGCGGCGGGGGCGGCGGCCGATACGGCGCATCCTGGGCAACGCGGCCGTTGCGTTCCTCTCAACCCACCCACAAGCCGCCTCACGAGGAGAAACAGCCGATTGGCTGCTGGTGATTGACGAGTTACAGGATCAAGACCCGCTTCATCTGGAAGCGGTCTTTGAACCGATGCGGGCGGCTCATAATGCTACAGCCCTCTATCTTGGTACGGTCAAGACCACAACAGACGCATTATGGCGGAAGAAAAGTGCGTTAGAAGCCATGACGGCCGAAGACGGCGTGCAGCGAGTCTTTATCGTCTCGCCGGACGAAGTGGTGGCGGTGAATGAAGCATACGGCCGTTTTCTGGAATCGAAAGTGCGTCAGTTCGGCCGTCATCACCCGGTTATCAAGTCAGAATATTTCAACGAGCCAATTGACGAGGACGGCGGCCTGTTCGACGAACGGCGAATGGCCCTCATGCGAGGGACGCATAAGCGGCGCTATGACAGGCACGGCCAACAAATCGGTTCCGCTGTATATGTGGCAACGCTGGACGTGGCAGGGCAGGATGAGGCGGCAACGGACCCGGTCGCCGCACTAAACAATCCGGGGCGAGATTATACCGTCGCCCATATCTTTGAAATGGTGCCAGGGGGAGAAGAGTGCCCAGAGCCGGTTTACTATGCGGTAGATCTCTTTGTGGATCAGGGCGGCCGACATTTTCAAGATACCCCAGGACGGCCGCAGTTAGCCGAACGGCTCCTGGCCTGGCTCCAGCAGTGGGGCGTGGTTCATCTTGTGGCCGACAGTTCGGGGGTTGGAGCAGGGTTAGTGGACTGGCTGGCTGCCCGGTTGGGCCGGGAGCGGGTGACGGGGTATACCTTTAACCAGTCGCGCAAAGCAGCGTTGGGAGCGAAATTTCTGGCGGTGGTAGAAACGGGGCGATTTCGTTACTTTGCCTCTGAAAATGAAGGCGATGAGGCGGCCAGATTTTTCGACGAGGTCGCAGCCTGCCGCTATTCACTGCCGCCAGGCGGCCGTTTTGAGCGAGATTTGCGGTGGGGGGTGTGGGACCGCGCCGCTAACAGCGCCGCCGCTCACAGCGCCGCTCACGATGACCGGCTCATTTCGGCCGCATTAGTGGCGGTGTATGATGATCTGGTGCGAGACGGGAAGATGATAATGGGGCGGGCGAAATCGGCCGTGATTAAGCCGGTGGATATATTGGATGGGGGACACTGGTGATTGGGTTGATCGTCAACCTGCGTTGAGCGCAGTTAGCGGCCCAGCGCAGCATACACGTCCGATTCCACAGGAACCTTTAACGTATCGGCAATAACGTCGGCGCTAACGGCATGGGCCGTTACGATCACAATCTCCAAAATCTCCTCGTCATTGACCCCAAGCTCCCGCAGCCTATCAAAATCTTCATTTGTCACACGCTGAGGATATTTGGACACCTTCAAACAAAACTGAATAATCACCCGAACGCGCTCCGGGTTCACATTCCCCAAATCGCGGGCGACCTGGGCCAATGTTTCCTCATCAATTCCCAGCGTGCGGCACATTAATTCATTATTCACACTGCAATATTCACAATTAGCATACTCCGCTACGGTATAACTAATCATCGCCACCAATGATTGAGGGAGCGTTAAATGAGCGTACATAGCCTGGAACATCCCCATGTGTATGGCCAGTGCGGCTGGGGATACACCCAATGTCTTAATCATATTGGGCACGAAAGGCATATGCAATTCTCGCTTGACGGTGTCATAAAGCTCGGCCACTTCACCGGTCGCTTCATCTTCTTCGACCATAGAAATTGGTTGATTTATTATGGACTGGCTCATGGTTTTCCTGTTCTGGATAAATTCGTGTCAGATAAGATTCCAAAATTTTATAGGAGGGTAGTTTACACGAAAACGGGACAAAAGCTCAAAAACCGTTCAGTGTAAGGCATCAAACCGGACTGTCCTTGCTCTCCCTGGCGGTTCGATTTTTCGGTATAATCAATTCATTCCGCAATGGCTCTACAATTCTGCGTCATTGTGTTGAAATATTCTTGGAGGCACGATGAAAACTGAATTATTGCCATTTACGAGAGAAATGCTTGGGGAAGCGGCCGTCTTATTGGCCGAACGACACAAACGAAACCGGCAGGCATTGCCCTTTTTGCCGCCCCATTTTGAGGAACGCGAAGAAGCGGAAACGGCCGTTCAATACCTGCTCGAC
>JBAPRX010000343.1:0-3457 GCA_049281335.1 Promineifilaceae bacterium (SeqCode)
GTGCCGTCGGGGGCAAAGACGGCCGTCACTTCCTCAAACATGGCGCTGTCCAGTTCTTGCTTGAGTAGGCCGAGGGTCCATTTCCACTGCCAGGCACAGACGGGGGCAATGGGGTAGCCTTCCTGAGCGTAGTGGATGGCGGTTTCAAAGAGGGCGGAGAAGGGTAAACGGCCGAAACGGGCGTGTAAGTCGCGCCAGGCGGCGGGTGCGCCGGGAACGGTGACGGGGAGCCAACCTCGACCGGGCATGGTGTGGTGGCCGAGGGATTGGGCGGTTTCGAGAGTCATGAGGGCAGGGGAACGGCCGGAACCGTTGAGTCCGTGAAGGGTTCGGCCGTCCCAGACGAGGGCGAAGGCGTCGCCGCCCACCCCACAGGAGCCGGGTTCGACGACGGTCAGGGTGATGGCGGTGGCGAGGGCGGCGTCTACGGCGTTGCCGCCTTGTTGTAGGATGGTCAGTCCGGCCTGGGCGGCCAGGGGTTGGCTGGTGGCGACCATGCCCCGTGAGGCGTAGACGGGCTGGCGGATGGTGGGGTATGGGGGGTGGGGGTAGGGCAGGTTGGTTAGATCGATCTGCATGAGGTTTCTCCTAAAAACAGCCACGAATTAGCACAGATTAACACGAATTTTTAGATTGGACACAGAGAGGCACGGAGGGGCGGAGAGCGCGGAGAGAATAGTGTGCTTCTGTTGATTTTTGTTACAATACGCCGCTATGACAATTCTTGAAGCGATTATATTGGGCATTATTCAGGGGGCGACCGAATTTTTACCCATTTCCAGTTCCGGCCATTTGCTGTTGGTTCCGGCGGTTTTGCATATTTCGGAGCCGGATTTGAATACGACCGCGATTGCGCATCTTGGGACGCTGCTGGCGGTGTTGATCTATTTCCGGCGGGATGTCTGGGCAATTATTATCGCCGTTCTGCGGGGTTTGTACCAGCGACGGCCGTTTGAGGATGATATGTCGCGCCTGGGCTGGCAAATCCTGGCGGGGACGATCCCGGCGGCGGTGGCGGGTCTGCTCTTTGAATCTACCTTTGACCGGTTATTTGGCAATCCGACGATTGCGGCCGTTGCGTTGTTTGGAACGGCCGCTTTGCTGATCATTGGCGAACGGCTGTACTCTGGCAAGAAGCTGTTGAAACAATTAAGCTGGCTGGATGCAATTATCATTGGCCTTTTTCAGCTTATTGCCTTGATGCCGGGGATTTCTCGCAGTGGTTCAACCATTACGGGCGGTCTGGCGCGTGACCTGGACCGGGCGACGGCGGCCCGTTTTAGCTTCCTGCTGGGTATTCCGGCGATTGCCGGGGCGGGGGCATTGGCGGTGCTGGATTTGCTTGATTCACCGACCCTGAGCGGTCAACTGCCGACACTGGGGGCGACGTTTGTGGTTGCGGCCGTTGTGGGGTATGCCTGTATTGCCTTTTTGCTGGCCTGGCTTCGGCAGCATCGTCTATACCCCTTTGCCATTTACTGCGCTGCCTTCGGGGCGATCTTTTTGATCTTGCAGGCTGTTAATTTCATTTAAGATTTTTCTTTAACCAGCCACAAATTAGCACGAATGATTAGTTGGTTTTCGGTGCGCGATCTGGCAAATCGCGCTACATTTTCTTTTATGGTTATTGGTAGTAGGTTTGTGAAGTTTTTTGTTGGAAAGGTGGTTTTGGGGATTGTGGGGGTTTTATTGTTGGTCTTGGGAGTGGGTTGTGAGGCGGAGGTACCGACTCCGCCACTTTTGGTGACGCCAACCGCACCGCCGACGGCGCTGCGGATTGGGTTGACGGACAGTGCGGCCGAAATTGGGACGCTGACAGCGAAGGGGTTTGAAGCGCAATATCCTCAAATGACGCTGCAATTTATTGGGGGGAACAATCGCACGTTGTTGGCCGACCTGGCTGCCGGGGAGTTGGATGCTGTTCTGGTACATACGATCCCGGCTGCAACGGAGAACTGGTTTAACCCTGTTGCGCTGGATGGGCTAGTTGTGATCGTTCACCCGGATAATCCGGTTATGGGGTTGGGAACGGCCGAGATTCAGGCGATTTTTAACGGCCGAATTACGAACTGGTTTTCGGTAGGAGGGGCAGATTTGCCGGTTGAGGTGATCAGCCGGGAGCAGGGAGCAGGAAGTAGGAGCCTCTTTAGTGAACGGATTATGCAGGAGCAGCGGGTGGCGATCACGGCCCGGATTGCGAGTGATAATAATCAGATGATAGAAGCAGTGGCGGCTAATCCGGCGGCAGTCGGTTATAGTATGATGGGCGTTGTTGGGCCAGATGTTAGGGCTTTAGCCATTGACGGGATTATGGCGACGACGGCGACAACGGCCGACCAAAGTTATCCATTGACCACCCCGCTCTATTTTGTCAGTACGGCCGAGCCGACGGGCGACCTGAGGGCGTTCCTGGCCTGGCTCCAAAGTGATGAGGGGCAAGGGATGATAGGTGAAAAATATGGGCGGGTCAGATAGAATGAGGCAGTGGCTCACCTGTGGTGAGCATGTACTCTGTAGTCAGTTTTTAGTTAACAGTGAAAAGTAAAGAATTGGCAGTGGGTTGGTTAGATTTTCCGGGAAATCATATCCGCTGCTTGGGCGATTGTTTAGAATTGACTTTTTTCAGGAAGGAGTTTAAAAATTTCGATGAGCAAAAACAGCCAGTATTACATTGATTTAGATGAACGCTATGGGGCGCATAATTATCATCCGCTGGATGTGGTTATTAACCGGGCCGAAGGGGTATGGGTCTATGATGTTGATGGGAATAAGTATCTGGATTGTTTGAGCGCTTATTCGGCCGTTAATCAAGGCCATAATCATCCCAAGATCAAGGAGGCGGCGATTGCTCAGTTGGACCGCGTGACGCTGACTTCCAGAGCTTTTCGCAATGACCAGATGGGGCCATTCTTGCAAAAGTTGTGCGAAATGACGGGCTATGAGATGGCGCTGCCGATGAATACGGGGGCGGAGGCGGTGGAAACGGCGATTAAGGTGGCCCGCAAATGGGGCTATCAGGTTAAAAAGGTGGCCGATAATCAGGCTGAGATCATTGTCTGTAAAGGGAACTTTCACGGCCGTACAACAACCATCGTCGGTTTTTCTTCTGAGGAATATTATAAGGCCGATTTTGGGCCATTTACGCCGGGCTTTGTAATGATTCCCTATGGGGACACGGCGGCTTTGGAAGCGGCGATTACGCCGAATACGGTGGCATTCCTGGTGGAGCCGATTCAAGGGGAAGGGGGCGTTTTGGTTCCGCCGGATGGATTTTTGCGAGAAGCGGCCGAGATTTGCCGTCGAAACAATGTGCTGCTGGTAGCCGATGAGATTCAGACCGGGTTGGGGCGAACGGGCCGTCTTTTTGCCAGCCAGCATGAGGATGTACGGCCGGATATGACCATAATCGGTAAGGCGTTGAGCGGCGGTTTTTATCCGGTCTCGGCCGTTGTGGCGG
>JBAPRX010000344.1:0-4744 GCA_049281335.1 Promineifilaceae bacterium (SeqCode)
GAACGAGGGCAGGGGAGTGGATACGAAACAGTGTCGCTGGCGGAATCGGCCGATCTCTACGCCGAACCACTGCGACGGGGGCTAACGACTCCGGGTGGCTCTCTCGGCGGCGGCCTGCCCGGCTACGGCCTTTACCAGACCCAGGATGGCTGGATAGCCGTCGCTGCCCTCGAACCCCACTTCCTTCAGCGGCTCATGGCAGAACTGGGCATTACCCAGATGAGCCACGATGCTTTTGCCGTCGCCTTTGCAGAGAATACGGCCGCGTTCTGGGAAAAATGGGCCGCCGAAAAAGACATTCCTCTGGTGAAGGTTCAAGAGACGAACGATGATTATGGGGAAGAACAAGCAAAGCGAGGCAGCCGCGAGAAAATGCTTGCTGTTTTAGATAAGGCGCCGGATGTTGAACCGGAAGAGTATGATAAGTTGTAAAGATATACTAAGGATGGAGAAGCAGTAGGTTTAACTGGCAGGGCATTGTCAATGGACAGGAGACCTCAGGCGGCGGCAGAGGCACAACCATTTTGCAGAAATCAGCACAAGGCTGGCAAATCCTCCACGCTTGGAATAGACGGCGGATTTTAACCGTCGTCAACAATTGTTGACCCTATTCTTGTCCCCGACTTTGAAGCGCCAACGAACGCAGCAAATCCAACTGTCCGGTGTGGAACGTCTCATGCCACGCCAGCCCCGAAAGATGCTGCCCAACCGCCCTTTCGCCCCGATCCGTCGTCTTCAACTCAGCCAACCCTTCCGGTGTTATCTCCGCCAATGCGGCCGTTATCCGCTCCTGGCTCAAATTCAAATCACCAACCAGCTTCTCAAAAGACACTGCGTCCGCTTCACCCGTAACAGGCTGGGAACCAGTCTTATACCGGCTCACCAACGTATCGTCGAAAACCGGTTCAGCCTCCAGAAGCATCAAAGCTGTATTCCGCCCCCGGATAATATGGCCCACAACCCAGTTCATACAGTTGGCCTCAAAAGGCGGCTGCACAATACTGTCCTCGTGGCTCATACCCTCAATCAAGCTGCCGATCAACCAGTGATTCGATTCAAATGTTGAGGAAATATTTTCGGCCGTTGGATAACCCATGATCTTTCTCCTTCTCTATTGGGAGATTGGTTCAATTTTGCAAATTTGATCCAATCTTGGCAACCTATTATTTCCTACATCATAATAGAACACACGTTCTATGTCAATCGTTAATTTTGGTTTTTGAGTTGTAAAATTGTCTCAAGGTCAATTTCTCCGGGTACGTACACGCAAGGCGTACACCGCCAGGGCATACATGAGGGTCCCCAGGATTAGGCAGGCAATGAACCCTTGAAGGAGGGCGTTACTATCCCAACCACTGTTCAAGGTTGTTCTCATAGCTTCTAATACATAGGTAATAGGATTAAAGCGGGCGGCCGTTTTCAGCCATCCACTCAACAAATCCAATGGCACAAAACTGGCTGTCAAGAAGGTCAGTGGGAAAAAAACAAAGCTCGCACCTTGTGTTGCCGCCGCATTACCACTCCCCAAAGCGGCCGAAACTGTAAAGCCTGCAAAACCCGTTCCGAGCAAAACCGACAACCCAATAACCACCAGCAGGCCGCCAGCCCCGGTGGCTGAATTCAGCCCCATAACCAGCGCCACACAAACGACAATGGTTGTTTGGAAACCCAGGATGAGTGCCCCGGCCAGAATTGGCCCCAGCAGCAGTGCCCCACGGCTTACGGGCGTCAGCAGCAGTTTGTCAAAATAACCGCTCTCAATATCACGCACCAAATTCTGGGCTGAGATGCCTGCTCCCGACAGGGAAGAACTGACAATCGAAAGCGGCAAAATAAAGCCTAGATAGCTGTTGTCACTCAAATTCGGAATAAATCCAGCCGCCTTACCCAATGTTGATTCATAAATCACCAGAAAGAAGATGCTGATCCCAAGCGGAGGAATAAGCGCGGAAGGTGTGCGGAAAATCGTCACTAGATTGCGCCAGGTGACCAGGGCAATTTGCACCAGTAAATTCGTCCGCTGTTTTTGTTGTTGATTAATTGAAATGGTTGTTGCTGTCATGTGTCTATCCTTAAATTTTTGCCGATTGTCCATTTTTCGCCAACCGCTGGCCTGTCACCTGTAAGAAAACATCATCCAAAGTCGGTTGGGTCAATGTGAGGGAAATCGGGTTGAGATCTGATTGTTGGAGGCGGTTGATAACGGCCGGAATCGCTTCCGCCGCATGGCTCATATAAAGCCGCACCATGTCCCGGTCAATTTGGATCTTGGCATCCATATCTGCGAGTTCGCTGCTGGCAGTCTCGGCCGTTTCCCGATTATCAAAAATCAGGTTGAGCGATTCGTTCCCAACATCTGCCTTCAGCCGGGCTGGGGAGCCTTGTTTGACAATCTGTCCCCGGTCAATGATCGCCACGACCTCGGCCAGTTCATCTGCCTCTTCCAGATATTGGGTTGTCAGGAAGATGGTCATTTCTAACTCTCGATTCAACCGTCGGACCTCCTGCCAGATGTCACGCCGACTGGCCGGATCAAGACCGGTTGTTGGTTCATCCAAGAACAGGATTTCCGGCTCGTGGACCAGCGCTAAAGCCAGGTCCAGCCGCCGCCGCATCCCACCGCTGTAAGTGGCGACTCGACGATCAACAGCGTCTGTCAGGCGGACCAGCTCCAATAACTGCTTTGCCCGTTCTGTTGCTTGTGCCCGACTTCGGCCGAACATTTGCCCCTGGAGGGTGAGCAGTTCCAGAGATTTCATAAGGGGGTCCAGCCCAATCTCTTGCAAAGCCACCCCTGCTATCCGGCGGACATGGTCTGCTTCCGTAGTGACATCATACCCACCGACTTTAGCATTCCCTTTTGTCGGCAGGGCAAGGGTGGTCAGGATTTTGATAGTTGTACTTTTTCCGGCTCCATTCGGCCCTAGAAATCCGAAAATTTGCCCCTTATCAACTGAAAACGAGATATTATCAACGGCAAGAACGTCGCCGTTGTATTCCTTTACTAAATTTTCTACAAGAACTGCCTTGTCAGACATAAATTTAATGCCTCCACTAAAAATTTTTCTATCCATAAGAATACCGGATAAACTATATTTTGTCAACATTTTGCAAAGATATTTTGTGTAATATATGGACAAGATGAGGAACGACGACTTTTTACCTGCCAGAAACCATTGTCAGGCATTGATCTTCTTGCTGTGATCAAGTTAATCTGGAGGGTCAGGTGGACGGCACTGAAACACTTGGGCCTCCGCCAGGAATCGCCGATTAATATCAATGGCTTGATACTAGGCTTGTATTAATCAAACGAAAACGTCTTCACCTGCTCTAAAAAACCTTGTCGCAGCTCCCCAGGCAGCCCATCCATAATAAACTCTACTCCCTCTCCCGCTTTCTCCCTCAACGTCTCCGCAGCATCCAAATGCCCGGCCCCCTCCTCCAATTCCGCCAGCGTCGCCAAAATCTCCCACAAAATCGTCCGCGCCCCCTGCCGTTCTGCCTCCTCTCGTGCCCATTCCAGCACCTCTCGCCCCTCTGCAATTCGACCCAACCCCACCAATCCCCGTCCCTTAAAATAATATCCGTCCGGCAAAAACAGCCGCAGCCGCGTCTGTTTCAAATAATTTAACAGGTTCTCAGCTGTATCAACCGCCCTTTCAAACTCGCCTATTGCTAGCCGCAAACGGCCGTCTATCGGAAAAGTAAAGAGAACCCCAGCCGACAGCGAACCCGGCTCCATCATCTCATATGAGTGGGCAATAAACGCCTCCGCCGCTTCCATCTCCCCCCGGCATAGATGTATAAAGGCCATCGCCGCCAGCGGCGCCGCCTGTTGGTCCCGTAATTGGCTTTCCTCCGCTACTGCCCGGGCCTTATTAACATATGGCAAGCCCAAATCCGGCCGTCCCGACATCCCATAAATGAGCGCCAGAATACTCCCATTCACAAACAGCGGAATCATAAATCCGGCCCGCATTCCAATCTCCACCGCCGCCTGGCACGCCTCAATCGCCTCCCCCAAACGGCCGAGCATAAAGTAAATGCTCCCCAGAGTATGATATGCGAACGACTGGTTCCACAGATTGTCAATCTCCCGGCTCAATGCTAGCGCCTCCTGCAGCGGCCCAATCGCCTTCTCATACTCGCCCTGCATAAAATTCACCGACCCCGCCGTCCCAATCAGATTGTCGGCCAGCATTGCCTTGTTGTCCAACTCCCGCCACAACACCTGCGCTTCATGGGCCGCTTCCAGCCCCTCCTCCATCCGCCCCGAAAAGAGATATGCCCGCAGCAAATCATGGAGAGCATAAGCCGCCCGTTCCCGCAAGTCATGTTCGCGGGCAATCGCCAGCGACGCCTCCCCATCGGCCACGGCCGCTTCCAAGTCCCCTGTAAACAGTTTCAAGAGCATCAAATTCCACAAAATCTTTGATTCGGCCGCAAAATCCTCCAGTTCCCGCGCCAGCGGCAGCGCCTGCTCTGTCAAAATCGTCACCTGCTGCGGGTCATAATGCTGCGTCGGAGCCGCGTAGACTGTCGTCCGGGCCATCAGCGCCGCCAGTTCCAGGCGCTTATCGGCCGTCTTCCTTGCCGCCTCTTGCAGCGCATCATACACCGCCAGCGCCCCGTCATAGTCCCCCATCAGCTCCTTCGCCCGCCCCAACGACAGATACAATTCCTCCAGCCGCGCCTGCCCGGCCGCCGGAGTCCGTTCTCGAAGCTGCCGCGCCTGCTCCAGATT
>JBAPRX010000345.1:0-4880 GCA_049281335.1 Promineifilaceae bacterium (SeqCode)
CCAGTTCTCCAACGGCGCATATTCTAACAAGAACAGCAAGATGTCCCGCCTCGGCTCCTCTGGAAAATGCTTGCGCTGCTCTTTTTCCTCTTCTAACCGCCGCTGCTGCTCGGCCAGGTATTCCGGCGGATTGATATAGCTGTCCATATACTCGTTGGCTTTCATGCGAGGAACGGCCGTTGTTTCATCCTCATCATCGGTGTGAGTCGGCCGTCTTCGTATCCCAGGCGCGTGAATGTCAATCAGATTCTCCAACGACAGACAGGCATCCACAAAATCCTCAACCGCATCCAGTCCATACTTGCCAACATAGCGGCGGATACGGGAGGCATGATTCGCCATCTCATCCAACATCCGGCGGTTGGTATGGGCAAACCAGAGATTATTCTTGAAAAAGTCCACATGCCCATACACATGCGCCATAACCAGCTTCTGGTCCACCAGATTATTGCTGGTTAATAAGTAGGCATAGGAAGGATTGGTATTGATAACCATTTCATAAATGCGGTGCAGGCCATAGGAATAGCTCTTGGAAAGCCGTTCATACTCCATGCCAAACCGCCAATGGGGGTAACGGGTTGGAAAGCCGCTGTAAGCGGCCAACTGGTTCATCATCTGGTTATCCACCATGACAAACTCAACCGGAAAGAAATCAAGCCCAAAATCGGCCGCATACCCCTCAATCGTTTCCTGTAACGCCGCTAATTCTGCCGGTAATTTCATCATCACCTACCTGCTAAGGTTCAAAACCCCAGCCCTTGCACACTTGCACACTTGCAACTTGCCACTTGCTTCCTTACCCCTCAGTATCCCTTTCCAAGAAAGAGTTTAATCGCAAGGTAAACATCATCCGGCCGATTAATCTTGCAGGAAACCAGCTTCTCATCCTCAATCTCCTGGAGCGTCTCAATAAACTCCTTGCCATAGCCGCCCTTCACCTGACCGTAAGCAAACATATTCAGACTGGGCAGCAGATACTCTCGGAGCAGGTCAAGGGATCGGCGATCATCGTCGCCGCCAAAGTTCTCCCCATCCGAGAAATGGAAAGCATACAAATTCCACTCCTGCGGATCATATTCCTCTTTAATGAGCCGGGAACACAGTTGGTAAGCGGATGAGATACGAGTTCCGCCGCTCTCCCGTAAGTGGTAAAAGGTGTGTTGGTCAACTTCAGCCGCAGCCGCATCATGAACGATATAGCGCGTTTGAATGCTCTTATAATTGGCCTGGAGCCAGGTGTCAATCCAGAACGCCGTCAGCCGCACCAACTCCTTCTTCCGGGTTGTCATGCTGCCCGACACATCCATCATGTAAAAGACAATGGCGTTGTTATGGGGCTTGGGATAAACCCGCCAGGAACGGTATCGCCGGTCGTCACGAATGGGAACAATAACCGGCCGATCCGGGTTATAGGTTCCGGTCGCAAGCTGCCGCTTTAAGGCAGCCCGATAGGTACGCTTAAAGTGGCGCAAACTTTCCGGCCCCACCCGTCGCACGCCGGTATAGCGCACCACGTCCCCTTCAACGTTGTGCTTGCTCTTCGGCTCGATGCGGGGCAGTTCCAACTCCTCACCCAGGATTGCCGCAAGTTCATCCAACGTTAGTTCGACCTCCAGGATATGCCTGCCGGGAGAATCACCGGCCCCGCCTTCCCCATCGGCGTCGCCCTGGCCGATAGGGGTTCCAACGTCGCCGTCCCCCTGCCCCACGCCGCCCATCTGACGCTCGTTGAAGCGAAAGTTGGGCAGGTCAATTTGAGGCACGGGAATGCTGATCAGGTCTTTCCCTTGACGGCCGATCAGCTCTCCCTGCGACATATATTTTCGTAAGTTTCGTTTGACATGGCCGCGAACAATTTGGCGAAAACGGCCGGTATCTTGCTCAATTCGCAGATGGCCGTCTATCATGATCGCGCTCCCTCTGTATCACCTCTGGCAAAGATGCTGGCAACATAGTTCAGCACATCCGTCGCACAAACATCACAATAGCCCTGGTTCTTAATCATGCGGCTCTTCACCACATCAATCTTCTCCTGCGTTTCATCATCAATGACATTGGAAACGAGGCTGGTGAGCTTGATAGAATCCTTCTGGTCCTCAAAGATTTTTAGCTCCAATGCCCGCCGCAGCCGCTCATTGGAATCCCAGTTAAACTTCTTGCCATCAATCGCCAGCGCACCGATATAATTCATAATCTCGCGCCGGAAATCATCCTTGCGGCTGTCGGGAATCTCAATCTTTTCCTCAATCGAGCGCATCAACCGTTCATCAGGGGCTTCATCCCGACCGGTGAAGGGGTTGCGAACCTTCTGCTTTTGCGTATAGGCTTTGACGTTGTCAATATAGTTCGCGCTCAACCGTTTGATCGCTTCCTCATCGGCCGTTATCGCCCGCTGCACCTCATTCTTAACAATCTCGTCAAACTCGCCCCGAATAATGCCCAACATCTCCCGAAACCGCTTGCGCTGTTCGTCGCTGGTAATGAGCGAGTGGTGTTTCAGTCCCATCTCCAGTTCGCGCATCAGCATAAACGGATTCAAACAAGTGCGTTTCTGGTCCGACACCAGCGCATTCGACAGCTTATCTTGAATATAGCGGGGCGAAATGCCAAACATGCCCTCGCTCCTGGCTTCATCCTGCAATTCAATAACCGTATCTTCAGTAAAGCCGGGCAGGGATCGGCCGTCATACAATTTCAACTTCTGGAGCAGCGTCAGCCCGGCCCGTTTTGGCTCCTCCAACCGGGTCAACACCGCCCAGAGGGCCGCCAATTCCAGCGTGTGGGGCGCAATATGCTTGCCCACCACCCGCCGGTTGTTAAAGTCCCGTTCGTAAATCCGAACCTCATCCTGAAAGCGAACGTTGTAAGGCACGTCAATCTTGATCGTCCGATCCCGCAGCGCTTCCATATACTCATTGCTCAACAGGCGACGGTACTCGGCTTCGTTGGTATGCCCCAGAATAACCTCATCAATATCCGTATGGGCGAACTTCTTCGGCTTAATCTTATGTTCCTGAGAGGCAGTCAGAAGGTCGTACAGAAAGGCGACATCCAGCTTGAGAATCTCGATAAACTCAACCAGCCCCCGGTTGGCAATATTCAGCTCCCCATCAAAATTAAAGGCTCGCGGGTCAGAATCAGAGCCATATTCGGCAATTTTTCGGTAGTTAATGTCCCCCGTTAGCTCCGTCGAATCCTGGTTCTTCTCATCCTTGGGTTGGAAGGTGCCAATCCCAATGCGATCCTTTTCCGACAGCAGCAGCCTGCGAACCCGAACCTGGTTAATGACCTCCGTCCAATCGCCCCCGGCCTCGGCCAGCAGTTCATTATAAGTAAAGCGGCAGGCGGGGCATAACTCCCCCTCAATTTCAACTATATGACCGTTGGCATGACCGTTGCTCACCTTATCAACAACAACCTGCCGAAAATCTGGCGGGATAAGATGCAGGGGGTCTTCGTGCATGGGGCAGGCCATCCGTTCCCCATCGGCCTTTTGCCAGTAAAAAGTGTACAAACGGCCGTCTTCGCTGCGCGAGTAGGCTTCCAACCCCTTCTTCAGAAGGCGAACAATGGTGCTTTTAGCCGTCCCCACCGGCCCATGCAGCAAAATGACCCGGCGCTCCGTTCCATACCGCCGTGCGGCCGACTGGAAAATCTGCACCAACTCCATAAGCGGCTTATCAATGCCAAAGACAGCATCACGGCCGTTCTCAAACGGATCATCAAAGAAAAAATAATGAATCAGCTTCTCCCGGTGGCGGCTGTACTCCTCAAACCCATGCGAGACGATCATATCATACACGCGCTGGTAAGCCGTCCGAACAACGCGAGGGTCCTGGTGGACAATTTCCAGGTATTCCTCAAAGCTTCCCTCCCAATGCAAGTCCCGAAAGTTGCTGGTATCTTGCAGTGCCTTGATCGTGTCCAGAACTGTTTGCCCTTCTTTCACCGTCATCACGCTTATCTCCTCTTCTATTCTTAAAGTGTGGTTCTTCGGAATTGACGGGCCAAACCGAACTCAATTTTCAAAGAACCAATAACGATACAACATCCAATCCATCACCGGCTACGAGGAAAGGCCGACCACAAGGGTCGGCCCCCTGTCCGTGAGGCATACGGAGTTCTCACTTTGAGCCAATGGATATAGACGGCCGACTCCACAGTGAAGTCGCCCGACATTTATATGATGCGGTGGGATAAACGAATCTTACGAAGGAATTATTTGTATTTTGAGATTGGTTGTGGGAAAACGGGTCTGGCTAGACAGTTGGGACAGCGACTATTTCCTCAGATTCGGCCGTTCCTGGGGCAGCAAAATTCGCCAGCAGCTCTTCTATTTCCGGCAAACGGCCGTCTTCTTCCAGCCTCGCCAGATTCAATAGTTCTTCATACAATTCCGAACATTCCGGGCATTTAGCCATATGCTGCTGGAAGGCCACGTATTCCCCATTGGGATGATGCTCGTTTACAATGGCGTCAACATAAGCAGGCAGCCGGTCCATCAACTCCCGACAGCTAATTTCCCCTTCGACCGGTTCATATATCTGGTCGAGCCATTCTTTCAAACGCTTTTGATAGGTCAATTTTCCTCCTCTCCTAGGTTAGAGGTTTTTTCGTACTGCTCCCAACATATTGGATGTCTTGGCAGCCTGATTTCTTACTTTTGGGACCGTCGGCTAATCTTCAAAGGGGGCTAAAATATCGCCCTGACTCAAATGCCGGTCGCTCAGTGCAGCCTTCAATTTTTGGCGAGCATCAAAGAGTAATTTGTAAAGTGTGTTACGGCTTGTATGGAGTTGTTCAGCAACAAATTCCATTGACTGGCCCTGAAAATGGATCAATACAATAGCCTTTCGTTGGCGACTTGTCAACTCATCCCG
>JBAPRX010000346.1:0-6327 GCA_049281335.1 Promineifilaceae bacterium (SeqCode)
GGGCGGAACTGATCAGCGAACGGCTGGTTCCTTTCCTGCTGCTGGTGACGGCCGTTCTCCTGGTGCGAATGGGGCTGCAAATCTTCAACCGGGAGGAGCTGCTGGGCCGGGATATTGACCAGTTACGCATTCGCTGGATTTTTGGGCTGGTCTGGAAACGGTTTACTGGAAAAACGGCCGAGAGTAAGTACCCAACTGTCGGCCAGTGGTATCGGCAGACCTTTGGAATCATGAAATCACTTCGCCAGCCAATGGCCCTTCTGCTCATTGCGCTGGCCGGGGCAATCTTTTTTGGTGTGTTTTTAAGCCATCGATTTCCAATAAACGCTTCGTTTTCGGGAGGGTTAAGCGGGGAATCGATGTCTGAAAACCTTGCCAACCTGAGCGGAGCGCTTGCCGGTCTGCCGGTGGTGATATTCCTTCAAAATATCCGGGTCGCTGCTCTCCAGGCAATATTGGGTATCTTCACGCTGGGCGTATCGGATGTCCTGATCTTTATGTTCCCCTGGGCCTTGATCGGCTTTCTGAGCGGTCAGTTGCAACTGATGGGGGGCAATCCTATTCAGTTTTTTGTAGCGGCCGTTCTGCCCCACGCCGTCATAGAGCTGCCGGCCTTGTTGATTTCAGCAGCCGCCATTTTGCGCTGGCACGCCACCATATTGTCCCCTCCACCCAACGGGACGGTGGGTGAAAGCTGGCTGCTGGCTGCGGCCGATTTCGGCCGAGTTTTTGTCGGTCTGGTCGTTCCACTGCTCATCGCTGCCGCTTTTGTGGAGGCAATGGTTACGCCCTGGGTGTTTGCACAGGTTTACGGGTAAGGGACAGTTCACAGTAATAAGTTAAAAGTTAAAAGTGAACGGTGAACAGTCAATAGTAAACGGACAGCCTACTATTTACTGCTGACTGTTCACTGCTCACTGTTCACGAATTCCGGCCTTTGGTACACTTGGGGGTATGAATCAAAAACAGATCTCTCCTTTGCTTGTAACGGCCGTAGCGGCCGTTGTTGTCCTGATTGCGCTATTTGCCGGGTGGTATATTCTTAGCGGAAGTCGAGATTTACTGGAAGATGTTTCTTTCTCCAAAACCGAAATCACGCCTAATGCCGACGGCCTTGACGATGCCGCCACCATCCACTATGAGATAACCAAAAACGCTACCGTTTCTATCTTCTTTGAGAATGAATCGGGTGAGCGTCATTATTTCCGTCAGGATGAAGCGCGGGGAGTTGGCAAATACTCGGTCAATTTCAGCGGCATAGTAGATGGCTACCGCCTGCCTGGAGAGGAAATTGCAGGCGAGATTCTAGCCCGCCTGCTGCAAGATGGGCCGTATACCTGGACGATTACAGCATCGGCCGAAAATGGCGAATCCCAAACTGCCACAGGAACCCTGATCATCGCCGAAGCTGATACGGAACTGCCGGAAATTCGGAATTTCAGCCTGGATAAGACGATCTTTTCCCCAAATCAGGATGGGATTAACGACCGGGTCAGAATTCAATTTTTCTTGCCCAAGGAGGTTGCACAGAGCCGGGTCTTCCTGATTGGGCCTGAGGGTGCGGAACTGCCGATAGCTGAACAGGAACTGCTAACACCGGCCAACGAACCTGGTCGGCATGCGTTTGATTATGAGGGGGGCGTTGACAATAATGCCGCCCCACCCCCTGACGGAACCTATCCGGTGATAGCGGTGGTGGAGGATGCCGAGGGACAGCGGATTCGGGCAGAACAGTCGCTGACCATTGAGTTTGGCGGCGTGCCACGCGCCGATATTATCTCGCCGCCAACAGGAGATACAATTCGATTCAGCGCAACGGCCGTTGCTTTGTGCGACACGATCACGGTGGAGATGACGATTGAGAATTACGGGGTGACTCCCATTCGTACCACCGGGCCGGAGCCAGGAACGGTGTATGATTCGGACTGGAATTACAACACATTAGGCTGGCAAACAGAGTCGGGAGCCTGGCGGGCAGCCATCGGTTATGAAAATGAGATTACCAACTACCCTTATCGCTGGGCCGTCGGCACGGCCGACGAATTAGAGAAGATTGGCGACTATTATTATCTGATGCCGGGTCAGCGGGTGGTTGTGACCGGCGCGATTCGGGTTGTTGGCCCGTTTGGGGAGCGAAACCCACAGCCAATGTGGGCCGGGTTAATTCATGAGGATGTTGAGATTTCGGCCGTGAATACCCATGTCAACCCTCATTCCGTTCTGGTTGACATCCCAGATGAGGCCCACATTACGCCATGCGAGCCGAGGGAGATCCCGGTTGTTGATGTATCTACCGATCAATAACTGTTATCATGACAATAAACTGATAAACCATTGTTAAAAATTCACTTAGCAACCGATAAGAATAAAAGGCTGGGGGAAAAATGAGGCTATAATTAAGGCTGGTCACATTTTATTTCGACGGATGTTATTTTCATGCTTGATGTTGCCATCATTATTGTAAGCTGGAATGTAAGAGATTACCTGGCTAACTGTCTACGTTCAGTCTACACAGACTTACGACGCTCAGAATTAAATGGAGAAATTTGGGTTGTTGACAATGCCTCCACCGACGGAACCCAGGCGGTGTTGGAAAGTCTCTTCTCAACGACCCATCTCATACGAAATGAGACAAATAACGGTTTCGGCGCGGCAAATAATCAGGCCATGCGAGAGATTGTTAAATATTACGAGCAGGCTCCCCGTTATTTTTTCCTATTGAACCCGGATACATTGGTTCGGCCGGGCGCAATGGCGCATCTGATCGAATGTCTGGAGGGTCGGCCGGAAGCGGGAGTAGCCGGGGCGCGATTAATTTACGGCGACGGCCGTTTTCAACACAGCGCCTTTAATTTCCCCGGACTGGCACAACTGGCTTTCGACTTGCTGCCCTTCCCCGACCGATTATACGAAAGCCGCTTAAACGGCCGATACCCGCGCAGCGCCTATCGGCCAACCGGAAGCCCCTTTGAAGTGGACCACACATTGGGAGCGGCCATGATGGTCCGCCGCGACGTGGCAGAGACGACGGGCGGCTTTGACGAAACCTACCATATGTACTGCGAGGAAATTGATTGGTGCTGGCGTATTCGGGAGGCAGGCTGGACTGTCTATACCGTTCCCCAGGCCGAAATTGTCCATTATGGGGGTGAAAGTACCAGCCAGGTTCCGGCCCAATCTATCGTCAACCTCTGGCACAGCCGACAGCAACTTTACCACCGTCACCATAAACCGGCGACTGTCGTGCTGGCATCCAAACTGGTGGAAGTTGGGATGCGGCGCAAGGCGAAGGGAGCGACCAACCCCGATATTCAGAAGGCTTACTTGAAAGCGGCCGATCTCTGGCAAAATGACCATCCCACCCAGCCGGAAAATGGCATCGAACCGGCATAAAATCCTTTAACGCAAAGACCGCAAAGAGGCAGAGGCGCAGAGAGCTAAATAATAAAGCCATCGGACAAGTAAGAAGTCTCACGCCCAGGTGCAAAGGTGCAATGGCGAAAAAACTTAGCTCCTTGGCGGCTTTGCGTGACATGAAATTAATTCCCAACTGCTCTGGCCGGCCTCCAGACCGAGCCAGTCGTAATATTAGCTGCATATGACGACTCCTCAACTTTCGGCCGTTATCCTCACCCTAAACGAAGAAAAACATATCGAAGCCTGTATTGAGAGCCTGCGTTGGGCGGACCGGGTGGTGGTGTTTGACTCTTTCAGCCAGGACAGGACGGCCGAATTGGCCGAGGAAGCGGGAGCGGCCGTTTTTCAGTCTCGCTTTGAAAATTATGCCCAACAACGCAATGCGGCGCTGGACAGCATTGAGACGGATTGGGTCTTTTTTGTGGACGCCGATGAACGGGGAACGGCCGAACTGGCCCAGGAGATTCGGGAAGTTATCGCCAATCGGCCGGAGGCGGGCTGGTATGTGCCGCGACACAACTATATTTTCGGCCGATTGACGAAGGGGGCGGGCTGGTATCCTGACTATCAACTGCGGCTCTTTAAGCATGGGTTGGTGCGCTACGAACGGCCCGTTCACGAAATTGCCGTCGTAGATGGCAAAATCGGCTACCTGAAATCTCCCCTCATTCACCACAACTACGAAGACAAAGCCCATTTCCAGGCCAAACAGCGAGCCTATACCGATTATGACGCCGGGATATTGAAAGAGCAGGGAATACGGCCGAAACCATACACCTATCTAACCCAACCCCTGCGCCAGTTCTGGTGGCGCTTTGTGACGCTGAAAGGCTACCAGGATGGCCTGCACGGGCTGCGATTGAGCGGCTATATGGCTTATTATGAGTGGGTGAAGTATCGAAAGTTGGGACGGCTGTAAAATCGAATGGCCCCTTTGAGCGCAAAATCGAAAGCTCAAAAGGGCCAACACACAAGTATTTATCAAATATTACTGCTTATAGCGGGCAAAGTTCTGGTACATAGCCATGACTTCATCGCCGCTCAAAGCGTGGTCGAAAACCATAATTTCATCAATGGAGCCGTTAAAGGGAGTCCGGCGGCTGCCGTCTGGCTCCAACTCACTGGCACCGATGCGGGTCATGGTCAGGTCAGTATCGGGCCGGGGGGTATGAGCAGCATAGCTGGAAAGGAAAACGCGGTCCGCCTTCAATTCACCGTTCACGTAAATGCTCAAGTTACCGCCCCCCGCAGTGGTACTGCCGTAGACGGCAACAACGTGCGTCCAACGATTGGGGACAATCTCACCACCCCCGGTCAAAACAACATCCACAGATGCCTCCCAGGAGCTAGGACGACGCCAAAAAATCAGGCTGCCATCCGAACGAACACGAAAACCAAAGTCCCCTGTTGTTTGCCTGCCGCCTAGCTGACTGATAATCGTGCTGCTTTCCACACCGCCAACAATACGGGGATTAATCCAGGCGCTTACTGTGAAGGTACCGGTTATAGGCACTGTCTGTAGAACAGGATAGGTGTTCAGGTATTGACCCGTTCCATCAACAACGAACGCCTTATCGGCGGGATCGGCCCCATTCCAGCCCGCCCCATAAGCGCCGCCCCAACCACCTAACTCCACGCCCCCGGTAGCATCCGCAACGGTGTCATCGGCCGTCCACCAGTGAATGGGCTGGGGCAGGCTGGCAGCAGCAGCCATACATTCCTTGACTTCATAATCGGTTGTGTTGGCGACCTGAGCGAGGCGGTTATCGTCCAGGTTGCGAATGGTAAAGGAGATTGGTTCTACCTGGTTGATCGCCAGGGGGGCTTCAAAATAGGAAGACAGATTACCGTTACGGATCAGGTTCTGAACACCGGTGTTTGGGCCGCCAAGGGCGAAGATTTCAATCCGGGCATTGGACAAGGTTTGTTGCAGTTCGGCTTCGGCATACCCATCCACGCCACCCACTGGGGAGTTGTAAGAGAACTCCAATGCCGCCTCGATTTGCTCCCGGCTGTCGCTGGAGGTGAAAGAGAACATGAGGATACGGCCGTACGAAACACTGTCAATATAGAGCGGCAAATTGTCGTCGCTAATACCCAGGTCTTGGAGGTCTTCGGCCGTAACGTTGTCCGCAAAAAAGGAAGATGGACGCTCCGGCAAATCAACAGCAACAGTGAAGAGCCGCTGCACAAAGTAGGCAGTGTAGGTATGTTCATTCACCGCCCGGTCATAATTGAGCCGCCCCGAAACCTCGCTGCCTAAATAACGGGCGTCAAGGCCCAAACTCAAGAGAGCCTGAACACTGCTGTAGCTCTCGACCGAGGTAAAGGAGCTGGCCCCAGCGCCAACAGCCACATCTGCACCCAAAGCATTGACCACAATTTGGTTGATACCTTCTCGAATGGTGCTGCCTACCGGCTGCTCGACAATGGTGCTAACGCCACCTGGAATACCCAGCACACCACCCCCCTGAATGGAAATGCCAAGCGGAGCGCGTTTCTCCCGGCTCACCGCAAGGAGTTCAAGCGACCCATTTTTCAAGTGGGACTCGCCTCGAATCAGAGCGCCCGGCCACAAAACGGCCGCGTCTGGATTGTGAATGGCAATCTCTCTGGGGTTTTTGGTGATATTGTATGGCGTCGTCGTACAGGTATAGAGGGTATTGTCGGCGGCCGTTTCTTCGTCCTCCGTCATCTCCCCTGCTGGCACGCCACTGTTCTCCGTCTGGGTCGGAGAAACATCCGTCCACTGCGGCAGCCCATCAACAAATTGATTAATATCGCCCCCGCCCAGACCGATAGCCGTCGGTTGGGATGTAGGCCCCGGCAAAACGCTCGTTGATTGAGGCGTTATGTTTGATGTTGGAAGAGGGGACACACCGGGTGAAGCGAGTGGGATATTACAGGCCA
>JBAPRX010000347.1:0-2951 GCA_049281335.1 Promineifilaceae bacterium (SeqCode)
TGCTGTGAAATCTCTCTTATCATTGGAAGCCGCTCCCGAAGAAAGTCTCAACCACCGGGTCTATAATGTAGGTAGTTTTTCATTAACGGCCGCAGAGATACGTGGTCTCGTTCTGGACGCTTTCCCGGATGCGGATATTCAATACGAACTTGATTTACCACGCCAGGGGATTGTAGATAGTTGGCCAGCCGACCTGGATGACAGCGCTGCCCGCAAAGATTGGGGATGGAAGCCGGACTATGATGTCGAACGTGCTTTTTCGGAATACTTGATACCAAATATCCGCGAGCGTTATCAGGGGAAGTAAGAATAGTTGATTGGGTTGATTGGGTTATTTAGCGAATCGACCCAATCAACCCAATTTCGGTTTTCTTCTTTAACAGCCGTCAATCACAACCGGCTCTGAGGATGTTGAACCTATCAGTATTGAGAAGCTTCCACCTTGTCCGCCAAAGCCACCAACCGAGACAATAATCGGGTAATCCGTACTCGAGTCCGCCCCGATTGTTAGAACCGCAGCTTCCGGTTCGCCGGAAAAGCCGCTGTCTGTCGTGTCGACAAGCTGCCCTCCGCCAGCGCCTCTGAAATCTACGATAGCATCAAAACCTTCGGCCGGTTCAACGAAGACAACCAGGCCGGCATTCGCCGGTACACAAGCCCGGAAATTTTGGCTGGCGCCTTCTTCGACTTCACCATCGGCCGTAAAAGATGACGTGGGATCAGACACAAAGAGAGTGTAATCGCCTTCTGGAACGGCAAAAGCATCCACAATAATATGATATTCTCCGTCTGCTTCTGGTGTGAAGGTCAACGCTTCGGCTTTTCCGGCAAAACCATGATCAACCTCGTCAACCAGGATTTCGCCATCGCTTCCCTTGATCGTCACGGTAGCGTCTAGGTTTTCATCAGGTATAACGAAAATAACTGATGACTGGCCCGCTGTCGCAGGGAAGAGATACTCGGCTGCCTGACCGGTCAAACTGCCCTCAACAAGATGGCCCGGCTCGATTTGGACTGGTTCAATTGGCGCTTGAGCCTCGCCGACCGAAAGGGAGATTTCAAAGTCACCGGCCATTCCATAATAGTCTTCCACCTGGATGAAGTAGTCGCCATCGGCCGGTGGTATAAAAGTAGTTTCCTCAGCTTCACCGGAAAAAGACTCATCCACCTGTGTCAGGCTGTTGGAATCTGCATCAAATATCTCGATAAGTAGATCGAGTTCATCATTCAAGGGGTTGACAAGAATGTTAATAGGGCTGTCGGCCTGTCCTGTAACGATAAAAGCCTGGGGGCTGTCCGTTTCCAGGGTTCCGGGGAAGGTATCGCCAACGGCGAGTGGGATTGAATTATCGGCCGTTGGTGGATTACCCGGAACATAGTCGCCTGTCTCCTCCGGTTGGCTTACTACGATAGTGTTCATAATGGCCTGGATGACCGGCAAGTATTGAGACTCGCTTTCCTTGGGAGTAAATCCTAGACTGACCCCAACATTGTCACCATTAATAATCACAGTTACCAGACCGACCAGAGCATCTCCCGTTGCGTCGGATGTCCCTTCGATCCTGGCAACGGCCGCATCCTGACCCTGAATCACAACAGGGTTCGGACCGTCAACAATTGCTGCATCTGCGCTCAGGGAAAACTGCCCGACCGCTTCGTTCACTAAGGCAACCGGATCAGTATCTCCCAACGTCTCGGTGGTATCGGCCGCTACGACCATAACGGCCCCCTCCTGGACCGCTTCAGGAGCGTCAAATAGTTGTTCGTCAGTTGCCAGCAGGACGACGAAGAAGTCCTGAACGGCCCAATCGGCCGGATATTGTAGCGACAACCCCATCTCGGTATTCTCGTAAGGGATAAAATCGGCCGTAATATCCGTCGTTGGAGAAGGTTGGGGCGTTGGTGTTGGAGCCGGTGTGTTGGTAGGGGCGGGTGTGTCAGTTGGGGCAGTGGTAGCTGTTGGTTCCGGGGTCGGTGTGGGGTCTGCACTTAGCAGGCCGCAGGCCAGCGCCGGCAAGGCCAGCAGCAAAATAGCGAATTTGTGGAACAGACTTTTTTTCATCTTTTCAGTTCTCCTTGTTTTGTTGTGCATGAACGGTCAGGATCAAGATTGGTTCAATTTTTGGGGATTGAACCAACCTGGGAATCAAAAGTTGTTTTTGATTGAATCCTTGATGATTGTATGAGAGAAGCGTCCGATTACCATCCGAAAAAAGGGCTATTGATTGGAAAGAGCTGGTTTGGGGAGAGGAATCGTGTGCGTACCATAGGGAGTATTATAGCGATTATAGCATAGGCGAGGAAATATTTTGTGATTGGTGAGCAAGTGAGCAGGTGAGCGAGTGAACAATAAGATCAAAAATGAGACGATTAAAGCTTTTTCAACTTATTGGGATGGCTAGTCTTTTCCAAATACTGGAGCCAGAAAAAGTGGTATTTGACAAACTTTAGAGGGGGAAAAAGGCAAAAAAAGTGAGGTGCCCGCTAACCGGGCGGCTAGCGGAACACCTCTGGGGGGGAGCCACTTTTAAGTATATCAGGTTCTAAAAAAGACGCAAGAAATTTTTAGGATTTGCTATGGTGCGGGTGCAATGCCAACAAGTAGAGTAAGCCGTTCTTGCCCTTCATTTGTCACGCCATGAACCAGCCCGGCAGGCGCCCAGACAACCTCTCCAACGTCTGCCTCAATTTGCTCTTCGCCGAGCTGAAATCTGCCGTTTCCCTCAACCACATAATAGAATTTATCCTGGTCGGCATGGTCGTGAGGCTGCTGTACCTGTCCAGGTTCGAGGCAGTTCAGCCCCAGTAGAATTGCGTCGGTGCGAAAAAGAGTCGTCTTATAGAACTTATCTTCCCGAACACCGGTATAACGTTTAACTTGCTTTACATAATCCATTCTCTTCTCCAATTCTTACTTGCAACAAATCAAGATATTCACCAAATCATACGAT
>JBAPRX010000348.1:0-14002 GCA_049281335.1 Promineifilaceae bacterium (SeqCode)
CCTCTCCCCTCATTAATAATTCACCAATTCAACAGTTCACAAATTAATTATTTTCCTTTCCTTCTTTACCAAATCCTCACACCCCGCTAAAATCTCCCCCAATGACTCGTGCCCGCCATCTCCTCCAGTCCTCCGTCATCGTCATTGCCCTGCTTGCCCTGGGCAAAATCACCGGCCTGATCCGCATCCGGCTGACCGCTCAGGCATTCGGCACCGGCCCTGCCGCCGACGCCTTTCTGGCCGCCAACCAGCTTCCCGAAGTGTTCGTCACCTTCATCTCCAGCGCCGCCCTCGCCGCCGCCTTTATCCCCGTCTATGCCAAGTATTTGCAGGAGGACGAGACATCAGACAGCCAGGGAATGCCCAAACATCTGCGGCTGGCAAATACTATTTTGACGTTGGTCATGTTGATATTAACCGGCATTTCCATCATTGGCGGCATCCTGGCCCCCGTCTTCGCCCCCCTGATGGTCCCCGGTTTCTCGGCCGAAAACCAACGACTAACGGCCGATCTCATGCGCATCATCCTGCTCCAATCAACCCTCTTCGGCATCAGCGGCGTTCTCAGCAGCATCCTCAACGCCCACCAGCACTTCGCCCTGCCTGCCCTGGCCCCCATCGGCCTCGACATTGGCTATGTCATTGGCATCTACTTCTTTGTCCCCACAATGGGCATCTACGGCCTCGCCTGGGGAACGGTGATTGGCGGCTTACTGCACGTCCTCATCAAGGTTCCCGGTCTCATTAAATATCGCTACCGATTCCGGCCCGTTTTAGATTTGAAAATGGATGGAGTACGCGAAGTTCTTATCCTGATGGGGCCGCGTATGGTAACGCTGGCTGCCCTACAAGTCATGGATATCTTCATCGCCAACCGCGCCTCCGGGCTGGCCTCCGGCACCACCTCAGGCTATTTCCAGGCGCAGCAGCTTCAACAGCTCCCCGAAACCCTGCTTGGCACAGCCATCGCCATCGTCATCTTCCCCACCATGGCCGAACTGTTCAACAGCGGCGACATCGAAGGGCTGAAGAAAATGGCCGTCTCCGCCCTCCGCATCATCTGGACTCTTACTATCCCCGCAGCCGTCGGCCTCATCATGTTCGGCCGAACCGCCATCGCCTTCTTCCTGGAAGGCGAAGCCTTCACCGAAACCTCAACCCGGCTGGTCTACACCGCCATTATTTTCCTCAGCGTCCGCGTCGTCAGTGAGGCCACCCAGGAAATTGTGGCCCGCCTCTTTTACGCCCGCCACAACACAAAAACGCCCGCATTCATTGCCGTAGGCTGGCTGGCGCTCAATATTGTGCTGGCTTTCTGGTTAAGTGGAATAATGGATATTGGCGGGCTGGCGCTGGCAAGCACCATCGCCTTCACGGCCCAGTCGGCCGTTCTCTACTTCCTCAACTACCGCGAGCTAAATGGTCTAGGCGGGCGCGAACTGGGGCTGACGGCCGTTCGTTCTCTTCTGGCAGCCGGGGCAATGGCGCTGGTCATACTCGGCATCGGCCGTGTTTTCACCACGCCGCTCCTCTTCCTCACAATCGGCGCAGCAACCGGCGGAGCCGTCTACTTCCTTGCTGCCTATTTCCTCGGCGGCCGAGAAATTCCCGAACTACTCAACCTCATCCGCGCCCGCCAAAACGCCTAACAATCACCAATCACCCGTTACCCCATCTCTAAATCGTCGGGGTAGGCGTCTTAACCGGAACCAAACCAGCCGCAATCGTATCCGCCCAATCACGGATCGCGTCCCAGTCCCGAAAATCACCATAAGGCACTTTCACGGCCGAAACAACCAGCTTCTCTCCCAATCCCAACCGTTCCTTATCCAGACGGCCGTCAAAAATCTGGTGGCCCTCCGCCTTCGTAAGAGCCATCAACACATCCAGATTATGGGGGTTGCCTATGCCCTCTTCGGTCTCGTCACCCAACGGCCCGCTGCTAAAGAGCCAGACCGGAACTCGGCCGAAATCATCCCGATTCTCTTCGATGAACTGCTGCGCCTCCTGCATCCATCGGCCCATATAAACCGCGCTGCCGATGATAACAGCGTCATAGACCTCCGTCGTATACACTTCCTCCACACTGCGAATCGCAACGCGAAAGCTCGACTGCCGTAGTCTATCAGCAATCGCCTCTGCAATCTCAAAGGTGCTACCATGCTTACTCGCATACGCAATCAAGATATTCATTTTTCTCACCTCAATTTTCAGATTGGCTCAATTCCCAAAATTGAACCAACCTGGAACATCATACCCGTTGACCTTTTTGTTGGGGCACCCACAAACCACCAAACCGTGTTTGATAGTCGGGAGCATAGGAACTCAACACCCGCATATAATTCGCCCGTTCAAAAGCGGCCGGTTCGGCGCAGTTAATCTGGCTCAAACTACCCTGCAACTGGGCCACCGACTCATACTCATGGTCAATCAACCAGGCTTCCAGCCCATTGCGTAAAACCTTGAGCCGGTCAATGCCATTCTGCAGCAGTTCCGAAGCCATCATCGTGATAGATGCACCTGCTGCCAGCCCCTTGGCAACATCAGTAATCGTATGAACGCCAGTTGTCAGCGCAAAATCGGCCGAAACACGGCCGTACAAAATTGCAATCCACCGAAGCGGCAGCCGCAGCTCAATCGAAGAACTCAACTTCAGATTCGGAGTCACTTCCAGATTCTCCAAATCCAGATCGGGCTGATAAAAACGATTAAACAGCACCAGACCATCCGCCCCAGCCTCCGTCAGCCGGTAGGCCATATTCGCAATATTACTAAAATAGGGGCTTAACTTAACTGTAACGGGAATCGAAACGGCCGCTTTCACATCTTGCAGCAGCGACAGATAAACATCCTCCACATCCCGACCGCTCAAGTGCAAATCGGTCGGCAGATAGTAAATGTTCAACTCCAACGCATCTGCCCCCGCCGCCTCAATATCAGTCGCGTACTTCACCCACCAGCCGGTCGAAACACCATTCAAGCTGGCAATAACCGGAATATCCAATGCCCGCTTGGCACTAGACAAATGCTCCAGATAAACCTCTGGCCCGCTCTGGTACTCCGGCGCTTCAGGAAAATAGGAAAGCGCCTCAGCAAAACTATCCACTCCCTGAGTCAGATACTGATCCAGCGTCTGGCTCTCCTGATAAATCTGTTCTTCAAACAGAGAGTACAGAACAACGGCCGAAGCCCCCGCATCCTCCATTTTCCGCAAACTCCCAATATCCCGCGTCAATGGCGACGAAGACGGCACCAACGGATTCTTTAACTTCATGCCAAGATAAGTTGTACTTAGGTCCATAATAATAAACTCCTGATAATAACTGGTGTAAATCTCAATGCGTAAACCGTAACGATTTAATTACAACGATTACTCATCTTCCATACTTACCAACCTGATTTAACAATCTGATAACGTTCGCCTCTGGAGGGGCCGCCTTTTTACGAAAGGCGGCCCCTCACGCCTCCTGCAGAAAATCCTCACCCACTGAAAAACCAGAATCTTCCTCAAAAAACACACATATCTTACGTTTTACGCATTACCCGCCATGCACGCCGCCATCCTCCAACAACTTCTTATATGTGTCCCACCGCGTATTGACATCAGCCTGAGCCAGTTCGCCCAGCATCTTGGCGCGGTCTGGATCACTTTGCTGCAACATCCGATAGCGACCTTCGCGGGACGTGTACTTATCCAGTGGCATTTGCGGCGGCTTAGAATCGAGTTGGAAAGGATTCAATCCCTCGTGTACCCGATCAGGGTTGTACCGATAGAGAGGCCAGTAGCCAGTCTGAACGGCCGCTTTCTGTTGTTCCAATCCATATTTCAGGTCATAACCATGCGCGATACAGTGACTATAAGCCACAATAAGGGATGGGCCATCGTAGGCTTCCGCCTCCATGAACGCCTTCACCGTCTGGTTATCATTCGCTCCAAAAGCGATCCGCGCCACGAAAACGTTGCCATAGCTCATCGCCAGCATCCCCAAATCCTTCTTCGGCAGCGATTTCCCCGCCGCCGCGAACTTGGCAACTGCGCCGCGCGGCGTTGCCTTTGACATCTGGCCGCCGGTATTCGAATACACTTCCGTATCCAGCACCACGATGTTCACATTCCGGCCCGAAGCCAGAACATGATCCAGACCGCCATAACCAATGTCATAGGCCCAGCCATCACCGCCAACAATCCAGACATTCTTCTTAACCAAAACATCCGCAATGCTCAATAGATCGGTAAGTGGGGCATGAAATGCAGCCGCGCCGTTGCCAAGTTTCAATAAAGTTTGCAGCCGTTCCTTAAGCCGCTCAACTCGGCCGCGCTGCGCCGTAATTTCTGTCTCATCCGTCTGGTCAGCATAGAGAATATCATTGGTCAACGCTTCGCCAATCACATCCCGAAGTTGATTCAACAAATTCGTCGCCATCGCCAACCGCTGGTCAAGCGCAACCCGCATCCCCAAGCCAAACTCTGCATTATCTTCAAAGAGCGAGTTCGACCAGGCCGGGCCTCGGCCGTCTTTGTTCTTGGCCCAGGGTGTTGTCGGCAGGTTGCCGCCATAAATAGACGAGCAGCCCGTCGCATTCGCCACCAGCGCCCTGTCCCCAAACAACCGGCTCAACAGGCTCAGATACGGCGTCTCACCACATCCCGCACATGCCCCGGAGAACTCAAAGAGCGGTTCCAACAACTGGTTATATTTAATTTGGGTCAGCGAAATAGCCGTCCGATCTATTTCCGGCAGTTCCAGGAAGAAGTCCCAATTCTCCCGTTCCTGCACCCGAAGCGGCGGCTGCGGTTCCATATTAATCGCCTTAAACTTCGGCATCGCCTTATTCTTAACCGGACAAACATCCACACAAAGCGTGCAGCCGGTGCAGTCCTCAGGAGACACCTGCAAGGTGTACCATTTGTCCTTAAACTCCTTATAACGAGCCGGAGCCGATTTGAAGGTCGGCGGCGCATCAGCCAACACCGCTTCGTCATAAATCTTCATCCGAATCACCGAATGAGGGCAGACAAAGGCACATTTGCCACACTGGATGCAAATATCCGGGTCCCAAACCGGGATTTCAGTCGTAATATTGCGCTTCTCCCACTGTGTGGTCCCTGTCGGGTACGTGCCATCAACCGGCAGCGCACTCACCGGAAGCGAGTCGCCCAATCCCTCAATCATGCGTGCCGTCACCGACTGCACAAACTCCGGCGCATAATCAGGCACAATCGCCGGCCGTTCAAAATTGCTAGTCGCCGACCCCGGAACCTCGACCTTGTGCAAATGAGCCAGCGCCGCATCAACGGCCGCATAATTTTGCTCCACAACCGCCACACCACGCTTGCCATATGTCTTCTTGATCGCGCCCTTAATCGCCCGAATCGCCTCATCCTTTGGCAGCACCCGGCTTAAAGCAAAGAAACAAGTCTGCATCACCGTATTGATACGCCGACCCATATTCGCCGCTTTCGCCACATTGAAAGCATCCACGACGTAGAAGCTCAGTTCCTTCTCAATTATCGCTTCCTGAACGGAACGCGGCAGATGATCCCAGACCTCCTCAGGCCCATACAAGCTGTTGAGCAAGAAGGTCGCCTTCGGGGCCGCAAGCCGCAGAACATCATACCGTTCCAAAAAGCTAAACTGGTGACAGGCCACAAAATCGGCCGATTGAATCAAATAAGGTGCGTGAATGGGCTGGTTGCCGAATCGCAAATGCGAGACTGTCACCGCCCCCGACTTCTTCGAGTCATACACAAAATAGCCCTGGGCATGTTGGTCCGTCTCCTCACCGATGATCTTGATAGCATTCTTATTCGCGCCAACCGTCCCATCAGACCCCAGGCCATAAAAGACTGCCTGAACCACGTCGTCTGACATAATATCGAAACCCTTATCCCATTCCAGGCTGGTATGAGTTACATCATCCATAATACCGATAGTGAAATGGTTCTTCGGCCGTTCCTTCCCTAATTCATCGAAGATAGCCTTCACCATGCCCGGTGTGAACTCCTTCGAAGACAGCCCATAACGGCCGCCAACCATCGACGGTAAAGACCGTCCTTCTTTCAATTCCGGCCACACCTCAACAACGGCCGAAACCACATCTTGATATAGCGGTTCACCCATTGCGCCAGGCTCCTTAGTGCGGTCCAGAACCGAAATCCGCTTCGTCGTCTCAGGCAGCGCATTCACAAAAGCCTCCCCATCAAACGGTCGGTACAGTCGAACCTTTACCACGCCAACCTTCTCGCCTTGCGCAGCCAGATATTTCGCCGTCTGTTCGGCCGTTTCCGCGCCCGACCCCATCAACACAATCACCCGCTCCGCCTCCGGGTGTCCGGCATAATCAAACAGATGATAATGTCGCCCCGTCAGCGCCCCAAATCGATCCATCGTCTCTTGAACAATACCGGAACAGGCCAAATAATAAGGATTAACACTCTCCCGCGCCTGGAAGAAAACATCCGGGTTCTGAGCCGTACCGCGCAGAACCGGATGGTCCGGGGTGAGACCGCGAGCGCGGTGCGCCCGAATCAACTCCGTATTCATCAAAGCCAGCAAGACCTCGTCCTCCAGAGGGACAATCTTGCTAATTTCATGCGAGGTGCGGAACCCATCAAAGAAATGGAGAAACGGAATCCGCGCTTCCAACGTAGACGCCGACGAAATCAGTGCGAAATCCATCGCCTCCTGCACCGAATTAGCCGCCAACAGGGCAAAACCGGTATTCCGGGCCGCCATCACATCAGAGTGGTCGCCAAAAATAGACAATGCCTGGGCTGCAACTGACCGGGCCGCAATATGAAACACAGTCGGCGTCAACTCCCCGGCGATTTTGTACATATTAGGCAGCATCAGAAGCAAACCCTGCGAAGCCGTGAACGTCGTTGTCAACGCCCCCGCTTGCAGCGAGCCGTGAACGGCACCCGCCGCGCCTCCCTCCGCCTGCATCTCAACAACATGAGGAATTGCACCCCAAATATTAGACTTACCCTCGGACGACCACTGGTCGGCCCACTCCCCCATTGGGGAAGCTGGCGTAATCGGATAAATTGCAATGACCTCATTAACCTTGTGGGCCACCCGTGCCGCTGCTTCATTGGCATCAATGGTTATTTGTTTCGACATAATTCCGTTTCCTTAAAAATAGTATTTGGTAATTGGTAACTCGTAATTGGCAATGAGTTGAATAACCAATTACCAGCTACCAATAACGACATTCCACAGTTTGATTCAAGGCGTGTGCCCTTGACCTTGATTTATTGTAGGAGGTTGGAACGGCCGTTTGCAGTGACAGATAGCACAAATGAATGTGATAAAAGTCACGAGATAAAAATTCTCTTATTGCAACAGCGGGAATGATCCAATAGAATAAGGGCAATCGTGGCAATCTTGCTAACCCAACCACCACTATTGTTTGGGGAAGGTCACCATGACGTGACCCATAACATTCGCAATAGTGGTACTTAGTAATCGTTCAGTAATTAGGTAATTACCGAACCGCTAATTTATTTGCGGACGGCCACTAATCATAGAATAGGGCGCCAATTAACTTTAAATTGAGTTCTGGGGTAATCACATTTGCCCCAATATTTTAGGTCTGGTATGAGCCAGATTAATCTAATCGTTTTTCTTGGAGGGAATTATGCAGCGGCCAAATTGGGGATTGGCAATCATTCTCATAGGCACTTTAGCCATGTTGCTAGCTGCCTGTACTGGAGAACCAGGGCCAACCGGCCCTGCTGGCCCGGAAGGCCAACAAGGTGTTCCCGGCCCGGCCGGACTAGCAGGCGAGCCAGGCCCGCCCGGCCCACCGGGACAAGATGGCGTCAGCTATTCGCTGCCGGAATACGTAGGCAGCGAAACATGCGCCGAATGTCACCCCGGAGTTTATGAAACCTTCATGAAGAGCGGTCATCCGCATCAATTAAACGCAGTTGCGGACGGAGAGCCACCAGACTATCCCTTTTCAGAAATCACCGATCCCCCCGAAGGCTACACCTGGGACGATATCAGCTACGTCGTCGGCGGCTATAATTGGAGAGTACGCTTCCTGGACCAGGACGGCTATCTAATAACAGGATCTGACACTGTAACCGCCACTCAATACAACCTGCCCAACGACGATCTGGGAACAGAAGGTGAATGGGTCGCCTACCACACCGGAGAAGCAAACCTCTCCTACGATTGCGGAAGTTGTCACACCACCGGCTTTGTACCTGAAGGAAACCAGAACGGCCGACCTGGTATAGTCGGAACCTGGGCCATTGACGGCGTTCAATGTGAAGCCTGTCACGGGCCAGGCAGCCTCCATGCCGGACATCCCTTAGCCTACAAACCAATCGTGAGCAACGATGCAGAAACCTGCACGCAATGCCATGTTGGCGGCGTTGCAGAGGATATAGAATCTACCGACGGCCTCATCTCACACCATGATGGTTACGCAGACCTCTTCCAGGGCAAACATGCCGCCCTCGACTGCGTTGTTTGTCACGATCCCCATACCGGCGTCGTCCAACTAAGCCAGACAGATCAGCCCACCACTCAAATAGCCTGTGAAAATTGTCATTTCTCAGAAGCCCAAAACTACAAACTGGAACCCCATCCCAGAGAGTGTGTTGTCTGTCACATGCCACACCTGATTCAAACCGCCGAGGGCAACCCCGAAAGCTACACCGGTGATTTCCCAACCCATATGGTTTCTATTGACCCAACCCAAATCGATCAATTCGCCGAAGATGGTGTTACCCTGCTGCCCCAACTCTCATTGAACACATCCTGCCGCCACTGCCACGATCCTGCCGGAGACGGCTTTGCATCCCCCAAAACAGATGAGCAGTTGATGGAAGCAGCCCAGAATTTCCATGCTCCCCCGGTCGCCACTCCAACCGGAGCAGGCGCTGGAACCGAGGCTGGACAATAAAATAACAGCCTGGATGCTGTCGGGTTGGTCGAAGCTATTAGCAGAGTAAATCGAAGGTCGTTGTGCGGAAACATACTGTAACAGGTCTTAAACTGATCGTGGGGCTGGCGCTTATGGCAGCGTTAGCCGTGTTGGTTCTTGGCTCAAAATTAAATAAAAAAGTAGAAAGCGCACCAGAAACGGCCGTATTGGAAACGGCCGCGCTAGAATCAACCGCGCCGGAAGCAGTCGCCCTCCATCTTTCAACCAGTTCCAATACCCCCATCCTTGCCCGACCAGCATCGCAGGAAGGCGAGACACAGACCCCGGCCGATGATCGCGCCTGTCGCCTCTGTCACAGCGACACAGACGCCGTAGTCACCTTTCCATCCGGTGAAACAATGCCGGTACAGGTAGATTTAGACACCCTCTCCGGTTCCGCTCATGGAATGCACCTGGACACACCCCTGGCTTGTACAAGCTGTCACGCCCCGGCCAATTACCAGTTTCCCCACAAACCGGTAGAAGCGGCCGATTTAGAAGCCTACCACCTGGAACGTTCCACCACCTGCGAACAGTGCCATCAGGAACCCCACCCAACCAACCACCCCGATTCCGAATCAGACAACCCCGTAGGTTGCGTCAACTGTCACGGTTCCCATGATATAGTCCCCGCCGCCGAATGGCATACAGGGGAAGAATCAGCAGTCGCCGCCTGTGTCGATTGTCACACCAGCCGGGGTGTAAAACACCAGGAACCAGCCGAATTAACCCAATTTGTTGAAAATGGCCTTTTCGCAGCCGGGCAGGAAAACGATGAGTATTGCCTGGCCTGTCACTCCGTTCCCGATCAATCCTTCACCTTTGAAAATGGCGACGAGATGTCGCTGACCGTCACGGCCGCAGAGCTGCATGACTCCGTGCATGGGGCCGACAATCCCTGGCAGCCGCTGGCCTGCAATGACTGCCATGAGCAGCACAGTTTTCCCCACGATCCGGTTACGGTTGAATCATTCCGAGACTACCGCCTGGAAAATTACCCACTCTGCTCTCGCTGCCACGAACCGAAATATGAATCTACCCTGGACGACGTTCACGGACAGGCACTAGAAAACGGCAACAAAAATGCGGCCGTCTGTACCGACTGTCACGGCTCCCATAATATACCCGTCCCCAATGAGCCGCGAGAACGCATCTCACACACCTGCCAACAATGTCACAGCACCATCTTCGATGATTATGCCCAAAGCGTCCATGGAGAAGCCCTCTTAGAAGAAGGCAACCCCGATGTGCCAACCTGTATTGATTGTCATGGCGTCCACAATCTCAAAGACCCTACAACCGCCCAATTTCGCGTCAACTCACCAAAGCTTTGCGCCACCTGCCATGCCAACAAAGAATTAATGGAAAAATACGACATCTCCACCCAGGTCTTTGAAACCTATGTCGCCGATTTTCACGGCACAACAGTAACACTATTTGAACACCAAAGCCCCGACGTCGAAACAAACAAAGCCGTCTGTTTTGACTGTCATGGCATTCATGACATTAAACGGCCAGACGATCCCCACAACGGAATAAAAGCAAACTTGCTAGAAACCTGCCAGCAGTGTCATCCCAACGCAACAGCCAACTTCTCGGATGCCTGGACCAGCCACTACGTACCATCACTACAACACAATCCCCTCGTTTTCCTGGTCAACTGGTTCTACCGTATCATCATTCCGCTAACCGTTGGCGGTTTGGGATTCCTGGTTGTGACTGACATTTACCGCCGGATCAGAAAAAGATAAGTAATTCGGTAATTAGCCAGAACCGGCCAGTAATTACCACCAACAAGGATTGTTTGTGAGCAAGCACGATAAAGCTACCGAAATACAATACCCCCGCTTTCGTTTGGCGGCCCGTATTGAACACATCATTTTGATTATTAGCTTCACCACCCTGGCGCTGACCGGACTGCCTCAGAAATTTGCCGAAACCACCCTGGGCGAGGACCTCATCGGCTGGATGGGTGGCATCGAGTTTATCCGAATCGTCCACCGTTACGCCGCCTTTATCCTGGTTATTGGCTCCGTCTACCATCTCTTCACCTCCGCCTATCGGTTCTTTGTGAAAGAAGAAAGAATGGCAATGATGCCCGAACGGAAAGACGGCCTTGACCTGTTACAATGGATTCGCTACAACCTGGGACTAACCGACGAACCGCCCAAAATGGCGAAATTTAATTTTGGCGAGAAATTCGAATATTGGGCATTAGTCTGGGGAACGGGGGTAATGATCGTCACCGGCTTTATGCTTTGGAACCCCATCGCAACGACCAAAATATTACCCGGCCAGATTATTCCAGCGGCCATGGCCGCTCATGGTGGGGAAGCGCTCCTAGCGGTTTTGGCAATTATCATCTGGCACATGTACAATGTCCATCTAAAGCACTTCAATCCCAGTATGTTCACGGGCAAAATGCCCCGTCACCAAATGGAAGAAGAACATGCTTTAGAAATGGAGCGACTGGACCAGGGGGGAAAACCATGGCCTGAGTTAGAACTACAGGTTCGCCGCAGACGGGAACGAAACTATATTATTATCAGTTTCATTGTGGGGGCGCTTGTTCTAGCCTTGCTAATCTGGGCTTTCACCTTTGAAGATACCGCCCTTGAGACAATTGATCGGGCAACAAGAGAAATCTTTGTACCTCTCATGACTCCCACACCCTAGGGATAAGATAGAACCCAATCCCTGAACCTGACATTTTGCACGAATCGCATTGCTTTTTGTCACTATTTATATTATAGGGGTAGTGGCATAATAAGTAGAGGTTTAACAGGCCATGATTAAGCGCATTCCAAAATTTGACCTGTTAGATCAATTTTTATATCCCTAAGCAAACGAAGGAGGAAATATATGAACCCATCCCGTAATAAGGTAATAATAATTCTTGGGTTCTTACTCTTAATTGGCATGGTTATAGTAGCATGCAGTAAAGAGGAACCTGAAACGGTCGAAGTGACTCGAATCGTGGAAGTACCGGTTGAGGTAGAAAGCGAACCGGTAGAAGTTACCCGCGAGGTAGTTGTTGAAGTTCCAGTCGAAGTCGAAAACCAACCGGCCGTAGCCGTGCCTAACGAGGAACAATGGATGGCTTCCGCTCATGCAGACAGCGCCGCAGAAGCATTTAACCATTGGAACGAAGAAGACCCGGCTGAAATTCCAGAATCCTGCGCCAAATGTCACAGCACAGGCGGTTTCATGGACTTTCTTGGGGCAGACGGTTCCGAATTTGGCGTTGTAGACCACCCCGCCGAAATTGGAAGCACAATCGAGTGTGAAGCTTGCCATAACAGCGTCACACCCAGCCTGAGCAGCGTCGTTTTCCCATCCGGTGCTGAAATAACTGGCCTCGGTGCCGAAGCTCGCTGTATGCAATGCCATCAAGGTCGAGCCTCAACTGAAACCGTGAACCAGTCAATCGCCGACGCCGGATTGGCCGAAGGTGATGAAGACACCGTCAGTGACGACCTCGGATTCACCAACATCCACTACTTCGCGGCAGCGGCCACCCAGTACGGCACATTGGCGATGGGTGGCTACGAATACGAAGGCAAAGCATACGATGCCAAATTCGACCATGTTGCGCCTTACGACACTTGTGTAGACTGCCACAACCCCCATACACTAGAAGTACAATTCGACGAATGCACCACCTGCCACACCAACCTGAACTCACCGGAAGACCTGGTGAATATTCGGATGCAAGGTTCACTGGTGGACTACGATGGTGACGGCAACATGACCGAAGGTATTTACTATGAAATCGAAACCCTTCGAGACATGCTCTACCAGGCCATGCAAGCGTACACGGCCGAAGTGACTGACGTTTCAATCGTCTATGATGCCAATGCCTACCCCTACTTCTTCGCCGACTCCGACGGTGACGGTGTTGTAAGTGAGGGAGACGAGCGGTACAGTTCCTGGACCCCGCGATTGGCCAAGGCTGCCTACAACTACCAGGTTTCCCTCAAAGACCCCGGTCGTTATGCTCATGGTGGCAAGTACATCATTGAACTTCTCTACGACTCAATTGAGGATATTAATGGTGGCCTGTCTGAGCCGGTAGATTTGAGCAATGCCCGACGCATTGATCATGGTCACTTTGCTGGCTCTGAAGAAGCGTTCCGCCATTGGGACTCCGAAGGTGAAGTACCAGGTACATGCAGCCGTTGTCATTCGGCCGCCGGTTTACCTCTGTACATCACACAAGGCGTTGCCATTAACCAGCCAACCGCCAATGGTCTAAACTGCGCTACTTGCCATAGCGACTTAACAACCTTTACTCGCTATGAAGTGGATTCTGTGACATTCCCAAGTGGTGCCCACCTGACCACAGGTGACTCGGACAGCAATCTGTGCCTGAACTGTCACCAGGGCCGAGAATCAACCGTTAGTGTGAACGCTGTTACGGCCGGATTAGAAGACGATGTCGTAGCAGACAGCCTGCGCTTCCTGAACGTCCACTACTTCGCTGCTGGTGCCTCTCTCTTTGGAACCGATGCTAAAGGCGCTTATGAGTACGATGGTCAGACCTATCTCGGCCGAAACGAACACGTTCCCGGCTACGATACCTGCACCGAGTGCCATAACACCCACTCTCTCGAAGTTGAGGTCCAAGAATGCTCCAACTGTCATGCAGGCGTTGCCGTCCTTGAAGACCTGTATAACATTCGCGTTCACGACGTTGACTACAACGGTGACGGTGATGTAACCGAAGGTATCAAGAGCGAATTGGATACAATGCACGATGCCCTTCTGGTCGCCATGCAGGACTATACCAGCAACAATGAAGGTACAGACCCAATTATCTACAACCCCGGTAGGTACCCTTACTTCTTCGCTGACACCAACAACAATGGTGAACTCGACGGAGATGAAGGTGGTTACTCAACCTGGACACCGAAATTACTCCGTGCGGCATACAACTACCAATACGTCGCTAAAGACCCCGGTGGTTTTGCCCACAACGGCCTCTATCTCATCCAGGTTGTCTATGATAGCCTGAACGATCTTGGGGCTGATACAAGTGGAATGACACGGCCGTAAAACGCTA
>JBAPRX010000349.1:0-3789 GCA_049281335.1 Promineifilaceae bacterium (SeqCode)
GCGCAAGCCCCCGCTGTTGATATAGTTTACGCCATGAAGGTCGACAATGAGATGATGGTAACCCTTGTTGAGTAACTTGAGTAATTCGGCTTCCAGGGTCGGTGTGAGATGTTGATCTAGACGGCCGTTTACCCCCACCAACTGGACATCGTCTGATATTGTTTCATGCCAGATGTTCATCGAATCACCACCTCTTTTAGCCGATATTTTTGACCATAATTAAACGATTGCCATTGTTATCAAAGGAGAACTTAACTTCGTCCATCAACGTTTTCATAAAATGCAAGCCTAACCCGCCAACCTTCAAATCATTTACATCATAGGCATTTTCTGGCACGGAGGGGCTGGGGACTTCTTCGGGGCGAAAAGGACGGCCGTTATCACGAAGTTCAATGATAAAAGCCCCCTTTTCTACCTGCCAGCTTACCCGAATATCACCCACATTTTCGGCCTTATAGGCATGTTCGATGATATTGGTGCAAGCCTCATCACAGGCTAATTGGATACGAAAAAGTTGATCGGGATCAAAACCGGCTTCCTCAGCGCCCGCAACCACAAAATCACATACCTCACGAATCCGATCATAACGACCTGGGATGGTGAGTCTTTTGGGGGAAGCCATAGGAGAAGTAAGTGAAAGTTCGGGAACAATAAATACAGGTAGTTGAGTAATTGTAATCCTTGAGGGCAATTACTCATTACCCGTTTTCAAATTGGTAATTTATTTACAAACAATCAGACTTTGTTAAAAGCTGCCGACAGCAGTAACGTCGTCGTCAAATATCTCAAAAAGGCTAGCCAGACCGGCAAGTTCTAAGACTTCTTTTACCCGCTCTGATGGATCGGAAAGGCGCAAATCGCCATTGTGCTTTTTGCATTCGCGGAGGGCAGAAACCAACGCTCTCAGCCCGGCGCTGCTGGTATATTCAACCCCGGAAAGATTTAGAACCAGTTGGTATTCTCCCCCATCAGTCAGTTCCATTAATTTGGCGTCAAAATCAGGGGCGTTGCTGCTGTCAATTCGGCCTGTAACAGTCACCAACTCAACCCGCTTCATTGATTGAACGTCAACTTTCATTACATTTCCTCCTCGTATAAACATAAATTGGCAAGTCGAAGAATTATACCACAGGAAGGCGGCTTGACGACAAGAGTCGTTGAAAGAAGTTGGGGTATACTTTAAGTATGTCTCAGGCATTGACAACACGATTGAAGGAGCAAGCCCGCAGGGTGGGTTTTAGCATGGCGGGCGTGGTGGCTGCCCGGCCCGGCAGGCGGCTGGCGGCGTATCAACAATGGCTGGCTAACGGCTATCAGGGAACAATGACATACCTGTCCCGCCCGGACAGAGTGGCGCGGCGAGAAGGGTTGGATGTTATTCTGTCGGGGGTTCGTTCTATTCTGTGTGTCGGGCTGGATTATGAGACGATTCAACTGCCGCCCCATATTGCCAACGACCCCGGACGCGGCCGTATTTCTAACTATGCCTGGGGGGTTGATTATCACGGTGTGATGACGCCTCGGCTGCATGAATTGGCGGCGTGGCTGGCGGAGGAAGTCGAGGCAGAGACTCAATGCAAGGTGTATGTGGATACGGGGGCTATTTTGGAACGGGACCATGCGGAATCGGCCGGATTGGGATTTACCGGCAAGAATACGATGTTGATCGGCCCTCGGCGCGGTTCCTGGTTTTTCCTGGGGGAACTGCTGACAACGGCCGAACTGGTTCCAGACACTCCTCAACCGATGCCAACCTGTGGGCGTTGTCACCGCTGCCTGGACGCCTGTCCAACCAATGCCTTCCCGGAGCCGTATGTGCTGGACGCCCGGCGCTGTATCTCGTATCTGACAATTGAGTTGAAGGGCTGGATCCCGAAAGAATTACGGCCGCTAATGGGCAATTGGGTGTATGGGTGTGACGTCTGTCAGGTGGTCTGCCCCTTTAATCGCTTTGCGCCGGAAAGCACGGAATCGGCTTTTCGGCCGTCTGGCTATGAAACGGCCGCACCCTATTTGCTGGATTTGCTGTCGTTGGATGCGGACAGCTTTCAACGTCGCTTTGCGAACAGTCCCATCAAGCGGATTAAACGGGAACGGTTCATGCGGAATGTCTGTGTGGCGGCGGGGAACTGGGGCAGCGAAACGGCCGTGCCGCCCCTGCTTACCCTCCTATCAGACCCAAATGCGATGGTGCGGGGACATGCGGCGTGGGCTTTGAGGCAGATTGGTGGGGAGCGGGCTATGGGGGGATTGACGGCCGTGTTGAAAGGGGAGACGGATGAACGGGTGCGGGCGGAAGCGGCTGGGTGAGCGGTTAGGTATCGCAAGTCCCCCATTTGGATTATGATATAATCATATGAGTACCCTTTGCAGCTTGGCGTTCAATCATTCTCTTAGGAGGCATTCCTTTGTTACATCCCGCTTTTGATTGGCACGAGGTCGCCAGATTAGCATTAACCTCGCGCAATATTGACCTGATTCAAGAACAGGAGTTGGCTCCTGCGGGCGACGTGACGTATCAATTCTCGGCGCGGGGCCACGAGTTGGGCCAGATTTTGATCGGTCAATTGTTGGACAGGCCGTTTGACGCGGGGAGCGCGTATTATCGGTCACGGCCATTTTTGCTCAGTTCCGGGCTGACGGCCGAAGAAGCAATGGCGTCTGACATGGCCCGACCGGGCGGGGTCAGCGCGGGGAGAGATGTAGGCGTGGTGTTCAATATGCCCCGACGAGAACGGGCAACGGTCCTGCCAATGAGCGGGGACGTTGGTTCTCAGTACACGCCTGCTGCCGGGTGGGCGCAGGCTATTCGATACCGGGTTGAGCAGTTAGGAGAAGCGGAAGCGGCCGATTCTATTGCTGTGGTCTTTGGCGGCGATGGCTCGACAGCAACCAATGGCTTCTGGTCCAGCCTGACAATGGCAACGACGCTCAACCTGCCGCTGCTTTTTGTGGTTGAAGATAACGGCTACGCGATTTCGGTAGTCAGGGATTTGCAGACGCCGGGCGGTAATATCGCCGATAATCTGGCGGCATTTAAGAATCTGACGATCTGGCAGGGCAGCGGGACTGATCCGGCCGAAACGGCAGAACTGGTCGAAACGGCCGTCGCCCATGTGCGCGGCTGGCAAAATGGGAACGGCCCTGGTCTGCTGCGGCTGCGGGTTCCCCGACTGTCAGGCCATTCCGGTCATGATAACCAGGCTTACAAATCGGCCGAACTGCTGGAAGATGAGCGAAGCCGTGACCCCATTCCCGCCCTGCGCGATTATCTGGTTCCGACCCTGATGAGCGCAGAGGCGTGGGACACCTTTGCAAAGAAAGTTGAAGCGGATGTCCGGGAAGCGACTGAACGCGCCCGCGACCAACCACAGCCGGAAACGGCCGAGGCCACCCGCTTTACCTTCTCTGAGCCGGGCAAACCGCAGCAGGTAGGCGGGCTGGCGGCGGAAGGGATCAGCCTGCCATCGGGCAGCGCAGAAGTGAATCCGCCGGAACCGCGCCGGATCAATATGGTGGACGCCATTCGCCAGACGTTGGATGTGGAGTTGGCGGTCAACCCCCGCCTCTTGATTTACGGGGAGGATGTGGGCGAAAAAGGTGGGGTTCATACGGTTACAATGGGCCTGATGAGCAAATACAGCCCTTGCCGGGTCTTTGATACCAGTCTGTCGGAAGAGGGAATTATCGGCCGTTCGGTGGGAATGGCGCTGGCGGGTCTGATACCGGTTCCTGAGATTCAGTTCCGCAAATATGCTGACCCGGCAATGGAACAGATTCACAACTGTG
>JBAPRX010000350.1:0-3850 GCA_049281335.1 Promineifilaceae bacterium (SeqCode)
GTCTGGCTCTATTGAGGTTGACTTCGTTGACCATCCAACGGGTGGCATGGTCGTAGAAACGAGAGGAAAAACGGCCGACCACACCCAAATCGCGGTCGGTGCGGGCTTCCCAATCAAGATGGGTTAAGATTCTGTCGGTGACTTTGCTGTAATATTTGGTGCCTTTGATGGGGTAGGCAACGGTGGTCAGGAAAACGTCGGGGTTGGACTTTTTGAGATGGTCAACGGTGGCTTCGATGTCGGAAAGTTCCTCGCCTTCGTAGCCAAGCATGATAAACATGCCAACTTCGATGCCTTTGGCCTGAAGCATTTTGGTTTTTTGTTGGATGTCTTCAACATCAGCCTGACGCTGCATAGCGTCGAGAATGCGCTGGGAGCCGCTTTCCGCGCCAATCCACAATCGGTAGCAGCCCATCTCGGCCAATGCTTCAATAACGGGTTCTTTAAGGCGGTCGGCGCGGCTGATACATTCGAAGGGGAAGTGGAGGCCGCGCTCTTTGAGCAGGGCGGCGTATTGGAGAAACCAGCGGGGATGAATGGTCAGCACGTCATCGGCGTACCATAGTTGGTCGGGATTGTAGCGTTCTCGAATCCAGGCGACTTCTTCAACGACCTCTTCGGGGGTGCGCCGGCGGTGGGTGTGGCCGAAGACGGTGTGGCTGCACCAGTTGCATTTATAGGGGCAGCCGCGTGCGGTGATGAGGGAGACGGAACTGAGGCCGTGATGGGTTTTCCAGGTGTCAAGGTAGCGTTCCATGTCAATGGCTTCGCGGTCGGGCCAGGGTTGGGCGGAGAGGTCTTGGATTTGCGGCCGAACGGGGTTATGGATGACCAGACCATCGTTGTTCTGGAAAACGATGCCTTGTATGGTTTCTAACTGGTTGAGGCCATAGCGGGCCAGATGGGGAATGAGTTCTTCGAGGGTTTCTTCGCCTTCGCCGTTGACGATAATGTCAACTCCGGCAGCCAAATATTGGTCGGCGTAGGAGATCGGTTCTGGGCCGCCCAGGATGACGGTTGCGCCGATTACTTTGCACATCTGGACCTGGCGCAAGATGTTATGCTTGGTCATGAGGTTGCAGTAGAGGCCGACGAGGGACGGCCGTTCCTGCATCACATAAGCCTCAAAATCGGCCAGCGTGACAAAAGTCGTATCATAAAGATCAACAGCAAATCCCTTCGCCTTCAAATGAGAAGAAATGTAAAGCAGCCCCAGAGTCGGGTAGGGCTTCATGATCTGCTGTTCATGTTCATCTTCAGCGATGAAGTAACCGTGTGAGAGTAGTATGTCCATTGGTTTAGCCACGAATTTTCACGAATTTTCACGAATTATTTTAGGTTTCATTGGTTGAAACGCTCCGGTGTTAGAGATTCTTGGGCGCAATGGGCCAAGAGTAAAATATTCATTCTTTCAGCCACAAATTGTTATAATAAATTAACACAAATTATTTTTGCTGTGAATTTCCACAAATTATTATCGGACGAGCCTTTTATATTCGAGAGATTTTCGGCCGAAGTTTATTAGGAGAGCTAACCGGAACCCGGTGGCAGCAAGATAGTTTAGTGCTTGAGCCTCATGTTGGGGCAATAGTTTAGAAATGGCTTTTATTTCAACAATTATTACATCCTCAACGCAATAGTCGGCGACATAATTCCCTGCCTGAACTCCTTTATAAATTACAGGAAGTATTTTTTGCTGCTCAAACGGAATTTCTCTTAAACTTAATTCGTGTGCCAATGCAGATTGGTAAACAGCTTCTAAAAAGCCTGGCCCCAACACATTATGTACCTCCATCGCCGCTCCAATGATTGTATAAGAAAGTTCCTTATGAATTACCTCGGCCACACCGACACCTTGTTTCTTATGAATATCCAATCATTCATTCCAAATAAAAAATTCGTGCTAATTCGTGTTCATTCGTGGCTGTTTTCCTACTCTTGCGGAGAGGGGTGGGCGGCTTCTTCCAGGGTCATGTGGGGCGGGGGTTGGATGGCGGCGTTGGATAGGGTGGCGAGTTGGTCGAGTTTGGCGCGGGCGAAGGGGAGGGTTGCCAGACGATAGGGAATGGCGATGAGTTCGCGGAGATGGTAGGGGCGCAGCATTGTTGGTTTGCGGATGGCCTGTTTTAAGGCTTCCAGGCCACGTTGGGAACGGAACTCTTTGTGGAGAACGATGTGCAAATGGCGGTAGAAGGCGGTAGTGAACGGCCCTTGATACATCATGGCAAGATCGGCCGAATCCACCCAGTTCTGCTTGTCTCCCAACTGCACCTTAACGTTTTCGTAGAATTTTGTGCCAGGAAGCGGGTAGGAAACGGACATACCAACATCGTCAGGGCGGCAGTCACGCACCATCTGGAAGGTCTTTTCAATATCCTCACGAGTTTCGCCAGGGTAGCCAAATTGGAGGAAAAAGCCAACCCGCACCCCGGCCTTGTGGAGCCGCCGGGTGGCTTCATAAATCTGTTCAACCTTCGTCCCTTTCTCCATTGCATTGAGGATCTTCTGAGAGCCGGATTCGGCCCCCATCCAGAGAATGTCACAGCCAGCCCGCTTGAGGGCGGTCACATCATCCTCGTTTCGGAGAACAAGGTCAGCGCGGCTGAGACATTTGAATGGGACACGAGCATCCTGTTCTTCAACCGCGTCTGCAAACTGCTGCCACCAGCGTGGTTTGAGGCCCATGATGTCGTCGGCAAACCAGATGTGGTCAGGCTGGTAGTTCTCTTTGAGCCATTTCATTTCGGCCGCAACATTTTCAGGGCTGCGTGAATTGTATCGCTGGCCCCAAATCGGTTTGGCGCACCAGTTACAGTGGTAGGGGCAGCCGCGTGTTGTGACCATGTTCATGGAGTAGTAGCCGTGCCGTTCCTGCCAGACCTGGCGGTATTTTTCAACGTCTATCAAGTCCCAGGCAGGAAAGGGCAGAGGGTCTACTTCTTTAATGTCGGGGCGGCGCAGATTGCGACGGAAATGGCCGTTGGAAACAGGCAAAGACAGGGGTTGCGTTTCTTTCTGAAGCAGAGATTCCCGGTAGGCCAGTCCCAGAATGTCGTCGAATGGCGTTTCAGTTCGGCCGTTCAGCCGATCAAGCAGTTCGACCAGGGTCATCTCGCCCTCGCCCAGAAGGACGAAGTCGGCCCCAGCATTAAGGTAGGCTTCGGCGTGGTCGGTGGCGTCTGAGCCACAAATGATGATCTGGCAGTCGTATTGTTGAGCCATCTCAATCATGGTGAAGGCAGCTTCGCGCATACGGGAGAGGCACATCTTGGAGAGGTAATTGAAATTATCTTCGTAGATGATGGCGAAATCCGGCCGTTCCTTCTCCAGCGCAGCCGCCCACTCCTCTTCAGACTCGGCCAGCATAGCGTCAAAAAGGGCGACTTCATAACCGCGTTGGCGGATGAAGGCAGCCGCATACATCGTGCCTAGCGGGGGATAGGGCTGCATCGCTTCCCATAACTTGGCATCAAATTTCAGGTAATAGGATTGACCAAAAAGAACTTTTTCCATAGAGGGTTTTTATATCACGCAAAGGCGGCAAAGTTTGCAGCGTTAAGCGTCGTTTGATGTATTTGCGAATTCGTGGTTTCGGCAACCATTCGTGAGGGTTTCCTGGGAGGCAGAAGGCGTATCGGCCGTTGTTACTTTTTGCCACTGATGGTCAAATTCACTGAGAATTCGACGACGGTGGCCTTCGAAATGGCCTTTACACCAGTCGGCCGAAAATGCGCTTTCATCGCCACCGTTCTGGTGGCTAAATTTCTGAATCTTGCGCCGCATTTCCCAATTTTCGATCCAACCACCAGGAGGCGTTCGCAGCAGCTCTTCGGTAACGACTGTTGGGAGG
>JBAPRX010000351.1:0-2156 GCA_049281335.1 Promineifilaceae bacterium (SeqCode)
ACCAATGATATAGCCTATATTTTCGCTCATTCTAATCATCCATTCGATTGGGTAACCAGTAATTTGTAATTGTGAGCAGTTTTTCCAGCTAATTACTAATCACCAATTACTCCGACACTTAAAACAGTTCCCCAACTTGTTCCAGTCCCGGCACAGCCTCACTAATCGCTTCCAGGGTCGGGATCAATAGATCATAATTATTGCGGAGGAGTTCAATTAATTCCCCAACCGTCTGCATGGCCCAGGCCGTATCCCGGCCTCGCTGCTCGTAGGACTGTTTAACATGGGCCACCAGCAGTTGGTCAACCGGAACCGGCCCCCCGACATTCCGCAAAATCAGCCGCAAATAATGAGGCGACTCCGTAAACTGTCGCACTTCATCCTGTTCCACACACAGAAAAACAGGGTCCAGATTCAACGGTGGGCGCGGCGGCAGCCCACGAGAAATAATCCCATTCAGCGAATAGCCAACAGACAATACGCTCATTTCAATCGGCAGCAGGCGGTTGCTGCGCTGGTCTTCAATGACCGATTGGCGCGGCTCTTCGGCCAGCACCAGCCGCCTCACCAGCGGGTCGTCGTCAATGTGCATGTCATAAATCAACCCATAAATAGATTCCCGCGCCTCAACTGGCTGGGCTTTGACCAGCGAGCCAAAACTGGGCAAAGCTAACTGGTTGACCCGGCAGCCGACAGCAAACCCGGCCGTACTGGCCCGCAAAACTCGGCCGATTTCCACATTTTCTATCATTGAATTGAACATACAGTATCTCCAACCCTACCTACAAAAGTGTAATTAGGTGATTGGGTAACTGTGAGCCGGTTCCAGCCAATTACCCAATTACTCAATTACCAATTACCCTTATTACACCTCAAACCGCGACTTACTCCCCCTGGCAACGTTCTTGCCACTTTGCTTGGCAGTAATATCCGAACTGATGTCATATTGCTGCATCTTATTGCCGATCATGATGTCCAGATGCTCTTTATCTCTGAACGTCACCACCGCCTGCTCATCTGCCCTGGTAATAATATAGGGATAGCCACCTAAAATCTTGCACTGGTCATAAATCAGGCTGTGAACGGCCGAAACGGCCGTCTCATCTTCCGCCACCGAGCGAGGAATATCCACCCGCGCAATCCCCCGGCCCTGCTGCCCCGGATTCAAATAGAAAAAACAGACCTCGTTATCAGGGTCATTTGCCCGAAACTCATTGTTATGATGGGAGATGTCAATAAAAACCTTGCTTCGCTCCCCCGGCTTCAAAATACGGCCGAAAAGACTGGCATCGGTCAAGCCACCCCAGGCATCGCCGCCTTCCAATATCTTTTTATCGAAGGTCGGGAAATGAATATCGAAGGTATCCAACAAGGTTAAGATAGACTTCTTGCCAGGCCGGTCAATATAGCCCGCCAAAAAGCCACCCGCGTCTCGAACCTTCGTCATAGACTGCTGCCAGGTTGTCAGGACTTGCTTCCCCTCATTATCACTGTCCCCCACAACCGGCCAGTAAAGAAGACGTTGGTCTAATATCGCCAACAACGGCCGAATCTCTTCCCGGTAAGCCCAGGCCGTCCGAGCCAACACCTCAATCTCAGCCCGGTCCCGCCGCAGATTTACAATCGCTCCTCTATCGGCAAAAGCCTCATCCGCCAGCGCCTTCTCAGGATAATCCAGCACCGGCTCAGTGAACTGCTCCGGCGACATGCCTCGGCCGTGAAAATAAACCACGACGCCGATATTAATCAATGAATACAGGTAAGGGGCGTGACGGTCGGGGACGATTTGAGAACCATCGGTAGCAATCAGGGTAGCCTGGGGCAGGGGAGCACCGGCAACGATGGCCGCATCCAGCGGCTCTTTCTCATCAAACGGCCGAGCACATCGGTATTGCCTTATGTCAACTGTATCGAGGGCGACTGCCAGCGATTGCTCAATAAAGTCCCAATCGTCCCGATATTGACGCAGCTTCTCCAATGCAGCCTCAATAACCCGCTTCTCATTGGCCTGCCGTGCGGCCGCATTCCGAGCCATCTCCTCCAAGTCATTAGTTAGCTTTTCAATTTCAAGGGTCATAGAAAGAGTTTAGCACAGATGAGCTAGAGGGCAAAGGTTGGCTTTGTACTCAATAAAATTATTTGTTGAATTACAAATT
>JBAPRX010000352.1:0-8595 GCA_049281335.1 Promineifilaceae bacterium (SeqCode)
TGATGTTGCTGTCAAAGGGTTGGCCGGGGATGCCGTTGGTCAATGAAAAGCGGCTGACAGGTTCTGAAGCCCGGTAACGGCGCTCAAAATCAACCGGCGATTCGATAACGGCCGCAGTGGCATAGGCGCAGTCCAAAAAGACACCCAAAGGAATCCAGCGATCCTCAAAATCGTAATAGACCTTCTGCCCGGCAGCCACCAGCCCTTTCTCCTCCCAGCGACGAAGGGGCAAAAAGTCGGGCTGGGCATCAATGTCCATCGTGTCAGGGGCCAATATGTAGGCGATAACCTGATTCCCATCCCGGCGGGCCACAAACAGGAGATGAAGTTCGGCCTCTTTGTCTGCCTGTTCAACAGCCTGCATAGGCATGGGGCAGGGATTCTCGGCCGTATGATGCAGATAGGTAAAATCGTGGGCGAACAGTTCCTGGGTGGCAGTGCTGCCATCCTCGTCACTGACAGAAAAAGTCAATGGATAGACTGTCCGTAGCGTTTCATTGTCGTATTCGTAGACGGCCGAATGGTCATTATCGGCCGTTGGCGGGGCATTGAGAATCAAGACCCGGTTTTCGGGGCCGCTCTCGATGCTGATAGGGGCCATTGGCGCGTCAAAATCGCCATTTCCTACTAATGGATAGCCAACATGGGGAACAGTCTGTTTGACCCGGCGGGGTTGGGTGTCGTCGCCATCCGAAGGCTGGAAAGTCGTCTCCGGGGGCAGGTCTTCACTGCCGGGAATAGTCGTTTGCAGTTGGAAAAAGTGGTTGAGTCGCCAATAACGACGGCCGTCCCGATCCAAGATCAACACGCCGCCGTCGGTCGTGGCAGCCATATCCCAAGGGGTAAAAGTCTGGCCTGCGGGCAGCGTCCACAGTAGCAGCGTTGGCGGGCCACCTCGATGGAGGTCAAAGATAAGGATGCCCTGGCCTATGACGCCTACAACCAGGTAATGACCGGCGCTGACGCACAGGCCGCTCAAGGTCATCGGTTCTGGTTGGGCCGGTTCCAGGGTGTGAAACTGACCTTTTCCAAGGGCAGCGGTTGGATCGCAGTTATCGGCCGTTGTCGAAGACCAGAACGTGACCGATTTCATCTCCCCTTGAGCCAGGAAGCGGATGCCGGTGCAGTCGTCGTCAATCCAATACCAGTGACCATAGCGATCTCGCCCGGCCCCACGACGGTTGTCCAGATTGGTTTCCGGCTGATCGGACGCTCCCAGAAAGAGGATCACCTGCCGGGCCAGTCGCAAATTGCCCTCACCTGGGTTCCACTCAATCTCAGCGTCAGGAAAGCTGTCAGGATCGGCAAAGATTTCGCCCAGGGTGGCCTGCTGCTTAACCGAAAACCATTGTTCCCAGTCGGCTAATTCATGTACTAGATGGAATTTAGTTCCGTTAACATCCATAGCAATCGTTTGTAGTTGGTAGTAGGTAACTGGTAATTGGTAATTAGCCGAAAACTACTTCAATCACTAATTACCAACTACTTCTTCCTAACACTTCTTCGGTATAACCGGAACGGGCAGTGAATCGCCCGGTTGAGCGGGGACGCCGGTGAAGGCGTCCAACGAGTCCGGTGTCGCCCCAACTGTAATGCCACTGAGCCAGGGCAGTTGCAGTCCGAGCATCGTCTTTTGAGCCACATCAACAATGCCGCCGACGGCGTTCATTACGCCCAATTTGATCCCGGTAACGTAGCGCACCCCTTCGACCCGGACGGCAACCGCCTCCAAATCCTGGCGGCGGACTTCCATGCCCAATTCCCAGCCCGTTCCCAGGACTTCGCCCTCGCCAGTTGATGTTGGCACACCGCCAACCAGGGGCGAGAGATATTCGCGGATTTCTTCCCGCACTCGTTTATAGACCAGGGAGCGCACCTGCCCCGGCATCGTTTCAACACCAATGGTGACGTAAACCGGGACGTAAACGGGGCCGCGAACGTACAGTTCGGTTGTGACCAGCCGCCGGGAGTCCAGCCAGCGGCAGATAGTGTCCAGAAAGAGGCGATCCGGAATCGGCGGGTCGGGTACTTCAATGCTTTGCTGGGGAATGACCATAATGGTTACAACGCCGGGAAACTGGACGCTGGGATCGCTGTAACTGAATTTGTCGGGATGGAAGAGGGGCAGCACTTCCACACGGCCGATGTCCAAACCAGGCGTCCGCATAGTGATATCTTCAAAATCTTCCGTCGTAACCAGCCGGTCGTGGTGGCGGATATAAGCAGCGATATTACGTTCCCCTTCGGCCGTTGTTTCACCCCGACTGGCACCCCAGGTGGGAACGGGGTTTTCGACCTTGAAGCCACCGGGAAGCAGCGAGGATTTATTAAGCTGGCCGACGGCGAGTTTGCCTTCCGGCCCGCCGCCATACTCATAAGAAACGCGGATGCGTCTGCCTTGTGGCGGGCGCATTCCCCGCAACCCGTCGCCAAAGGTGATCGCGCCGGATTCAGGGTCTATCGTAAAGACCGTCTCGTCCTGTTCGGCCGCATAGAGGTCATCGGTTCGTGTCCAGCGAGTCCAGGTTGTGCCGCCGTTGGAGGGTAAGTCTTCCACCTCCAGGGTGAAGTTTTCATCTTCGGCCGATGTTCCCGGTACAAGCTGCCGCTCAATGATGACCGGCGTATTAGCAACCTGGAAGCTCTGAGAAGGAGCGCCGTTGGCGACGCCCAACAGTTCGTTGGTAATGGCAACAGACTGGATGACCTGTGTGGCATTGACGCCGACCCAGGCTAACTTTGCTTGATGGTACTTATCTGTCTGCTCCTTGTTTGCCAGCCGGATGCGAATCCAGGTCACAACTCGACCAGCCACTTCCCGGTCTTCAAGGCGTGGCGGATAGTCGCCTGTCCCTTCTTCCGTCGGGTCATACTCCCAGAGGGTCATATCGGCCGCTTTGGGCAGCGTAACCTGGACAATGCCGGGCCGATCCAGGACGTTTTCAGCATATTCGATGTCCAGCCGCTTGTAACGGGCCGGGGCAGGCGTTTCCGTCGCATTGGGATCAGGAGCCGCAATCTCAAAAATCAGACCAGGATCGGCCACCGGTTCCGGTTCGGCCGATTTCGGTTCAATCCGTTTGCCCTCGTTGTAAAGGGAGGGGTACATACCAATAGATAGGCTCTGGCGGGCAATCGCAGCCCGAACCAGGTCGGGATCAACATTTTTCGGGGCCAGCAGCGCCACCCAAACCGACTGGTCAATGGACTGCTGTGGGTCAGCGAGGTCAAGTTCAGGTAACTCCTGGCCAATTTCGGGCGGCTCCAATAGCATGGTCTGGTAAAATTGGAAGCCGGTATCAGGCGACTCTCGAAAAGACTCATAAATCTGTTCGTACTGGCTCTTGAGAGCGGGATCTAGGTCGGTCTGTTCGGCTTTGTAGAAAACGGCCGATGTGACCGGCAAAATATTGACCGTTGTAAGGGCGCGGAAGGGAACATTTCCAGCCCGTAGTTCACCGCCTGTCGGAAAAGCAACTGGCTGGATTGGGGCGCGTTCATTGCTGAAGCTTACCAATCCTCGCCCCGGCGTTTTTGGCAGCAGGCCAACCCCTAAAAGAGTCAGGAACTTCTTACGGTTGGCCTCTGGAATTCGATTGCTGCGGTAGAGCAGGTTCTCGGTCATGAAGGCGAACAACTGCACAAACGTCATGCCGGGGTCGCTGTCATTGAAGTTGTTCCACTCTGGGGTATGAACCGGAATGCGAACCACAGCTTCCTTGACTAACTCGTCAAATGTGCGGTCATCGAGATTTGGTACTTGTAAAGGCATTGTAGACCTCTATTGTCTTACTCGTTTTGCTGTAATAGCCCTTTGTAATTAGGTAACTGGGTAATTGGGAAATTTTCAGTGCCAGCGATCAATTACATAATTACTCAATTACCTCTTATACACTCACCGACAGATTCACTTTCTCCCGCTTCCGGGTGGCAATGAGGGTGTAGAAGATGGTAATGTCCACGACGGTGGGATCGGTCGGGTTGAGGGCGACACGGATGTCGTCGAGTTTTATGCGGGGTTCCCAACGGGTCAGTGATTGTTTGACTGACTCCTGAATCAGACGCAAATTAGAAATGTTGTTCGGCTCAAAGAGATATTGATCCAGCCCACAGCCGAACTCTGGCAGTTCCAACCGCTCGCCGGGACGGGTTCGCAAAATGATGCAGATGGATTCTCGCACATTTTCTTCTCCGTTAGACCAGATGAGACGGCCGTCCGGCCCCACACGAGGCGGAAAACCGAGGCTTTGACCATAAAGTAATTTGCCGTTGTCCATAAATAAATCCTGTCGCCAGTAGTCCGTAGTCAGTAACCAGTAACCAGTTCACTCACGTTTTCTTCGGGATGGGCAGGCAAATCCGCAGATAAGCCAGCCACCAGAAGATGAAGTTGAGCGAAATAAGGAAGATGAACATGACGATGAAGGCCACCAGGAAAATAATTTGTATCGAAAAGGTGCAGATCATCTGGATTGAAAAGCCGCTGTCGTCGCAGTTCTCGATGCTGTTAATGACACCATCCATATCTTCGCCGCCCATACAGCTTGCCAGCTTGTGCAGTTCGGGCGACATCTCAATGCCCACCCCGCGAGCATAGCTTCGTAAATCTTTGGGCTTGATGCTGGGCGCTTCCAGCCGTACCAGCCGGGCCGGTGCGCCGGGTTCAAAGAATTTCGCCAGTTGAAACGGCCGAGTCGGCAGCGGGCTGACAATAGGTGGACAGTCGGGATCATATTCGTAAACGGTGCGAATTTGGTAAAGTGGTTCTTTATCCGGTTTGGACTGCACCTGATTGGCAATCAACTGCACCAACTCCGAGTTTTCGCCGCCGGGAACCTCAATCGGCGCGGTTTCTTCATCAACGGCCGAGTCAACCTTGGTCCTCAATGTATCCAGGTTTCCCTCGGAGACATTCCGAAAATCAAAATCGGTTGTAGGTATATCCCCCTGCCCGCGAATCAGGTCGAAATAATTCTTGTATTGAAGAATAACGTCCCCTAAAAATTTATCCGACCCGCCGCTTTTGACTTTCTGAACATTAGTCAAATGGTCATAAAGGTCGGCCATATCGGTCGGTAAAGAAGAGTCGTCGCCCGCCTCCAGAGCTGCCCAGAAGGTTGGCAGGTTGTTTTTTAAGAATTCGCCCAACTCCAGAATAACATAGAGCTGTTCGGTTTGGGCGTCGGTGCTGAATTGGGTCTTGAGAACGACAACGCCATTGTCTATGGTCAGGTTCTGCCGCAAGCTGTTCCAGGGCAGATAAACACGGCGATAAAAGATGTCTTTGCGGAAGCTGTAGTTCTCGGAGGCGGGCGCTTCGTCTTCAACCTGGTTGATGAAGTCATTGACAAAAACGGCCGGATCAGAACCAGCGGAGACAACACGCCCGACCGTATCCTTATACTTGTCCCGGTTCCCGGCAGGGATATAACCGTAGTACAGGTCGCGCTCGACGTTGTTGGTGAAGACCGAGTGGGGCGTCGCCGGTTTGGGGCAGATTTTGACCGGGTGCATGGGCAGCCGTTCTTCGCCGGGGGCGAGGGTTAATTTGGATTCGGCCGCTAATGGCTGCCAGCTACCGCTTTTCCCACTGGGAATCCAGGCTTCTTCCCCCCCGCTCGACGTCCGGCGGCGAATGACAAAGAAAACCGATTCCCCCGCAGCGCGATTGACCGTCTTGTCCGGCAGTCCCAACTGGCGGCAGACCAGGGAGGCTGTGACCAGATAGAAGCAGCCATGCAAGGGCTGGTACAACTTCAGGGAACTGGTCAGGTCATCAATCCGGTGTTTGTTGAAATAAGCAGCCGGGTCTTTGCTGCCCATTGCCCCCAAAAATTCGGGGATGAACTGGTCGCTGCGAATCTCCAGAATACTGGCACGGCCGTCTTCCGGCACAACGCCGTTCCAGGTCAATGCAGGTTCTTTCCATTGGGTTACGTGCATTAATCGCTCTCTAAAATGAATCGAAATCTTTACAAAATTAGTCGATGGCTAACCTGCGGTTAGCTTGTTGATTAAGTTGATTGCTCACAAATCAACCCAATTACCTAATTACCCAATTACCAAAGGTTGCCAATGCCCGGCGTATAACTCGCGCTAATGACGGCGTTGGATATGAGGGTGTCGCATTGGACAACACCGCTAAATTTCGATAATCCGGCATTAACAGTAACCATCCCGGCGGTGGCTTCAATCAGGGGGGCGTCTACTTTGACTTTGGCAACGGCCGAAATGCTGATATTGCCCGGCTCTAACTTGATGGTGTTGCCGGTCGTGTCGGTGGCGGTGATCGAGAGGTCGCCGTCGTCAAAGACGAGGGAGTGGCCACCGGGCGTGGAGAGGGTCAGTTTGACCGCGCCCTGCGTATCGTCCATCGTCATGCGAATACCGGCCCGCGACAGAATGGTCTTGAGGTTATTGTCACTGTCCATCTGCTCCGGCGGGGCGTCGCTGCCATTCCAGAGCATCCCGACCACATACGGCCGTCGCGGGTCGCCCGCCTCAAAGCCAACCAGGACTTCATCATCCACATCGGGGATGAACCACGAGCCGCGATTGTTTCCTGCCATCATCGTCGCCAGCCTGGCCCAATTTTCATAAGCTGCGCCATCGTTATCGGGAGACCAGGGCAGCCGGATACGAACCCGGCCCTGGTTGTCGGGGTCCTGGTTGTCCGTCACCAAAGCGGGATAAAGGCCATAAAATCGGCCGCCCGGTCCGGTGGCTGCTCGTTCCAGATTGATTACGTCGGGTGAAGGCATAAAAATCCTTATAAAAAGTAATTTATAATTGGTAACTGGTAATTCAATTACAAATAACCGATCACGAATTACGCATTTATCCAACCCCCGCCCGCTCAACCTCAAACTCGGTCTTGTATCCCGTGTCGAGGTCAATGGTGTGGCAGGTGCTGGTAATGTAATAGTCGCCGTCGAACATGGTTCCCAGTTGGGACAGTTCTAAAATGGTGCCGACACGGATGCGGGGGTCGCCGTCGGCCGTTCCACTGCCGGTGACGAATCTTCGCGCCCGCATCTGGTATTCAGCTTCAGCGATGGCGCGAGCTTCGGCCGTTGTGTGGGGTGCTTTATGGACGTAGGAGGCGATTCGTTCGCCGAAAGCGTCCTCCAGAATCTCGCTGCCGCTTTGGAAGCCGTTTAACTCGCTGCTAATGGCACTGGAATCGGCCGTTTCGTGTATCGCCTCTTTTGCCTGGACATCCCAGCCGCCAACGGAGAATTCGGTGCATTGGTGGGCCAGGTCAGCCCGCACCTGGAAACTTTGTAGGCTAGCACCATAAGCCAGTTCCACCCGGTCGCTGCCCCGCGAAGAGCGAGGGGCAGCATGGAGCGTCTGGTCATCGAGCCAGAGTTCGGCATTGAGCCGCCGGGCGCACTGCCGCAGAAAAGCCAGGTCACTGAGATTGGTTTGAGCCAGGACACGGTAGTTCGGGCCGTCCAAACCTTCAAAGTCGGTCTGCAAGCTGTGTTCCTGGGCAATCGTCTGCATCACATCTTCGTCGGTAACATCCTCAAAAGTACGGGTGCGGCGGGTCATTCGCAGATTTTGCAGGCCATCTTCGGCCAGAATCGTTAAGCGGCTGCCGCCACCGTCCATGTACCGCGCTTCCAGGCCAGTGATATAGCCCTGGAAGAGCTTTTCCTCAGTTCGGCCGATTCCCACCCCAAACTCAATCTCTGTTCCAAAGTCAAACTCATCCCGGTCCAAGTAGAAATAGCCGGAGACGCCATGATTGAGCAGTTCAATCTCACAAGCAAACAGCCCATCAATTGTCTCTGTCACACTGGCAGCCACAATATTTTGGCTGACATCAGGATTGAATGTGCCATCTATCTTTATTCTGTTGGTCAGGACGTAAATGCCCGGCAACATAGGTATCATCCTTTTTAAATCTGCTAAAAAGTGAAAAGCAAGAGGAAAACTTTTTACTTATCACTTTTCACTATCAACTAATCCGCCTGCAGTCGCTTGGCCCGCTCTTTGATGAACTTCATCAACTGGGCAACCTGTCGGGTGGAAGTCGGCCGAGTTGCGTTCTGCTGCGTTGGGGCGGTTTCGGCCGATTCTTGTGATCCATTACCATTCCCAACAACTTCAAAATCCTTAATAACGACTGGCATAAAAACCTCTCATATATGTAATTCGTAATTCGTAATTTGTAATTGATGGTCGCTATCGGAGATTAATTACCCAATTACCAATTACCAATCACCTCTACCCAACATTCAAATTCACCACTGCCCCTGCTTGCAGCAGGCGGGGGTTGTCAATGTTGTTGGCTTCGGCGACGGTCCGCCAATCTACTCCAGCTTCGGCCGACATGGATTGGAGCGTCTGCCCGCCCTGAGAGAAGCTCAGGGGGGTGGTTCCAATGGAGGCTCCGGCGCTCAATCCGGCCGAAACGGATGCCCCAACAGAAGCGCTGGCCGAAAATCCGGCCGAGGCTGAAATTCCGGCCGAGGCACTGAAAGAAGCGGAAGCTGATAGGCCAAGACCGCTGTTCTGACTAGAAATATTATTAGAGGCCCGTTCTGCGCTGGCGGTCGTCATACTTAACGTCACCGAGGCCCGTAG
>JBAPRX010000353.1:0-12118 GCA_049281335.1 Promineifilaceae bacterium (SeqCode)
TGCTCATACCCGGCCCCAGGTCATAAGACCAGCCAGTAAAGATTGGTCCCAGCTCGCTGTCATCCAAATCATGAACCGTCAGCGTAACATTACCCGTATTCATCACAGTGTAGCAGTAACCCACGACCGTTCCGCCGCCACCGGCTGGTATATCCAATGTGCTGCTGGACGCGCAGGTATTTGGATCCATACCAACCGTCTTGGTTAGCGTAATTCCAGGTTCAGCAACACTATATATGTAAGCTGCCCCGGAGAAAGTATCGGAAGCAGTCCAGGGAGCAGTTAACGGTGTTTCATAGGAATTCGTATTCAGATTATATACGTAGAAAGAACCAGGTTGGTCCGTTACCAGGTAAGCACGGCCGTCATCGCTGACCGCCAGACCATCAATATCCGATTCATTTGCGGGGTATGCTGTAACTGGTGTCAAGGTCTGTCCGACAACATCGATTTCAACCAGACTACCAGTTGTATCATCCACACCGTAAATCGTGCCTGTATTCGGGTCGGCGTCAATACCACTAATACTATCACTGAAAGTAAATACCGATGTTGCTACCAGGGTGTTCACGTCAATAGTCCAGAGGCCATCATCAACCTCTCCACCGGCATATGAACCATAAAGGACACCCCCAGACATAGCCAGACCATCCATTCGTTGAGCGGTTGCACCGTCCGATAACGTCCCTAAATTATTAAGAGAGCCACCAACAGGCCACTCCCAAAGCTGGTCAATATTGGTGCTGCCCATACTGGAAGTAAAGAGTACGCGGTCATTAGCCGCATCATACGTTGCTCCTCCAACTGAAAAGGAGGTTAAGAGTGGTTGTGATGTATCACCTACAACATCGACTTCAAAAACATCGTGGCTGGTCCCCGTAGGATTTAGTGAAGTTCCTACGATAAGCGGGAATTGCCCCCCACTGGACTTTGTTCCTTCTGCGGCTTGAACAGGGGAATAAATCATAAACGCCCAAAGGGCAGCTAATAAAACAAGGGCTGGGATGGAGACAAGGATAGACCTGAAAAAACGTCGAGCATTAAGGCTTGAAAACATTTTTACCTCCTAAATTGTTAATACATCAAAAATCGTCAAACCCCAAATAGGATAACATTTTTAAACATTAAAGGCAAATGAGAATAGCCCCAAAAAACGTATCTTCGCTGCTTCAATGCTAATTTCCCAAATGCTTTATGAGCGCATCGATCCCCAAAAAATAACCCCAACGGCCGAACCCCACAATTGACCCCAAACAAACGGCCGATAACACCGATTGATGCCGGAATTCCTCCCGTGCATGAATATTTGACATATGGACCTCCACCACCGGTAGCCCAACCCCCGCAATAGCATCCCGCAGCGCGATACTGTAATGGGTATAAGCCCCCGCATTAAAAACAATCCCATCGGCCCAATCACGCGCCGCGTGAATAGCATCCACCAGCGTTCCCTCAGAATTCGACTGGAAATCGCGTATCTCCACCCCCTTCTCATTGCCATAAACCCGCAGCGCATCCAAAATATCCGCCAGCGTTTCAGGCCCGTATATTCCCGGTTCGCGGGTTCCCAACAAATTCAAATTCGGCCCATTCAACACCAGAATCTTCATCTTTCACCTACCAATTATTTTCCAACTCCCAACAAAGTCACTATCACAGACACCACCTCATCGGCCGTTTTTCCATCCGTAACAACCTGTTCAAATTGCCCATACCCTTCCCGCCGTTCCGCCAACAGACCAGCAATCCGTTCGGCCGAATCAGAACCAGCTAATAACGGCCGTTCCGCCCCCCCATCGGCCGAAATCCGCATCAAAATCTCCTCAGGGCTGGCCGTGAGACAAAAAACACGGCCGTTCCGCCCCAACTCGGCCGCATTCACCGCATCCAACATCAACCGACCACCGGTAGAGATAACCAGCCCCCCCTGCCCTGCTAATTCCAGAGCCACAGTTCCCTCCATCTCCCGAAACGCATCCTCTCCCAATTCCGCGAAAATATCGGGGATAGAACGGCCGTATCGCTCCTCAATCAACCCATCCGTATCCACAAATCCATACCCCAACCGCTCCGCCAGCAAAAGCCCCACCGTCGTCTTTCCCGTCCCCATAAAACCGGTTAAAATAACATTCCTAGCCATCATGCAAGTTTAGGCGGTTTAGGAAAAAACTCAAGAAGAAAAAAACCTGATCCATTCATCAAACGGGTGTAATCATGCACAATATAAGCGGTCTCATCTATCTTCCTGAATACATATCACAACCACACCACGATTGGTTAACAACTCAAATTGATTCTCAGGTCTGGGATACCGGCATGAAACGCCGGGTTCAGCATTATGGCTACCGGTACGACTACAAAGCCCGAAAAGTAACACCAGAAATGTATCTAGGCGATCTTCCAGAATGGCTCACCCGAATTGCCAAACAACTTCACTATGATGGTCTGATTGATGCAATACCCGATCAGGTAATCATCAACGAGTATCAACCCGGCCAGGGAATTGCCGCCCATATCGACTGTGAACCATGCTTTGGGAACCGAGTCTTTAGCCTGTCGCTGGGCGGGTCTGCCATCATGGAATTCAGCCAACCTTCGCAACAGACAGTAGAAGTTTTATTAGAGCCACGTTCCCTGGTAATGATTTACGGGGAAGCCCGTTACGATTGGAAACACGCAATTCCAGCACGTAAATCAGATAATATGGTGCCACGAACACGACGAATCAGTCTAACTTTTAGAAAAGTAACGATTTAGCAGTTAGCCCCCCGGCAGTACGCACCGAAAACCATACAGAGCGTGTCTATTCGTAGGCCCGCTGGCCCCACGCCCTCCAGCTCGAACATGGGGAGCGTCATCATACCAACTCCCTCCTCTTAATACCCGTCCATCTCCCGTCTCCGGCCCGGTCGGGTTCTCAACGGGTGAGTTACTGTAATAATCAGGCGAAAACCAGTCCGCCACCCACTCCCAAACATTTCCCGCCAGATCAAAAGCCCCAACCCAGCTTGCCCCATCCGGCAAACTCCCAACCGGCGCTAAACGGGCCGAATGATCATCAAAACTGGCATTCGACTGCGGAAGCGTGCAGTTAGCATCACAAAAGTTCACCAGATTCCCATCAAAGGTATTGCCCCAGGGGTAGAGCCAATTCTCCGGCCCGCGAGCGGCATATTCCCACTGCGCTTCTGTCGGCAGGCTGCCCCCAGCCCAAGAACAATATGCCTGGGCATCAATCCAGGAAACCTGCAAGACGGGATAATTATCCAACCCGGCAAGATCGCTGTCCGGCCCACTCGGATGCTGCCAATCAGTCCCGGCAACAACTTCCGATTGAACATCCTCTTGTATCTGTCCCGTTCCTTCTTCCTCGGCCGTTGTCACATACCCCATCGCAGCAACAAAACGTGCAAACATAGCGTTCGTTACCTCTGTCTGGTCAATCCAGAAAGCGGAGAGAGAAACCTCATGAGGTGGTTGTTCGGCCGTTCCTGCCGCCGGGTCCAATTCCGGATCACTGCCCATCACAAAGCTGCCCGCCGGGACATAAGCCATAATCATTCCATCTACCGGCCGGCCCCACAAATCCCCCAGAGCCGCCTGTGCAGGCGGTCCCTCTGGCGTTGGTGTCAAGGTAGGCGTTGGTGTCGGTGTTTGAGAGGGTGTTATCGTCGGCGTTGATGTATCCTCCACAATAACGGCCGCACTCGTGGCCGATGGCGTAGCCCGTTCGCTGGTCGCCGTACCGGTTAGTGCAACCAGGGGAGTCCCATTATCCCCATTTCCTTGCAGCAGGCCGTTATTGATAATGGTAAATATTGCCGCGCCGCCGCCAATACACAAGACAAGCAGTAAAACGGCCGCAGCCGCCCACACCCATCGAGGCAGACCACTTTGTTCACTTGGCTTTTCGGCCGAAATCTCCGGTGCAATAGATTCCGCTGCCTGTATAGGCTGCGACCGGGGCTGTGGTCTCTGTACCTCTGACGGCATTCTCTCAATAACAGTATGATCCGGCGCAGTCTGCTGTGGTTTAGGCGGTGCTGCCTGGACTGTCGTCATAGCAGTCCGTAATGCGTCACTCAATTCCACTGCTGTTTGGTAGCGTTCCTCGCGATCTTTTGCCATCGCTTTAGCGAGAACCTGCTCGCAGGCTATAGGCAGCCGGTTATTGAACGTTTGTAGACGGGGAACCGGCTCGGTCACGTGCATAAAGGCAATGCCAAGAGGCGTATCCGCCTTAAAAGGGAGCCGCCCAGTCAGCATCTCAAAGAGAATACAGCCCATCGCATAAATATCACTACGGCCGTCCAGCGTCACCCGCGCTTCAACCTGTTCAGGACTCATATAAGCCGGTGTGCCAACCATCCCCCCCGGCATCGTCAGCATCACCTCTTCATCATCTAACACCTTAACGATGCCAAAATCCGAGATGTAAGGCTCACCCCAATGGTCAAACAAAATATTACCCGGCTTCAAATCTCGATGAATCAACCCCTGTGCGTGGGCCGCGTCCAGCGCCGGAGCCAGACGGCCGAGAATCCGAACCGTTTCAGCCAACGACAGCGGCCCCGCCTTAATCTTGTCGGCCAGCGACCCACCGCTCATCAGCCGCATAACCAGGAAAAGCCGTCCCTCAAATTCCCCAAAATCATAAACCGGCACAATGGCTGGATGTTCCAGCCCCGCAATTGTCCGCGCTTCCCGTTCAAAGCGGGCGCGAAACTGCCAGTCATCCAGATATTGAGATGGCAGCACCTTAATAGCCACCTCCCGCTCAAAATATGGGTCGTAGGCAGCAAAAACGCTGGCCATGCCGCCCCGCCCGATCAACTGCTTAATTTCATACCGATCTATTTGTTCTGTCATTGGGCCACATTGTACTGTGAAGGAAGCTCCCTGGTCAAAATGTATGATATAATCGTTTACACATTTGTTACTGAAGGAATAGGAGTCATTCTATGCAAGTTCCTGTCATTCAAGGGATAATTGATCGCCGAATCTTGGTAAATTACCGTGTTGATCCAGAAGTCTTGAGCCGATTTCTTCCTCCTCCATTCCAGCCAAAATTAATCAAGGGAGTCGGCATTGCTGGCATCTGCTTAATCATGAGTGGCATGCTAGAAATCCACTATGTCCTTCTTTAGAAGTGACTTAATCGGCCGAAAACTCCTATTGGTTTATCTCCCTGTTCTGTTACCATCCCCTCTTCTACTACAAACGACGCTGGTCCACAAGAATCTTTCTCTGCGTTCTCTGCCCCTCAGTGTATCTCTGCGTCCAACGCCTTTTGTGGAGGTAATAGACCCATGAACCGGAATTCCCAACTGAACCCCTCGAATAGATGGACAAAATCGGCCGTTTTCCTCCTCATCCCAACTATCATCATCACCATTCTCGCCGCCGTCAACCACCACCCCATCATGGCCGGAAGCGATCCACTCACCTACCTGCCATACGTCACCGGCGACGGCCCTGGTACTGGCGGCAGCGACATCATCCCCTTCGGCCCAACCTTCAACGGCGATGGAACCTACTACTACGGTGACGGCTCCGGTGCCTGCCTATTTCCCCCATTGCCCAACAACCTCCTATATGCCGCTATGAACTACCCCCAATTCGGCAATTCCGACTACTGCGGAGCCTACATTAACATCACAGGCCCCCAGGGCAGCGTCATTGTCCGCATCGTTGACATGTGTCCCGAATGTCAATACGGCGACATAGACATGAGTCCCCAAGCCTTCGCCCAAATTGCCGAAATTCCCCAGGGGCGAGTTCCAATAAGCTGGCAGCAAGTCAGCTATCCCCTTGATGGCCCGATTGTGTACCACTTCAAAGACGGCAGCAACCAGTGGTGGACGGCCGTTCAGATTCGCAACCACCGCAACCCCATCGCCAAGTTTGAATACAAGAACAGCAATGGCAATTGGATCAACGTCCCCCGAACGACTTACAACTACTTCGTCGAAAGCAGCGGCATGGGGCCAGGCCCCTACACCTTCCGTGTGACCGACGTATTCGGTCACACCCTCGTGGACAGCGGCATCCCCCATGTCGAAAACGGCGACGTCCCTGGCAGTAGCCAGTTTCCGCCCCCGCCCTAGTTAAGCCTTTGCCAACTGCAACTGTTTAAGCTCGTCAAAACCGATCAATCGGCCGTTCTCCTCATCCCATAGACGAAACCGAATACAGCCAAAGCTCTCCCAAAGCGTGATCGTCTTCACATCAAACATCGTAATCTCAGCGTGACACGCTTCAAGGTTATAGTTTGGTATTCGGGGACTCAGGTGGTGAATGTGGTGATAGCCAATGTTTCCCGTAAACCACTGCAAAATCTTCGGCAATTTGTAGAAAGAACTGCCCTCAACGGCCGCTCTGGCATAGTCCCAGGACTCGTGCTTCTCCCAATAAACCCCTTCATACTGGTGTTGAACATAGAATAACCACACCCCGCTCGTCGCCGCAATAACCGCCACCGACAATTGCAAAATAGCAAAAGTCTTAAACCCAATCAAAAGCCCCACGACGATAACGGCCGCCCCGATTGCCAGATTCGTGTGAAAAACACTCCGTCGCTCCCGCTTACCCATTTTGGGCAAAGGAAAGCGGTTTAAAATCATAAAGAGAAAAAACGGCGCGATAATGAACTGGATGAAAGGGTCACGATACAAGCGGTAGAGGAATTGTCCTTTCGGCGTGGCAGCCAAATACTCATCGACCGTCATCATCCAGATATCCCCATTTCCCCGCCTATCTAAATCGCCTGAAGAAGCATGGTGCATCGCATGATCATGCCGCCATGCAATATAAGGCGTGTAAGTCAATACCCCCGTCATGAACCCCACGACATCGTTGGCCCGACGAGAGGCAAAAAACGACTGATGACCACAATCGTGAAAAATAATGAAATTACGGATCAACAAACCACCCGCCAGAAAAATAAAAGGAAGAGTCAGCCAGTACGAAATTTTCAAGGTCTGAACCATAATGATCCAGACAATAATGTAGGGGATGTGAGTATTGGCAATTTGCCAAAGACTGCGTCGAAGGTTCGGTTTTTGATACTTTGTTACAATAGGATGCCAGTCAGATTTGACCGGGTGAGACTTAATTTGTGTCGGTAGGGATGCCATTTAGTAACCGCTCCTGGTTGTAGAGAAGGTGATTTTATGGTTAGACTTTAGCCCGTCTGATTCTCGGCCGCCTGTTTAGCCCTCAGATATTCTTGCCAGGCAAAATTAAAGTAGTAGACGTAACCAGGTCCCTCTATTTTCGTAACAATATTAACCCAGTATTTATGTTCGTCCGGCTTCCGTTTTGTGGAATTCGTCTGAGCATCCTGTCCCATTAAAGCACGAGCCAGGAAACCAATGTTGTCTTCACGACGTTGTTGGTTTATTAACCAATCCTCAAAATTCAAAACTTATTACTCCGATAATGCTCATGAAACGACATACCGCCCCTTGCGTTGGCTCACCGTGACACTTTTGGCCTCCCCACCCAATTTATGAGCCAGTTCCCAGCCAGTCTGTCCATTTTTGACGTAAATATCGTATCGTCCCTTTTCGGCCGATAAAATGCACGTCTCGCCGGGTCCCGCCACTCCGGTACTGACCAGAGTTTGATCCATAAATATCTGCGCCAGGGTTTTAATCTCAATCTTGTTGTGAAACTTAATCTCTATCTTGCCCATTTTTACCCTGCTCACAGACCTATATATATACAGATTGGTTCAATCTCACAGACTGAACCAATCACAATTTTAAGTACAGTTTTCCGAAAATCGGTAGCCGATCCTCAAGGGCTTCCACCCCTAATAATCCCGACTACCGACTACTGTAAACGAATACTACGACAGTCGGCGGACATCTAAAGCCGTCGGCCCCTTTGGACCTTGGCCGATGACAAACTTCACCCGGTCGCCGTCAACCAGCGAACTGGAAAAAGGGTCAGCCAGATTATTGGCATGAACAAAAATATCGCTTCCGCTTTCCTGGGCGATAAAGCCATAACCTTTTCTGGAATCAAACCATTTGACTGTCCCTGTTTTTTCCTGGGTATTAATTTCATCTTGTGACATGTATTGAATCTCCTTGTGAGAACTAATTGCACGGCCGAAATCTATTAGCAAAAAAAAAGCCATCCAGACAGTGAAGGTCTGGACGGCTAAAAATGACGGCTGATGTTATCTTTCAGTGCAGAACTTTTGCTACTATGAGCATAACACACTTTCTCAAACTGTCAAAGAAGCCAACCATATTAATATCTAAGACTAATTTCTCCCGAATATATCGAACAAAGCGCCATTTTACAGAATGGAACCAGGCGGAAAAATAGTTGTCCGTACTGTGATATAATGCCGCAAACATTTATGCCTGGATAACCTGGACGGTAATATCGGAACCAGGCCGACAAAAAAAATTTCTCGTGGAAGCATGAAATTGAATGAACAGCAAAAGTAATCTGGTAGAAGCAGCCAGCGAGTGGCGCGGGCGCATAGATGAATTACGGGGACAGATTAATCAACTGGAAGCCGAGGTAGTAGAGGCAGAAATATCACTGGCGGAGGAGATTACGGCCGTTAACGCCTTCGAGTTCAAGCTCCGGGCCGGGGTGCGCCAGTTGATGAACCGGTTAGACGAACTGGCAGCCCAAATCGCCGACCTGCGTCAGCAGCTTCGCCGCCACCATGATTTTGTTGGGGATAGCCCGAACGATTGGTCTTATCAGGATGTGGGGGCAGCCTATCACGAGCCGCGCCTGAACCACCACGACTACCGCTACCGCGACAGCATCCCAGAACCAACATCCACCCGGTTAAATGCGGATCAGACGGCCGAACTCAAACGTCTCTATCGCCAGTTAGCCCGCCGCTTTCACCCAGATATGGGGTCCGGCGACGACGACCGCGCTTACCGGACCCAGATGATGATGGCAATCAACGCCGCTTATGCCGCAGGCGACCTGGAACGGCTGAAAGAGCTGGCTTTAGAACCGGACTTGCCCAACCAGGATTCGATTACCGACGACGAACAGATGGTCAACTCCCTGTTGAACGAACTGGCCCGTCTACAGCGCCGTCTCGCCGAAATCAAGGAAGAACTGGCCTCATTAAAAGTCAAAAAGAACTATCGTCTGATGAAACAGGCCACCCGCGCCGAAGAGAAAGGTCTGGACTGGTTAGCAGAGATGAAAGCCAAATTGCAAGAAGAAATTGCCCAAAAACTGGTCGAGCGAGATGTGCTCAAGCACGACTTAGAACTACAGGAAATGATGGCAGCCGAAGAACGCGACGGCCTCCAGGGGGACGACTTGGCCGACGCCATCTGGGACATCAGCCTCGATGCCACCTTCGACTCTGACCCCGACATCGAAGCCGAAGACTGGCTCTACCGCCACAACCCCGACCTCTATCGCGGCGACTTCTGGGATGATGAAGAAGACGGGTAATATCGGCTCCTTCTCCTGTATCCAGTCCTCTTCGCTAAGTTTAAAGTCTTACAACAACTTCCACGTGCCACTTGAAACAACTTCGACTTTCCCATCGGCAACCTTTACGGCCGATTGATCATCCAGGGCATAAAGCGGGTAGTCAACTCGTGCCGCCCACTTTTCCACATTTTCCAGTGTCGCCTGAGGAAAATAATCCGCATCAAGATGTGGACGGATACCAAAATGAACCAGTCCCAAGGTTTTTGCGCTTCCGGCACTTGACGACATTTCCTCGTCAAATTCATCATCATAGTAAACACCAGTTCTTTTGAACTGTTCCTGGTTGAAATTAAGACTGGGAGTAAGCATCATACTCCCGGCGCTGATGCCAACATAAACCGTGCCTTGTCTTATCAGTTCAGGCAGCAGTCCAAATAGTCCTGATTTTCCCATCCAATAACTTAAATAAAACTTGTTTCCCCCACCAATAATAATTGCATCTGCCTTCTCAACTTGAGGGAGCCATACCTCTATTGGTAAACTCGGCAAAGCAGTTAACTCCAATACCCCAAACGCCTTCCACCCTAACTCTCCCGGCATTTTTATCAATTGCCACGCATTTTGAATAGCCTGAGGATAGGGATAGATCGCCGTTGGAACAAACAAAGCACAAGCCTCATCGATCGGTTTACCCAGCAAATCAACCAAAGCTTTTTGGATCCAATTGGTCGTAATGCCAGATGATGTCAGGAGTAACTTTTCTTTCTTCATATCCAGTCTCAGCCCGGTGAATTTGTTTTCAAGTTGCGACGGTACTCACCCTTGACAAACAGATAATAAATCGCAACCGCATGATTTATTATTTTAGTTCGAGTTTGAACCGGGTATTGCCAATGGTCAGGATGTCGCCCATAGCAACGACAACGGGAGCGTCAAGGGGAATGTCGTTAAGAAGGGTTCCATTGCGGCTGTTGAGGTCTTCAAGCCACCATTGAGCGCCCCGCAGCGACAACAGCGCATGTTCGCCGGAAACGTAATCATCCTCTACCACCACCGTATTACTCGCCGAACGGCCGATCCCCATCACTGGCGACAACGGAAAAACACTCCCCGCCTTCAAATTACTCGACCCCGTTTCAATCACCCGCAGCGACCCATAAGAACGGTGTCCTTCCGGTGCAGCCTTCGTCGCTAACTGCACATCTTGATAAATAAACCAGCCGATCACTCCCAGAAAGAGCAGCAGCAGCGCCGCGCTCACCAATCTCAAAATAAAAAGGACGACTTCCGGCTCCATTATTCCTCGCGGCCGTAAACCAATGTATTTTCACTGGCGCTGCTCGGACGCGGCCGTTCCTGCTCATCTTCCTCCAACCCCTCTCCGTAAATCAACGGCACATCGCTTAACGCAATGACGTCCCCATTATGCAAGACACTCTCTGTCACCCGCTCGCCGTTCACCTTCGTCCCACCCCGGCTGCCGAGATCATAGACCACAAAACGGCCGTATCGCCACCGAATCTGAGCATGGCGGCGGCTAATCGCAGGGACATCAATCACAATATCATTATCAATCCGGCGGCCAATCGTCACCAAAGGCTGGTTCAACGCAATATGCCGCTTGCCATCAATAATCAGGTAGGCATCCACCTCGTTCAAAGGGTGAACCTTCATCTGCTCCCGGTTAAATTTACGGGCGCGTGTCACCTCACTTGGCGAGGCGCTGAACGTCGCCCGAATCGCCATTCGCCGCCGTCTCACACTCAAATCCGAAACAAAACGAATCGCAGGCATCCCCGGAATAACCAGGCCCGCCTGCCGGGACAGTCGCAGCAAATAATTCGCCAACTGTTCCGTCAGCGCCGACCCCTCCTCATTCACAACAGCCAGATCATCAGGATGCAGACCGACCTCATACAAATCGGCCGCAATCCCGTCCCTGGCGCTGTCCTCCATCGCCCGCGCCAGCTTGTTCGCCAAATCAGACGGCAGCACCTGGTCCGCAAACAACCGCCGAAACGACCCCTCCACCAAATCCTGGGCAATATTCTCGAAGTTAGACAAACGATTATTTTTCATATTACAAATTCATAATTCATTATTTACAATTCGTTATTAAAAACGCTGCATCCACCCGAATTATAAAACCCCCTCCCTCCCACCGTCAACGCACCCCGGTCCCATATTGCGCCATCATGGGCAAACTGTATACTTTCCGTATGTTAGCACAAAATGGAAAAGAGATACGGCTGACTTCCTACGCCTCCTGCGCCGGTTGAGCTTCTAAACTCGGTCCGGCCGACCTGGCGCACGTGTTGCAGCCGCTCAAAGATACATTCCAAATAGACAACTACCCCGACCTCCTGGTAGGACTAACGGCGGCCGATGACGCCGCCGTCTACCGCCTGAACCCGGAGCAGGCTGTCGTTACCACCGTAGACTTCTTCCCGCCGGTGGTAGACGACCCCTACGACTTCGGGGCCATTGCCGCTGCCAACGCCCTGTCCGACATCTACGCAATGGGCGGCCGTCCCCTCTTTGCCATCAACCTCGTCGCCTTCCCTGATAACCTCGACATGAGCATTCTTAGAGAAATTCTGCGCGGCGGGGCCGAAAAAGTCGCCGAAGCCGGAGCCGTCATTGCCGGAGGCCACAGCGTCACCGACAAAGAACCCAAATACGG
>JBAPRX010000354.1:0-1608 GCA_049281335.1 Promineifilaceae bacterium (SeqCode)
GCCCAGCCCTCCGCGACCTCGCTTACTTCCGCCTTCGTATCCCAGACGTAGGCCGTCCACGGATTGAAGTCGAACACGATGTAAGGGATATCGGGAAAGTCCCAGCGCTCCACTCTGCCGCCATCTGGCCCTGTGTAGGTGTCGGTCAGTTCGCCGGGCCCCTGGTTCGCTTCGTTCTGGGCGATGAACTCCTCGAGCGGCCCATATCGCGTGATCACGGTGCGATTGGGGCCACCCACGCCTCCCGTGGCTTCCGCCTCAACTCCCCTACTGGTGAGATCCAGGTCTGCCGGATATGCCAATGAGATTTGGCTGCCGTCGAGGAGTGTCAGGTCGAGATGGGTCATCCCGTTGATCGTCCGGGTGGGTGGGACGAACGGCGTAGGTGCGATTTCAGAGGTGCCTAGGGTTGTCGAGGACGGGATCGTCGTGGGTGTGGACGGTGCCTCCCCGCGGGGTATTAGGGCCGCGACACCGAATACGGCCAGTACGACCGTGGCGGCTCCGGCACCAATGACCCATCCCGGCACCCTCCTTATGACTCGGGGAGTCGCCGACGAAGGGGTTTCAAGCTCAGCCCAGTCAGGTCCAGGCGGAACCTCCTCAACCAGGGGTGCCAGCCCCGAGCGTGCCAGCTGCCGATACGGATCTTCACCCATCGAGATACCTCCGAAGCTTCTCGCGGGCCAGATGCAGATACCGCCGCAAGGTGGCCGGCCGGATCCCGAGCGTCTCGGCAGCCTCGCTCGGCTCCATGTCCATCCAATAGACGAGGTAGATCGCAGCCCGTTGCTGAAGCGGAAGCTCAGCCACCGTCCGGATGACGTCGGCCCCGACGAAGTAGTCGGCTGCCGGCTCCTCACGACGCGCCGCCAGGCCATGGCGGGTAAGCGCCTCTCGCTCACGATCGAGTCGTCGATGCGCGGTGCGAGCCCTGTTGAGGACCGCCTGCATCAAGTAGGCCTGCGGGTTGTCGAGTGACAGCAGAGACCGCCGCTGGAGGGTGGCCACCATGACCTCAGACACAAGATCTGCGGCGCCATCTGGACCCACCAAGGATGCAGCGAATCGCATTAGGGGACCTCGAACCTCTTCATAGATCGCCTGATCAGTCACGCTGCTTCCAAGAGTGAGACGCTCAGCCTGCCCTCAGCGTTGCACGCGATTCCGAATGAGGTCGGCGACCCTTGCCGGAGTTTCTCAACGGACCGACACCAGCATGGATCGTTCCGACCATGTTTCCCAGGGGTCAAACAAGTGCCCCGATAACGGCGGTATGGCGCAATGGCCACAGCGCAGCGCCAGGCCCCGCGCTCCGGATGGTGCTTCGACTACTCCTCCTCGGGGGCCGATTGAGCCCCAGCTGCAGATTCGAGGAGTGCGGACGTATGGCCGATTAGGTCCCGCGTCCACCAGTAGCCCCCGCCCGCGATGCCCCAGTGGAATTCCTCGGAGGCGTTGGCGGAGACTGTGCGGATCGGATGTTGGATCATGGCGGGGAACTGGAGTTCACTGACCGGGCGTGCGCGATGTACGAGGCCGTGTCGCCACTCCTGGAGGACGGTCCAGAGATCGGAACGTGAGAGGTCGATGAGTTCGGTCCAGATG
>JBAPRX010000355.1:0-1532 GCA_049281335.1 Promineifilaceae bacterium (SeqCode)
ACATATTTCCAAAACTGTGATATTATTTCAATATCAAAGGAGTTTGCACGATGGGAACAAAATACAAAGGAACAAAAGAAGAAATCATGGCCCTCGATGGATACGTCAAACTATCGCGTGCAGCCGAATCGGTTGGCCGTGCCATCAACACCCACTTGAGCGACTACGACCTGACCATCAGCCAATTTGGGACCTTAGAAGCCCTTTACCATCTTGGCCCCCTGCCCTCTGGCGAATTGGGTGACAAGATACTAAAAAGCAGCGGCAACATGACCTTTGTGATTGACAATCTTATCAAGCGCAACCTCGTCTACCGCCAGCGTCGGGAAGATGATCGCCGCTGTGTCGAGATCCATCTCACAGAAGACGGCCGTTCGCTCATCCACAAAATCTGGCCCAATCATCTGGCCGGGGTTGTTCGCGCCATGAGCGCCCTCACCCCCGCCGAACAAACCCAACTCGCCACCCTCTGCCGCACCCTCGGCCTCAATCAAGTAACTGAGTAATTACCAATTACCAATATCCACATTACCCCTGCACCTCTGCCCTAAAAAAAGGAAATAAAAATGCAACCAGTACAAGGATTACACCACATCACGGCCGTAGCCGGAAACGCCCAAACCAACAGTGACTTCTACCAAAAAGTTCTCGGCCAGCGGCTCGTCAAAAAGACCGTCAATTTCGACGACCCCGGAACCTACCATCTCTATTACGGCGACGAAATCGGAACGCCAGGCACCGTAATGACCTACTTCCCCTGGCAAAATATGCGTCGCGGCATCAAAGGGAATGGCGAAACTGGCGCTGTCGCCTACACCATTCGGCCCGAATCGCTCGGCTACTGGCAAGAACGACTAAGAGAAAACAGCATCTCAACAGGCGAAATCCAGACCCGCTTCGGTGCGGCCGTTTTGCCCTTCTCCGACCCCGACGGTATGACCCTGGAACTGATCACCTCCACTAACCCGGCCACGCTTGAATATTGGGCAGGCGGCCCCATTCCAGAGGAACATGCCATTCGTGGCTTTCACGGCGTCACCCTTTGGCTCAGTGAAGTCGAGGGAACGGCCGAAGTCCTGACTAACCAGATGGGCTTTGAATTTATTGGGCAGGAAGGCAGCCGTTATCGGTATCAGGGCGCGTCTAACGACATTGGCCTCTTTGTAGACATTCTACATCGGCCGAACCAGCCACGCGGCCGTTTCGGGGCCGGTTCTGTTCATCATATCGCCTTTCGCACCGTTGACGACACCGAACAGCGCGAATACCTCCAAAAACTCCGAACCGCCGGTTATAATGTCACCAACGTTCTCGACCGTCAATACTTCCACTCCATCTACTTTCGTACCCCCGGCGGCGTCCTCTTCGAAATTGCCACCGACGCTCCCGGCTTCCTCTACGACGAACCTGTCGGAGAACTTGGAACCCATCTCAAACTCCCACCCTGGCTCGAAGAAATCCGCCCCTCCATCACCGAAGCTTTGCCGCCAGTAAAAATCTAAGTCAAAAAAGTAAAACGTAAAATCTTGCCC
>JBAPRX010000356.1:0-3783 GCA_049281335.1 Promineifilaceae bacterium (SeqCode)
CGACGGATGCGGTCAATGGCGCGGCGTTTGGCGACGGCCGTCAGCCATGCGCCAGGATTACGCGGAACACCGTCAAGCTGCCAGCGTTCCAGGGCATTGACCAGGGCGTCTTGCAGGGCGTCCTCGGCCAGATCGAAATCTCCGAACTGGCTGATTAGCGTGGCAAGAACACGGCCGTATTCTTCGCGGAACGTATTCTCTAGGAAAGCTTCTTCGATTGGAACTGCTGCGATTATTCCCTCCTTAGATGGTTGTTATTCTGACCATAACGGCCGAATTTCAACCGAGCCATAAGAGGCATGGGGAACCTTCTCAGACCAACGAATGGCTTCGTCGAGGTTTTCACAGTCCACCAGGAAGAAGCCGCCTAACTGCTCGTGAGTTTCGGCAAAAGGCCCGTCGGTGATCAACGTCTTGCTATCTCGGACGCGGACAGTTGTGGCGTCGGCGACGGGTTTGAAGCCGTTATGGTCCAGCAACACACCGGCGGCTTTGGCTTCCTGGAGTAAAGCGTACCAGGTTTGGGCGAGGGCCTGGCCTTCTTCTTGGGTTTGAGGGCCTTCAGATTCGCTGGCGTAAAATAGCAGCATATATTTCATAAGATTGATTCTCCTAAATTAGATTAAAGGCTTTTCGGAACTTTCTACAATGTCAAGGCTGGAAGATGTAAAAGACATATTTCGGAACGCTGGCGATATGAGTCCACCGATGCCAACCAGGATACATGCGACTGCTGAGAAGGCAATTACGGTGGTTGCGGGGACAAACGCCAGCAGGATACCACCAACGGCCAAACCAAGAGGCGAACCGCCTGTGAGCAAAGTGGAGCGTGCGCCGAATACCCGGCCAAGTTGTTCCTTTGGAATGTTGCGTTGCAGCAGCGTCGTTTCCATCGGCGTATACGGTCCCCACATCATACCGCCCACCAACAGAAAGCCACAAGCCACCCAAAGATGATTGGTAAGAGCCATTGGCAGCAGACTGGCGCCCCAGAGGAATGCAATCAGCGGTAGGGCGACACCTAAGCGAAGACGCTTGCTGAGGGTTGTGCTGCTCAGCGTTCCAATCAGCGCACCGACTGCTAAAGCAGACCAAAGGAGTCCATAGCCTCGTGCATCCGTATGAAGGATGGCGTTACTATAGGCTGGCATGGCTGCCTCTAAGGGGCCGTAAGAGAAAAAGAAAACTAAGCTGAGTAGCGTGGTGTACCTGACGATCTTCATATTCCAAAGCTGCCGTACCCCAAGCCGCTCTGACAGAGGGGCTTTCACCAAGGACTTTCCCCGTTCAATATTCGGGATGGTAGCAGCAGCCAGTGCCATCACGGCAAAAGTCGCTGCGTCAATGAGCAAAACGGGTAAGCCGCCAAAGGAAGCGACAAGAAGCCCTGCCACTGCCGGCCCAATGATCAGGGAAAGGTTCAGGCTGAATGACCACAGCATGTTGGCGGCGTCTAAGTCTTTATCCGCCACCAGATCAGGCAGGATACTACGCGACCCAACCTCCGTAGCGGGGACCAACATGCCCGCGAAAATCGTCAGCACGAAAAGCATCCATAGCTCCAGCAACCCGAACCAATATAGAATGGGAATCAGCCCTATGATCAGAGTCCGCAGGCCATTATCAATCGTGATAATGGTTCTTGACTGGAAGCGGTCAACCAGGGAGCCGATTACCAGGCTCGTCAGGATGGCGGGAAGTTGCAGGGAGAGGAGGATACCGGCTGTTGCTGTGCCTGAATCTGTGACCTGCAAGACGAACCAGGGGAGCGCGATCAGCGTAAAAGCATCCCCAAAGAGCGAAATGGATCTGCTGACCCAAAGACGGCCGAATGCTGGATAACGAGAAAGTAAGCTAAATGCTTGCCAGACTTGAATCTTCATATACTTCACTCTAACTTGTCATGAGGTCGTAACACATTTTCCTCAAGAGGCTAAAGGGCCTCTTGAGGAGTTGAAGAAATGTGCTTGTGGTTCTTACTCTTGGGCGAAAGTTATCTGGTTTCCATCCGGGTCTTTGAGCTGAAAGAACTTTACACCTGAGCCTGGCCCGTACAGGTTGTCCATGATCTCACCGGTTTCGACGCCCTTTTCCTTGAGCGCTGTATGCGCAGCTTCAATGTCGGCCGTTGAAAAATAGAACGACAACGTACCGGGTTTCGCCGGTTCATTATGGGTCGTACTCGATCTTGCGAGGGTAATGGACGCCCCGCCGCCGGGGAAAGTGAGCGTTACCCACCAATTATTATCATTTTGGCGGTAGTCCGTTGCCACCTCTAAGCCGAGCTTCTCCGCATAAAACGTTTTTGCCTTGTTCATATCACTGACGAGCATGGATACCATTGTGAATTTGTTGACTAATTGCATGATTTTTCTCCTTTCGGTTGTGTGATTATTCGGCCGTTTTGGCCTTTCTACACAAACGTCGGGGAAGGGTGGGTCAAAATGACAGCTAATAAGACGCACTCATTTTTCATTAATGTAGAGCGTTTTGTCAAAATTTACGCTGTTGTGTGATGTTGATCAAGATGATCAAATAAAATAGTGTACCTGACAGTTACGTAATGGTAAGGTTTGGCTTTCCAGTTTGGGAAACAAGGGTATCTAATGGGGTTTTCTCAGCGGTCAGCGGGGTTCGATCCTGAAAGAACCGGTTTTATATCAACGATGGGGGTTCTATCTATAGCTTCTGGCCCGCCTTCGTCGCCCTGACGCGGCGCATCTTCTCGCCGGGTTATCTTAGAGCGGACAAATCCAATTGGTTCAATCGAAAACATCGTTGACGATTATATGTCACCTTAATATACTCAACCATCGTTGTTCAAGTAACAGTTGTGCGATGATTTTCCAGGTATTCTTGTTGCGACTAAAAGATACTAATACGGGTTCGTATCCAGACACGATCAAACCATAAAAACTACTTACTTTTAACCCCTCACTTTTTACTTTTTTAGGAGATTGATCATGATTAAGTCGTTGAAATATCTACTTTTGGGCAGCCTTGTCTTGTTCGTCCTTTTGGGTTGTAATTTCGGTAATGATGTCATCGAAAACAGTAACACGGGCAGCAACGACGTTAATAATAGCGGCAGCACCAATGACACTGTAACAGGTTCGGCTTTAACCATCACCAACAACAGTGGGAAGACGGTGTGCAGTGTTTACGTCACCCTTCAAGATGCGACAGAGTGGGGAGATGAACGGTTGGGAACCGAGGTGCTGAATCAAGGCGATAGTAAGGCGATCCAAGTTGCTGATGGGAACTACAGAGTCCGAACCAACGACTGCGACGGCGACCTGATCGCTGAATACAATGATTTTGAGGTAGATGGCTCAACAAGCCTGACGGTCGAAGACAGAACGGTTGGAAGTACGCTCGCTGCGGGCGGCCCTGCGGGGACTTTGTCCGTTGTCAATAACTCCTCCGAAGATGTTTGTTACGTTTTTGTCTCACCTACCGATGCGACGAGTTGGGGAAATGACCAGTTAGGCGACAACGAAATTGTTGGCCCAGGAGAGTCAGCGACACTTATGGTCACTGCGGGCCTTTATGATTTGCAAGCGGCCGATTGTGATGGCAATGCGCTGGCGGAGCAGTATGATGTTGATCTGAATACGGGGCAAACCTGGACGCTGCAATAGTTTGTAAGAATTTGAAGGGAATAGGCCACGAATTAACACGAATTTTCACGAATGATTTTAAAAATATGGGTCTATTTGTTTTAATTCGTGGCTAGTTTTTTCCAATAATGTCTACTGACGCTCTGGTCGAGCAGTATAGAAG
>JBAPRX010000357.1:0-7484 GCA_049281335.1 Promineifilaceae bacterium (SeqCode)
TCGGCGTTGGCGTCTTCGCTGGTGAAGCCGGGGAAGTAGAGGCCATCGGGAATTTCGGCCGGGGCGGTGAACCACTGTTCCCCTAAGCCGCTGACCCGAATGCCGAAGTCGGTGCCGTTGCGGGCCATCGCAGTGACGACGGTGCTGCGTTCAACACCGTGGGCGGCGTCAGCCATCGCCTTGCAGGCGGCCATAACGGGATTAAGGACGCTGAGGGCGTTATCGCCCAGGAATTTGAGGACATCGGCTTCGGTTTCCTTGTCGTCAACAACGCGGGCAATCATGGGGGCCAGGCGAGTGGTGAAGATGATGGAACCGGCTTTGTTGCGGTTGTGGCCTTCGTCACCCATGTGGAGCGATTCGGACAACAGGGCGCGAATGTCGAGGCCGTCGCCGGTCGCCAGGGCATCGGCCAAAATTGGCCCCATCGTTTCGTTCATCCAGTGCAGCTTGGCGATGACTTCTTCGCTGTAAGCGCCGTAGCGGAGGACTTTGCCGTAGCCTTCGTTGAGGTTGGAGTAGGCTTTGTTGCCGTGCGTGATGTTCTCCAGGACGTAGACTTTCATGGAGGCGGAGGTGACACCGGCCATTGGGCCAACGGTGTTGTGATGGTGGCAGGGAGCGAATTCGATCTCTCCGGCTTTGACCATCGAAACGGCCGATTCCTCATCTTTTGCCAGCCCTTCAAACAACAAAGCTCCAATCACAGCGCCGCGTAGGGGGCCGGACATGCGCTCCCATTCGATGGGCGGGCCGGCGTGGAGCAGAAGATTGTCTTTCATGCCGGGGATGACGTCACGAGCGGTTTCAACGCCTGTCAACATGGGACGGGCAGACATCATCCGTTCAACGGCCGTCTGGTTGGCCTGATCTATGGTAGTCATTTTTCCTCCTCATTAATTTAACACAAAGACGCAGCAAGTTAATTGGTTGATTTGTTGATTGGGTTGATTAGGCTAATCAATCCAGCAGCAGGTTAGGATATGACTTCTACCTTTCGCTGCTGGCCCAGGCGTCAATTTCTACTTTGTAAATCGGGCTTGCCAACGCAGCCACATATAGCAGCGTCATACAAGGTTCGTGCCCTTGCAACTTTGAAGTCGTCACTTCCCGCCGCTTGGCGGCGTCCATATCGCCCACCAGATAAAAGGTGAGTTTGACAATATCCTCTATGCCCATCTCAGCAGCTTGCAGATTTCGGAAAAGATTCTCGAAGGCAACATCTAACTGCTCGATGGGATCTTCCGGCACAGAATTGTCTTCCCGTTGACCAACCTGGCCGGAGAAGATTACCAAACGCTCAGAACCGCTGATTTCTATTTGATGGGTATAGGCAGCAAGCGGCCGATGAACATTTGGTGGGTTTCGATATGTTTTCATCTTTCTAAATGGTTTATTTTAAGGTAACTATGAGGGCTGAGCGTGTCGAAGCTCGGTCCCACCTTCGACACGCTCAGGCCGCACCTGTATAGCTACATTTTAAAACTGAATCGGTATGATAATAGACGCTCCAGCCCGGATGAAGCTGGGGCTTTCGATAGTTCGGCCGTTTGCGCCGAGAATATCTTCAATAGATACGCCGAATTGGGCTGAGATACCGCTCAAGGTGTCGCCCGGAACAATGGTATAGCTGACGAAGTTAACCAACAGATTATCTTCGGAAACAGAGCCTCGGCAAACGGGGCTGTCCATCGGGTAATCCTGGTTGGGCTGGTCAGTCTGGGCAGGAGCGAGATTGGGCGGCAACTGCCAAAGGGTGATGTCGTCGTAATGGGTATGGGCGTAAGTTTCGTCCTGGGTTTGAACAATGAAACCAACATGACCACTGGTAAGAGTGGTATCGGTGATGCGGCTGACCAAACCACCATTCAGGAAAAAGGACATTTCGGGGCCATTGGCAATGACAAACAGACGGTCGCGGTTGGCCTGGGTTCCGCCTTGAATGGAGGTGCCGGTTCCAGAGTCCATCATCTGGATGCCCTCGGCCGTTTCTTTCATCACCTGCCAGGTCTGGTCGCGGGGTGAAATCGTAAAGGCGTAAAATTCGCTGCCGTTGTCCCGAATAAGGAGGCCATAGCGGAAACGGCCGACCTCCGTATTGGTTGCGGCAATAAAAATATCAATTTCAGCCATGAAATTGTCAAAATTGTCCTGCTCATAGACCGTCAGACAATCATTGGCGTCGCTGACCTGGACATGATAGAAGTCTGTCGGATGGTAGCCGTAGAAATAGGGGCCAACCGGAGAACGGGCCTGAAACCAGCCGCTGTCGAGGTCGGCAAAATCGTCCTGCATTAGAACCAAGGGGTCAGGAACCACATCTACCTGGCTGGCAGCACAGCGAATACCTGCGTCAGCGAACATATTGGTGCTTTCAGGGTCGCCAACAGCCCGGAAGACGAGGTCATTCTGAAAATTGTTGGCTCCGCCGCGCAGGACGCGCTGACCGGCTGGTATCTCCTGGTAAGGTTGGTCAACCCATTCCCAAACATTTCCGGCCATATCGAAGACGCCGAAGAAGCTTCGGTTTTCGGCAATACTGCCAACGGGATAGGTGTCGCTGGTTGGGAGGGGAACGGCCGAACGGACGTTACCCCAGGGATAGAGCCAGCCTTCCGGCCCTCTGGCGGCAGCTTCCCATTCCGCTTCGGATGGCAGCCGTTTGTCGAGCCAGGTGCAGTAATCGGCCGCTTCCTGCCAGGTAATTGACTCGACCGGATGGTTTCCCATTTCGGTGGGAATGTTGGCTTCTGCCCAGTATGATGGCGGCTCAATGCCGACCTCTTGAATATATTCAGCAAACTGGGCGTTGGTCACTTCAAAGCGGTCAATCCAATATTCGTTCAGCTCAACCCTATCTCCGACTTTTCCAATCGGGTACGATCGGGAGGGAACCATGACCATACCTTCGGAAGAAGGCAGCGGTCCGGCAGGCGTTGGCGTGGCCTGGGGAATGGTCGTGGCCGGGACTTCTGTAGGAACGGCCGTTTCGCCGGGTGTTGGTTCAACCACAACAGCCGTTGGCGCGGCAGCGACATCCATCTCAACCTGTGTCACCAACAGTGAGTCGTAATGGATATGGGCGCGAGTTTCATCCAGGGTCTCGACGATGAAGCCAATCTCGCCAGAAGCATAGTCACCATCTTCCAGGTGAGTGACAGCACGGCCGTTAATATGAAACAGCAGCTCAGGCCCGGCGGCATCCACTCGCAAAACGTCAATATCATGTTCGGCCGTCAGGGTGTTTATGTCACCCTCGGCCAGAACGACCGGCCCGGTGCTGGTGTTTTTGACAACCTTCCAATGATGGGCGCGGGGCGAAATCATAAAGGCGTAGAATTGATCACCCTGGTGACGGATTGACAGGCCGTAATAAAAATCGCCGGTTTCGGTGTTGGTGCTGTCCACGAAAACGTTGGCTTCCATCGAGAAGTCGGTTAACTGTTGGTCGAAGTAAGCGGTTGAAACGTGATTGGGTTCGCTGGACTGAACGTGGTAATAGTCGGGAGGATGATAGCCAGAGAGGACACTGCCTTCGGCTACTTCGGGCCAACCGCTGGCCGGGTTGTCGAAATCGTCTTGAAGGATGACGTTTTCGGCCGCTGCTGGTGGAAGCTGGCGAACGGTGAGAGAGTCGTAATGAATATGGGCGCGTGTTTCGTCGAAGGTTTCCACGTAGAAGCCAATATCACCAATGCGATAATCGGAATCTGGGATTTGGGAAACGACTTCACCATTGATGGAGAAAGAAAGGGAGGAACCGCTGGCATCCACTCGCAGTGTATCGGTCGCTGTCAGCCCTTGTAAAGTGTCAATTTCGCCCTCGGCCAGGGTAACTGGCCCTTCGATTGTGCCTTTCAGAACGTCCCAGTGATGTTGGCGTGGATCAACGGTGAAGGCATAGAACTGGTTCTCGATGCGACGAACGATCAGGCCGTAGCGAAAATCACCATTGGGGGTGTCGGTGCTGTCTACAAAAACATCAGAGGAGACTGTTACATCCTCAAAGCTGCCGCCAAAGAAAGCGGTACTGATGTGATTGGGCGCACTGGATTGAACATGGTAGAAGTCAGGGGGGTGGTAGCCGGAAAGGACACTGCCCTCATCTACTACGGGCCAGCCACTTTCAGGATTCGTGAAATCATCATTGACCAGCAAGGTATCATCTTCGGTCAGCTCCACCTTATCAGCCGCACAGCGAAAACCGGCCGTTGTGTACATGGTCGGAACTTCGGGGTCGCCAATGAGCCGGTAGGCCATATCCTTCAAGAAATCGTGCGCCCCACCCCGCAAAACTTCCTGGTCGCTGCCGACAGCGACATAGGGATCGCTAACCCACTCCCAAACGTTTCCGGCCATGTCAAAGACGCCGAAGGCGCTCTGGTTGGCGGGAACAGAACCAACCGGATAGCTTTTTCCCTCCGGTAAGGCAACGGCGTTCTCAGCATTTCCCCAGGGATAGAGGAGATTGTGGCTGCCTCTGGCGGCGACTTCCCATTCGGCCTCGGTTGGCAACCTTTTGTTGGCCCACTTGCAGTAATTGAAGGCCATGTCATAGGTCACACCCTGTACCGGATATTTGGCCTGGTCTGTGGGAAGCACACCACCCGCCCAGGTCGCAGGGGGATCGCCGTTGGCATCATTCAGATAGGCGGCATATTCGGCCCCAGTTACTTCGTAGCGGTCAATCCAAAAATCCTCGAGCGATATTTCTTGAACCGGCGCGTAATTTGGCCCGCCTTGATTCAGGCCGATACTGTAGGTTCCACCTGGTATCTGAACCATTCCGGCCGATGAGGGCGGTTTTCTCAAGAGTCGGGGCAGGAGAATGACGGCCGCAGCAGCGACAACCATCAGAAACAAAAGCACAGCCGCACCGCCAGCCATCCACAGCAAACGGCCGTTTGAGCGTTTAGGCTTGGCCTGTGGCGGTATGGGAGTAGATGTCGGGGTTGGTTGGCGGCGTGGTGCGACTTCCGTATAAGCTGGCGCAGAGCCAGTTCCGGTCAATGGTTTGCCGCCGACCGGCATGGTATCTAAATATTCGTCACTGGCAAATCCTTGAGAGCTGGTTAGACGAGACTGGGGAATCGTCTGGCCCGTAAGCTGCTGTCCAATGGCCCGGAGCGCATTGCCCATTTCAACGGCCGACTGGAAGCGGTCGGCCGGTTTTTTGGCAAGGGCTTTGTTCAAGATACTGACAAGGATGTCAGGAACGTTGGAATTACTGAGGCGAATGTCAGGAACCGGCTCGTTGACGTGGGCCAACATGACGGTTAGAGGAGAACCACCTTCATAAGGCGGCTTTCCGGCAGCCATTTCAAACAGAATGACACCTAAGGAATAGAGGTCGGCGCGGTGGTCAATGGATTCCCCTTTGACCCCTTCAGGAGCCATGTAGGTAGCGGTTCCGATGGTGGCGCCAGTTTCGGTATGTACCTGACCGCCAACGATCTTAGCAACCCCAAAATCCATCAGGATAGCCTGACCTAGCAGGTTGATCATGATGTTGGAAGGTTTTAAGTCTCGGTGATAAATGCCCTGCTCATGTGCGTAGGCAACAGCGTCGCAGATGGGGACTAACAGGTGGACGACCTCGGCCAGCGGTAGGCGAAGGTTAGCGGCTTTGAGCGAATCAAGCCGTTGATCCAGGGTCTGGCCGGGAATATATTCCAGGACCATGTAGTAGCTGCCCTTATCATGGTTATAGTCGTGAACCTGGAGGATGTTGGGGTGGCGCAGGCGGGCAACGGCCGAGGCTTCTTGTTCAAAGCGGCGAACAAACTGCGGCCGTTCTGAAAGGTGGGGGTGAATCATCTTTATGGCGACGGTTCGCTGCAAATGGGTATCTAGCCCTTTATAGACGGTGGACATTCCCCCATGACCCAGCATTGATTCAATTCGGTAACGGCCGCTTAACATCGCGCCGATCCAGGTAGGTTTTGCTTCAGCCATTTAATCCTTCCATATAAGCAGCACGTTCGGAAATAGCCTCAATAACCTGAGGCCAGACCTCTGACGGAAGGGCGTGTCCTACACCTTCCAGTACCAGCATTTTAGCGTCTGGCACAGATACAGCAATATCTTTCCCACATTCGAGTGGAAACAGCGGGTCTTCGTCGCCGTGAATGACCAGTGTGGGAACTGTTACACCATCCAACCGGGGTTTCAAACTTTCAAGAGCAACCGTTGCAGCCAGTTGGCGGGTTGTACCGGTCGGTTCGTAGGATCGTTCATAATAACGGGCGGCTCTAAGCCGGGCTTCCCCTTCATCAAGCGGGTAGCCGGAGCCGTACATAATCTGCCAACCCTGGACGGCATTTTCAATATATTCCGCCTTGTTTTCTGAGGGTGGTCGCATGAAAAGAGACAAAGCTACCGGGTCCGGCAGCGGCAAATCGGCCGAACCAGTAGTGGTCATGATGGCAGTCAGGGTTCTAACTCTTTCCTGGTATTCTATGGTCAATAATTGAGCAATGACACCACCCATTGACGCTCCAACAATATGAGCTTTTTCAATATCCAGTTCGTCCAGAAGGGCAACTGTGTCATCTACCATGTCGTAGGCTGTATATGGCAGCGGAACCTCAGGAATCTCGCCCGCCAGACGCGCCTCAATAAGACGGCCGAGGTCGGGAACGCCGGTATCCTTGAAAGAGGTTGCCAGCCCGATGTCCCGGTTATCAAAACGAATGACCCGGAAGCCTCGACCGGCCAGTTGGGCGCAAAAATTCTCTTCCCAGCCGATCATTTGAACCCCTAACCCGGCAATTAACAAAAGTGGCGGGTCGGCAGCACGGCCGAAGCTGTCATAAACGGTATCAATACCATTCATGGTAATGGGGGTAGGCGCAATGTAGGGAACGGAGCGGGTGGTTGGAGTCATGTCACTTCATCTTCGCCAGGAGGGCCATTAGTTTCTCGTTGCCCCCGGCAGGTGGCCGCCATTCAACCTGAACAACTTTGGCTTCCTGGGCTTTCAGGCTGTCATAGAAGGATTCCAGGCCGACGTTAATGGCAGAAAATGGGGATTGAAAAGCGGCCGAATCTATTGAGGGAAAATCGGCCGCCTGTTCCGGCTGGTAAGCTGCGGCAATGTCGCTTAAAGCATCGGACAGTGTGCGGAAGACGGCCGCTCCACTCGCTTCGAAGGCTTCCATCTGGGCGGTGACATCCTGGGGATCGTTTTCCGTACCGACGACAACGACGACAACGGGGAGATTGCGCTCCTGAATTAGCTCGGTAATGGCAGGGGCAAGCTCGGCCGCCGGGTCGAGATGGGCGCCTTCGCCCAGGACGACATCCATGAGGATCAGACCGGTTTCAGGATCGGCCGCTTCCTGTCGCAAACGACGCAGGCGGAGGTCGTTGTCCATCATGGGATGCAATCGTCCCTGGGTGAAGATGTCCTCTCCCAAGTCGAGGATGGTATGGCCCTGGCTTTCCAAGGGATCGGCCAATCGTTGGCTCTCATGGATTGGCGT
>JBAPRX010000358.1:0-3967 GCA_049281335.1 Promineifilaceae bacterium (SeqCode)
CCTTTATAGTTGGCTTCCCACAGGATAACACAGATTGTCAACACGGCGTGTAAGAAGCTTATAAAACCGTTATTGCTGCCAACAAAGCCTTTCCCCCATCCACCTCTAAGAAAACAACATGGACAAAACAAAACTCATATTTTCTTGTCCATGTTGTCCATCTTGTCCATGTTCTTATGTCCCAGAAACCGGGTTTTTGTCAAAAACCCGGTTTCTTTCTCATGTTTTCAGGGCGAGCAGGGAGAGGAACTCGTATACCAGATTGGCTGCCAGCAGGCAGGTTGTTGCGCCGGGGGTGTCGTAAGGGGGGCTGACTTCGACGAGATCGAAGCCGACAAAGTTCACGTCCCGCAGGCCCCGCACCAGATATTGGCTCTCCCAACTGCTGAAGCCGCCGACTTCCGGGGTCCCGGTGGCGGGGGCGAAGGTTGGGTCTACGAAGTCAATGTCAAAGGTCAGGAAACATGGCCCCTGGCCCGCCCGCTCGGAAACGGCCGAAATCACGCCATCCAATCCCACCTGGCGCACCTGATCGGCCGTAAAGACCTGAAAGCCCAACTCCCGCGACAGGGGAATGTCGTTGGCATCATAGACCGGCCCCCGCAGCCCAATCTGGCTCGACCGTTCCATATCCAGCAGCCCTTCTTCAATCGCCCGCCGGAAGGGGGTGCCGTGGGTGTCCTTGCCGCCAAAGTAGCCGTGCCAGACGTCGCCATGCGAATCGAACTGGATCAAGGCCACCGGCCCGTGCTTTTGGGCCACGGCCCGCAATTCTGGCAGTGTTACGGAATGGTCGCCGCCTAAGACGATTGGCGTGACGCCCGCATTGAGAATCGGCCGCATTTGCTCCGTGATTTTGGCGTGGCTCTCCGGCAGATAGCCGGGAACGACTGAAAAATCACCATAGTCTACCCCGGAAAGATGCTCGAAGAGGTCTACATTCTGGCTGGGATTAAACGGCCGTAACAGCACCGAGGCCGCTCGAATCCCCTCCGGCCCGAACCGCGCCCCGACCCGGTAGGTCGCGCCCGTGTCAAACGGAACGCCTATCACGGCAAAGTCCACCCCTACCAAATCTGTCACATGCGGCAGCCGCATAAAGGTCCGAATCCCGCTAAAGCGGGGATATTCCATTGCATCAACCGGGCCGTAGCCTTTCATGGTACCTCCTAAGAAAGATATTTAACGCAAAGACGCCAAGGTCGCAAGGATTGCGGGGCAAAGACGCAAAGGGAAGATGGTGAGAATGAAATGGTGTTGAGCCTCTGAGCGTGATGCTACCTTGTTGAATAATGAATTGCGAACAACGAATAATGAATTGTGAAGTAGTGGTGGGTGAAAGGCAACTTCACAATTCATTGTTCGATATTAAAGTGCCAACTTCCCGGAAGTTGCTCATAAGCAAACCATCAGTGGGAGAAACTTCCGGGAAGATTTAACTTCACAATTCATTATTCGATATTAATTATTCGTTATTCATCTTTTATTTTATGGCTGTGGGTAGATAAACGTGGTGGTCGAAGTTTATGGGGAAGGAGAGCCGGAGCAGGGTCACTGAATAGGGCGCGAAGGTGTAGCTCGTTGGATTGCCGGGATTGGGCAGGGAAGACGAGGGGGCGTTGGAGAGATTGGGTGATGGGTTGGACTGGCCGTTGAAGGTTACTGAAGTTGAATTCAGGGAGGATGCCTGCATGACATCCACAACGCCATTGGTGAAGGTTGAGACGCCGTTCCAGGTAATATCGGCCGAGATGGGATTGCCGGTCTTATTAATCGCCAGCAGCGAATAGTTCCCGGAGCCGGACTTACCCGCATAGACACTCAAGGTTGTGTCCGACGGCAGCGACGACGTTACCGGCAGCAGGTGGTCGCCAAAGCGGGTCCAGAGTGGGAAAACGTAATACTGCGGGCTGCGCGGAAACGGCGCATAGCTCTTCATCATGCCATAGGCCGCGTTGTCCCCCTCCAGGCCATGGGCGAGGTCCCACTGGTTTGCCATATCAAAGCCATTTTCCATCATCTGGCCCAGTGTATCCGCGACGTACAACGCATTCACTGCCCTGGACATCCAATCGCCGCTGTCCAGCCCTTCAAAGGCGAACAGGTTGTGTTCTGTGATGGCAATCGGAACCTGCCGTCCTCCGGCATGTTGGTCAAAGCTGGCTTCTATGTCGGCCATCATCGGCTGCCAGGTCGCTTCCGGCAGCGCCAGCGCATCGGCCATAGACCCGGCTGCTCCGCCGTAGCCGTATTGGTGGACGATGTAAAAGTCCATGACGCTGCCTGCGGCCGTAATGACCTCATTGCCCCAATTCGACCAGTCAGCCTGGTCTGAGACGCCAACGGCCCCGACCATGATCGTTGGGTCAACAGCCCGCATGGCATTGCGGAACTCCAGATAGCCTTCTTTGCGGTTCGCGCCGCTGCCAATGCCATTGACATATTCGGTGCCGTCGCAGGTCCAGACTTCCTCCCATCCCCAGGCGGTGCAGTCGGTGCCGCTGTTCGGCGTGCCGCCGTATATCTCGTTGCCCACTTCCCAGAGCTTGATGTTGATGGGCTGGGGGTTGCCGTGTGCGCTCCGCAACTGCGCCCAGTCGCTCACCTTGCCCCAATCCACGCCGTGAACATCCACGCCAATTGTGGTGTTGTCATTGACCGATCCGTTGAAGAAGGCGACCAATGCGGCCGCTTCTTTGGAGGTGTTGTTCTGGTTGACGGTGTACATGGCTTGGACGCCGACATCTTTCATGTAGTTGATGAAATCGGTCGGCCGGGAAACGCCCCAATCCCAGGGACAGACGCCGTTCTGTTCGCAATCCAGCCAGTTGTAGTAGTTGCTCCAGCTTCCGCCGGGTAAACGGATGACTGTGAGGCCGGAGGCAATGGTCTGGGCCTGGAATGTGGCGTTGTCCAGGAGGTAGGGGGTGATCCAGGCAGGCACATTTGTGCCAAATAAACGGTAATCAATTGCTGTGGTGGGGCCGGCTGCGTTGATGGTGATGGTGGCCGTTGGCTCTAGTGGGTCGTTGTCAATCTCTGCGCTTTTGACCGGTGTCTGTTTTGCAGCCAGAAGCAGAATGAGGGTTAAAAATGCGGCCGTTAAGACGGCCGTTCGGGTGAAAGGTCTCTTGTTAAACATCCTATTACTCCTTACTTCAGCAACAAGCTCGCGCAAGCTTATGCATTGTCCCTGACGCCAGGAATAGGACTTTGGTACAGCATCGGAGGAATAATGAATTGTGAATTAGGATTTATTAATTTTAGGGGGGGTGATTAGGTTGATTGGGTTGATGTCCAACCGCTTGTAGATTAAAAAATTAACCGGGTAAAAAATGAAAAATCAATGAAGACGTGTCATTTCGAGCGGGTTTTCCTATGGTTTCCCAAATAAAAATCTACAACAGCGAGAAATCTTTCAGGTAGCAGTATCAAGCAAAGGCTCAACCAGTCAAAGCTGAAAGATTCCTCAAGTCGCTTGTTGTGAGTGAGACTATTGGGTCAATGGATGACGCTCCTTTCGGAATGACACATGAACAGTTTCTCGCATTTATTACCTGTTTTAAAAGTTAAACTATAACAGGTTGGGCATCAACCCATTAGAGCTTCTACACGGTCGTCGTCCCAGGAGAGGAAGTCGCCGCTCCATTCTTTTGGGGCGTGGAGGGCGAGGGCGACGAGGGCGCGGGATGGGATTTCGGGGGCGAGGAGGTCGCCGCTTTGGTGGAAGCCGATGAAGCGTTGGTGGTCGGCCTGGATCATGCCGCTTTTGCCTTCGCTGCGGATGACGGCCTGCATCTCGGTGTCTACGACGCCGGGGCGGACGGCCAGGGTGGTGATGGTTGGTTCTTCCAGGGCAAGGACGCGGGTGATCTGGTTGAGGGCGGCTTTGGCGGCGCAGTAGGCGGCCCACCCGGCTGTTCCTCTGGTGGCTGCGCCGCTGGAGATGTTGATAACTCGGCCGTTT
>JBAPRX010000359.1:0-2099 GCA_049281335.1 Promineifilaceae bacterium (SeqCode)
AGCGTAAATTACATCATTCTGGTTTGACATATTTGACTCCTACATCGAGACGCCATTCGACGCCATGCTGATTTAGCCATTCTTATTTAATTTTGCTCTTATTGAAAGGGGACTCTGGGTGGTTGAAGAGCAGATTACACCCAGAAATATTAACTCCTCAATGGATCTTATTCCTATGAAGTTGATAAGTCAATATTAGGAATTAATTCACAAGCCAGGATAAAAGGGTAAATTTCATGCGATTTTTCTCTGGCTCCTTTGGGGCTTTGGGTTAGAATATTGCCATGTCTATTCACAATGTTTGGCAGGGTAAGTTGGTTCGGCTGCGGGGGGTGGAGGCTGAGGATTGGGAGGTGTTTTGTGGGTGGTCGCTTGATACGGAGTTTGACCGGCTTTCGTACAATTTGGTGCTTCCCCCGGCCAAGGCGTATTAGGCGTATTATCAGAAGTGGACGGCCGAATTAGCGGTCAAAAACCCGACTGAGAGTGATGTATTTCGCTGGATGATTGAAAATACGGCCGGAGAGATTGTTGGCACGATTAATACGAATCATTGTGACAGGCGTCACGGAACTTTTAGCTATGGACTCGGTATTCGGCGTGACCATTGGCGAAAGGGGTATGCCAGTGAAGCAATCTGGCTGGTCTTGCGCTTTTTCTTTATGGAATTGGGCTATCAGAAAGTGAATGTGAATGTCTACACTTTTAATGAGGGGTCGTTGGCGTTGCATCGCAAATTGGGTTTTAAGGAGGAGGGGTGTCGGCGACGGGTGATTTATACGGAGGGGCGTTATCATGATGAATATCTGTTTGGTATGACCAGAGAGGAATTTGAAGGCAATGCAAATTTTAATCGCTGACGATGAGCCAATTATCCGTCTGGGGCTTAAATCTATGTTGGAGGAGTTGGGACATAGTGTAACGGCCGTTACCAATGGCCGGGAGGCGCTGGAGCATCACCGCCGCCGTTCACCTGACCTGGCTATTCTGGATATTCAGATGCCGTTTACCAATGGCCTGCAAGCAGCGGCAGCGATGAGCAAACAACGGCCGTTGCCGATTCTTATTCTGACGGCTTACGGGCAGGATTCGCTTATTGAGAAGGCCAGTGATTTACCCATTCACGGTTACTTGATTAAACCGGTTACGCCACAGTCGCTTTCGGCCGCGATTGCGGTTGCAGTGAAGCGGTTTGCTGATGCTCAGGAGTTGGCGGAGGAAAAGTCGGCTTTGGAGGAGAAATTGGAAAGCCGCAAGATTATTGATCGGGCTAAAGGGAAACTGATGGCGCAGGGGATGGGTGAGGAGGAAGCCTACCAGACGCTTCAAAAACAGGCCCGCCAGACGCGGCAGACTATTCGAGAAGTGGCGGAGTCAATGCTTGGATAAAATATTAACGCAAAGACGCAATGGGGCAGAGACGCAGAGGAAAAATGAAAGGAATAAACCTTTTTAGGTTGTTTCTTTCCAGACATTGCGGAAGTGCCAGAGTAGGGCGGCGAGGAGAGCGAAGAATAGAAGGGTTGTGCTGAAGCGGAGGAGCCAGTTGTTTACGTCGAAGAGCTGTTCGAGGATGAGGTTGGGGACGTTGTTGGTGGCCCGGTTTAGGAAGTAGGCCCAGTTGTAGTTGACCAGCGGGTTGGGGACGCCGGTTGGGACTTCAGGGTCGGTGATGGCTCCAAAAGAGCAGATGGCGATGCTCCAGATTATCAGGAGCCAGGAGAGAGGTCGGAAGCGATTCGTGGTAAACGGCCGTTTGTCGAGCCAGACGGCCGTTGGGACTGCCAGGAAGGGCAGAACAACCACTATGTAGCGAAATCCAAAGGCGGCGCCGCCAATCCAACCGAGGTTAAATAGCTAGAAGATGAAATAGGCCAGGAAAGAGCCGCCAAGTAGGAGAACGATGCTTTGGCGGCAGCGTTTTTCTCCTGGGAGATGGGTGTAGAGATAGCGAAGGCCGGGCAAGCTCAGGAGCAAGACCGGGGAGTAGAAGAACAGTCCTTTGTCGGGCAAGAAAAGCATTTCAGCGAATTTGTGTGGGGAGGGCCAGCCAAAAAGGACAACCTGGGGGTCGCCTTGAATCCAGTACTGCTGTGGAA
>JBAPRX010000360.1:0-4819 GCA_049281335.1 Promineifilaceae bacterium (SeqCode)
TGCGACACCGGGGGAACAACCCGGCTGGAATGTATCAAAAGTACAACGCTGCAAGCAATGTCCGGCCTACCTTTGACTCAAGACCCCAATGCTATCTGGGAAGATGACAACTATTACCGCATCGAGGTATGGGGCGTTAATGCCAGTAATGAATGGGAATTGGGAAATCCGGGGGAACCAGGGCGCGGTGTCATTGTGCGAACCTATTACCGCGTGCCTATCATCACACCTATTTTGCGTCCCATTCAACAATCTTTGATGGTGAATGGTGAGGTCTGGCTAAATAATGAACAGTTTAATTCGTTGGGCGGTTCCAGCGCGGGCGTTGGCCTGCCACCGCCAATTCCATTGACGGCCGTTCCCACAGCAGGACAAACCCCGACCGCTACTCCAACCGATACACCGGGACCAACCGACACGCCTTCGAGCACGCCGACGATTACCAGCACCCCTTCCCCGACCCCCTGCTATACACATTTTGAAGGGATTTTGGTAGACGGCAATGGCTTTGCCTATATAACTGGGGACACTGGCGGCAATCTGATCCTCTATGATCGGGGCATTCCCGGCACACCGCCCATTGGAACACCCCCTGTGATCGGAACGGCCGTTCTTAGCCCGTTTGATGGTCACGACTGTCCTGGCTTCGTTGTCGCCCAACCGCTTGTTCCACCTCTGCAAGTTCAACACCTTATTGAAGTTAGAAATAACTCCGATGGCACCTTTGACATCAAGCCGGTACTGCCTGGTACACCGACACCCACCCCCAGCCCGACGTATACCCCTTCGCCGACGCCGCTCCCAACCAATACACCGACCAGAACACCATCCCCGACACCGGCCAGTTCTTACATCGTTAATGTTCCGAACTGCAGCAACGGGCCGGGAGCTCAGTTCACCGTTCAGGGTTACAACTGGGCGACTAATAAAACGATCAGCTTGTTCTGGATTTTGCAGGACGGCACTCAAGCGTTCCAGGGTAATATCAATGCCCCCCACCCAACCTCTTTCCAACAAATTCTGACTTTCTCGTCTGTGCCAACCGGCGCACACAAGGTTAGAGCCATTGCCGGTTCTACGACCAGGGATGCACCTTTCACGGTTCCCTGTCCGAACATCACGCCAACACCAACGACGACGCCACCAACACCAACACCGGCTCCGGCTGATTTAATTATCAGCCAGCCACAACTCATCAGCACGCCACCGATTGTTGAGTATCAACCGCTTGACTTTGAGGTAACAATCAGCAATACCGGTTCCGTTGAAGTCGCCGAGCAGTTCTTCACCGATATGTTCCTGGATCCTGATCCATCGAGCATCTATACCTATACGATTGCCATTGATGAGTCCGACGGGTATCTGGCCTTATCCAGCATTCCAGGGATGGCCACGCGCACGTTATCTATACACGTACCGTCTGGCTTCACCGGCGGTTCCACCGCAACCCGGACCGTGTATGGTGTCGTAGATTCGATCCTACAGATAGATGAATCGAATGAAGGCAATAACATCAGCAACCCACCGCTCTATGTAGCGAACGTTACGCCTGCTCCATCGCCAACACCATCACCAACACCAAGCGGCTCTCTATCCGTCAGCGGTATTGTCCGGGCGTTCCTTATAGATTGGGTTCCTCAATACCGGGCAAAGGTTTTCCTGGTTGTGGGCAGCACAGTGATTCAAGGGCATGTAGAAACAGGCCCGAACGGCCTATATATGTTCAATCAGGTCGATCCTGCCACCTATTCAGTCTATGCCTGCATTGATATCGGAGATGAGACTTATGTTGGATCCAGAAGTGGCATCATACCCACAGACCCCTTTGCCGACATCTTTATGCTGCCAGACCCGGCAGGATGCCCATTTGAATAACAGCGTTGAATTCTATGGCTCAGTGTCTTAGGCGACGGAGGTATACAGGATAATGAAATTTTTTAGCCGAATAGTGGGATTGGCCTTTATATTGCTGGCCGTGATCGTCATTCGTTACCACTATCGTGATGCGAACGCAGCACCCTCAGAGATCCAATCGGTCAACTCGCCAACCTGGAATATGACACCACCAGGGAAGCAGATTTCTGGTGCGACCGGCGTTGGCGCCAATGAACCTTCGATTGACGTTTCTCCCGCCGGCACCATCATGATCGCCTATAACAACTGGATGACGAGTGAAAACGACCGCGATCCCTATTTTTCGGTTTCAACCAATGAAGGAGATTCCTGGACAACCCCGGCTCCAATTTATTCCAGTTCAGGCGTCAATTCCATCCAGGTTGATGTGGCTTATACTGCCAATGGCAACGCTCATGCTGTTTGGGTCGAGCTTGAAGATACCAATCCCGACCCATTCCAAGAAACAAAACTTTTTTATTCGAGGTATAACGGCACCAGTTGGTCAGCGCCTTTTACTTTGTCGTCTATTACGTCTCCCCTTCCCTTGATAGGTCATCCCCGGATTGTTGCTCACGGCACCTATCTTGATGTGGTGTGGGAAGAGGGCAGCCCGACGCTGATTGAAAGTGGGGGCAATGCTGCGATTTGGCACCGGCGCTCGAGTAATAACGGCCAAAGCTGGTCAAGCGCCGTACAGATTAGTGACCAGACTTCAGCCCCGGCTTACACGGCCGCAATTGACATTGACCCAGACGGCCATCCTCATGCTGTCTGGCGAACGTCACTTCCGGCCGGGGACTCTGAGATTCGTTACACTGAAGGGACTGTTGGGGCCGGTAACACGGTTAATTGGTCGCCGTCCATTAACATTTCAGGCGTTGTGACCAACACCAACCAGCCGGAAATCGCCGCCCAGGACGGTGTCGTTCGGGTTTCATTCACTCAATCCGTTATTAGCGGGAATAACTCCTTTAACCAGTGGGTCTATTATACATTTTGCCAGGCAACCTGCCTGACACCTGGCAACTGGGAAATCCCCTTCAACACTATCGTTACACCGGTCGAAGTCAACGACAATTCTCCATTCGATGTCATTTCAGATATCGTACACGCTTCCAACGATTGTAATTACATCTTCTTCCATGGGCTGCGGGACGATACCTTCGGGCGAGAACTGATCTGGGATATAAACAGTTGTGACGGTTGGAACCCGCCGGAGGGTTGGGACCCTGTGACAAACGACAGTACCCGTGCCATTAATCCACGAGTGGCCGTTTTTGAAGGTGACTTTTATGTGACTTTCCAGCGCGTCACCAATGCCAGCGAAAATATCATTTATTTTATGAGCGGTCATACTAGCACCTCCAGAGTTTATTCGCCGATCATTCGTAAAAAGTAGACAAGATTTTCTCTATGACACGGACTGAATGGGTTTTAGGCATCTTACTGGCAATCCTGCTGATTTTTATTGCCGTTTTAGGCGTTATTTTTTGGCTTCAACCAGGTAATAGTAACCGGGCAGGGTCTGTACCTGTAGCGCCTACCTCGCCGTTTGCTGGGCAAACAGCTATTGAGGCTTTTCTTTATGCCCAGGCGGAAGCGGTGAAATGGCAGCCAGACGCCGGTTTGTTAAAAGCATCTGCGACCTGGCCTCAAGGGACAAGTCGGGAAACGCTGCTCCAGGGAAAAACGAGCTGGGATTTTACTTATTATTCGCCCGCCAGCCAGATGACGGCCGTTGTTTCAGTGGTCAATGAAGAAGCGACGCTCGGCTCGACTCACTCGTCAACGAAAGCCCTGGCAGCGATGGATAGTTCCAATTGGCGCGTTGACAGCCAGGAAGCGATTTTATCTTTATTAAATTCAGGTGGCGGTCAATTCATAGATCAGAATGGGGTATCTACCCTGACCGCCTCTTTATCTTATAAAACCGAAGAAAATCGGACTGAGTGGTTCTTATCTCTTTTTTCTGTCAGTAATGGTAATTCCTACACTGCTTTAATTGATGCGACTTCCGGCGAGATTATCAGTGTAATTGAGTAAACGGTTATGTGGAAAGTTATTATGAAACGGTTAAACAATTTTTTCCGTTGCACCCAGAAAGGGCAGAGTCTGGTTGAAACAGCTTTGGTGCTGCCAATTCTCGTCATTCTCCTGGTCGGAGTTGTCGAGGTGAGTAACCTGGCGATTACCCAGAATAAATTGAATACGGCCGCCAGAGCGGCCGCTCGTTTTGGCGCGAATGGGGGTGAAGATGCCGGCATCCTCCAAACATACATTTGGGCCATCACCAACACCCTGCCTCTCGAAGAGGCGGAGTGGGATATTTGGGTTTTTCGGGGTGACGTGAACGACCTGCGCCAGATTCCGGCGGATGACTTTACATTCGAGCATGTCTATGGACTGGGAGAGACACAGAAGTTCACTGACACCGATACCATTACCTTTACCAATGACCTGCGGCTCAAAATTCAGGACCAACTCCTATTTGACGTAGACAATAATACCACAGGCGATTCCAGCGGCCTCAAGTTTGTTGGCATTTACTCGCTGCACGATGTCCAAACCATTTTAGGACTTGATGTGTTGGCCGACCTGGTTGGCCTGGAAACACTGCGTGGTTACAGTGTGATGCGTCGGGCTGCGGTTTCGGCCTCGGTGGAACAAACAAGCGGCTGCCGGGGGGTCTTCCCCGTCGCCGTCGAACAGGGGGTTCGGACTGTCACCCAAAATACGTATGAGAACAGTATCTTCCCCACCTTTACCTATCCTACCGTTGCTAACAGGCCAGCCTGGAACGAATTTGTGCGCCAGCCACCGACAGGAACAACCGCGTCCCTGTTGGAAGGCATTGAAGGAATGGTCTATGTGTTGGACTACAACGCCTTTACCAGTAAATCCTTCGACTTCCTAAAATGGAATC
>JBAPRX010000361.1:0-11407 GCA_049281335.1 Promineifilaceae bacterium (SeqCode)
TTTTCCATAACAATTTACCATCCTTTTATGGTTACTTTCAAATAAATTAGGGGGGTCTGTCCACTGATCTAGGGGAAACCCAAGTATCACTTGCCCGTTTATTATTTATGTGCGTGTCCCTACAACATCCTCCGAACGAACCGGCATCCTCAGAGTTACATCATACCGCCCATATTTCCCATACCGCCACCATTTGACATGGCCGAATGAGGCTCTGGCAGATCGGTGATAAGGACTTCAGTGGTCAGGATCATGGCTGCGATGGAAGCCGCATTTTGGACGGCGCTGCGGGTCACTTTAGCAGGGTCAATGATGCCGGATTTAACCATGTCTTCAAAGGTTTCGGTCATCACATTGTAGCCGATAAAACCACCTTCGCAGCCCCGCTTACGGACGTCGTTAAGGATGACGCCTCCATCTTTGCCAGCATTACGGGCCAACTGGCGCATCGGCTCTTCTAAAGCACGGCGCACTATATTAATCCCGGTATTGATATCAGGATCGTCATGTTTGAGCTCTTTAATTGCCTCAATCGCATTGATAAGAGCCACACCGCCACCCGGCACCACACCCTCGTCCACAGCGGCGCGAGTGGCACTTAGGGCATCTTCAACCCGATGCTTTTTCTCTTTCAATTCAGTTTCAGTAGCCGCACCAATACCAATAACAGCCACACCACCAGACAATTTGGCCAGACGCTCTTGCAATTTCTCGCCGTCATAGTCGCTGGTACTGTTCTCGATTTCAGCCTTGATCTGATTAATGCGAGCCTTGATCGCTTCTTCTTTGCCGTGGCCACCGATGATCGTCGTATCGTCTTTGGTCGAGGAGACTTTGTCTGCCTGACCCAAGTCTTCGAGGGTCGCGCTTTCCAGCTTGCGTCCTAATTCTTCAGTGATGACGGTACTGCCGGTGAGGACAGCAATGTCTTGGAGCATCTCTTTACGGCGGTCACCAAAGCCAGGAGCCTTCACAGCAAGAACATTAATGGTGCCGCGCAGTCTGTTTAATACCAGAGTAGCCAGGGCTTCGCCGTCTACATTTTCGGCAATAATAACCAGGTCGCGTCTGTCGGTCTTGATCAACGCTTCGAGGATCGGGACAATATCCTGAACCATAGAGATTTTCTTGTCGTAGATCAGAATATAAGGATTGTCCATCACTGCCTGCATGGTTTCCGGGTCGGTGATGAAATAGGGGCTAATGTAGCCGCGGTCGAATTGCATCCCATCTACGTAATCTACTTCAAAAGCCAGTCCCTTGCTTTCCTCAACAGTAATAACGCCATCCTTGCCAATTTTGTCCATGACATCGGCAATTAATTCGCCGATTGCAGGATCGGCAGCGGAGATGCTGGCGACGTGGGCGATGTCTTCATGGCCTTTGACTTCAATTGAATTTTTACAAATGGCGTCGGCTACTGCACTGGCAGCCAGTTCAATCCCGCGCTTTAACAGCATGGGGTTAGCCCCTGCGGCCACGTTCTTAAGCCCTTCGTGGACAATGGCCTGGGCCAGAACGGTGGCAGTGGTAGTGCCGTCCCCGGCTACATCGTTGGTTTTGGTGGCCGCTTCTTTTAGCAGTTGGGCGCCCATATTTTCAAAGGGATTGGATAGTTCGATTTCCTTAGCCACGGTGACGCCATCGTGGGTGACGGTGGGAGCGCCCCATTTCTTATCGAGGGCAATGTTGCGGCCTTTAGGGCCGAGGGTAGTTTTTACCGCCTGGGCCAATGTGTCTATTCCCGCTTTGAGCTGCCAGCGGGCATCTTCGCTAAAACTTAGTTGTTTTGCCATAAGTAATTGGTTCCTTGTTGTGATAAGCCCTGGCGATTACTGAACAATGGCCAGGACATCTGTTTCTTTCAGGATAAGATATTTTTTGTTTTCAATTTTAATGTCAGTCCCGACATATTTGGCATAAAGTAAAGTATCCCCTACGCTGACATCCATTGCGAAGCGAGAGCCATCCTCTTTGCGCTCGCCCGGACCAACGGCCAGGACTTTACCACGCATCGGCTTTTCCTTAGCTGTTTCCGGCAGCAAAATACCACTAGCGGTGAGTGTTTCTTGCTCTATAGGCTCGATAATTAACCGGTCACCTAAAGGTTTGAGATTCATGTTATATTCCTTGTTCCTCTTTAGCTTCCTGCTCCATCTTTTGGAGGCGGGTGTAATAATCGGCAAACTCGTTGAGGTGAGCCAGGGCGATTTTGCCAGTGAGAACGGGATCGTTGCCAGTTACGTCCGTTATGGGGTTTTCCAGCCCATGCTCCATCTCGACCACCATCCCCATGCGGAACTGCTCTACGCCGAAGCGGCTCCAGTCAATGCCGAGCAATTCGCCAATTTCGCGTGCTCGTTCAGTTGTGAAATACTTTTTATCTGTCATTTTCTGTTCCTTTTGATAAACGGGGCCGGTTGCTACAACCCCTGATTTGCTGGGCTTTTCCCAGAGGCATTGCCTACTTTCTGTCCGTTTTTCTCATTCGATAAGGTGACTGGTAGGCTGCCTAGAAGTAAGGTTGGGTTGATACCGTGTTCGGTGAGGACGATCTTGGCGTTGTCGCGCAAAGAGGTTTCGATCATTTCCAACTGTTTGAGGGTTTGGGCATTTCCAACGAAATATTTCTCGGCTGCTTCGTTTACAAGGCGGATGGCTTCTGCCTTGCCTTGAGCCACTTGAATGACAGCTTCGCGTTCTCCCTCGGCCCGCTGGATAATTGCCAGTTTTTGTTGTTCTGCGGCCTCAAAGTCGCCGGTTGCCAGCAGGCGCATCGAGCGACGCTCTTGCTCGGCCGTCTTCTGTTTGTGCATGGCCTTTTTGATATCCTCAGGCGGGTCAATCAGACGGATTTCTATCTTACCAACCGTTAAGCCCCATTCCACGGCGAAGATATTCAATATCCGCTGTAAATTGGACGCGATTTTCTCTCGGGCGACCAGACTCTCGTCCAGGGTTAGATCGCCGAATTCTTGACGCAGGTTGGTCATGGCTAACTGAATGATCGCCCGTTTCCAATCGTCAATGTTATAGAAGGTACGCTTGATGGACTCCTCGTCGGCCGTCGGCCGAACCCACATAATACCATCCACAGTGATTTCGACATTGTCTTTGGTAATTACCGATTGGGGTTGGATATCCATGGTATGCTCACGAATATCGCGGATTCGAGTGATCTGGATGAATGGGAGTTGAATTCCCAACCCTGGCATTATATACCCGGTGTACTTGCCCAGGGTTTCCTGGATACCTAGTTCGTATGGCCTTAGGGTAAAAACGGGACCACGTATTGTTCTCATAATGTTTTCCTTTCTAAATATCCTTAATTGTCAAGAAGCATGAGTTGTCGGGCGCATTCGGCCACCACGCTGTTATCAGACGCCTTCTCCCCCGGCATGATTGCCCAGCCCTGGTCTTTTATAAAATTGGCGCGTTTGCTAGTCGTCGTTAATCCCTTTAACTCCTCGAGTTTTTGCGCCATTAGCGAATCCTGATTGGCTTGAGCAACACAGATCGGAGCCAAACGATCAACGACAGCGGCCCTAGATGTTGTTTCGGCCATTTGGCTGGCAGTCGCACTCGTCACCCAACCGCCCTTGGAAAAACCAACATAGACAGTAAAAATAACCGCGCCCAGGACAATCCAGAAAACATTCAACTTCTTAAGCTTTAGATTGCTCCATCTTTGTCGAATATCTGCTAGATTAATTCTAAATTTATTTAAACGTTTCATCGTTTTTCTCCTTCACCAATTACTAGATAATCCGAGAATTGGCTCTAAATTTCTTTTCCAAAGGTGTGATCCTACTCATTTACCATTATTTTGAATTCAATTTGCTTGGGGCCAATAAAGAGAAATACGGGTGTTATGAGGATCGGCCGTTCGCGGCCGCTGCCCTCAGCCGTTCTGCTACCCGATCGGGGGTATCGCCCTTGCTGATAAAGCTGTCGGCTCCGGCAGAAAGCGCTGCTTGGTGGCGGGCATCCAGATGGCTGACAAGGACAATTACGACTGCCGCTGGGCATGTCGCACGCAGTTCAGCCAGGGAGGAATCTGGGGGGATTAAATCCCAATCAACCAACAACATACCAGGGTTTGTCCCGGAAGCCTGAGTTATGGCGGTGAGCCAGTCGGCCGCTTCACCAACCACCTCCATATTTATATCTTGTAGTAAAAGTCGGAGGGATGATCGGACGTCGGCTTGGCTATCGACTAAAAATACTCGCATCATATTTCAAGATTACCATGAACCCATTTTGGGAACATCGGTTAGTTGGGGGTTCTTTAACTCCCCCAGTTGGGGGATAAATGATTAGGGATTGGGGATTGGGGACGTAAATGGTCGGCCGTTTATTAACGACCCACCGTTAATCGGCGAGGTGCTGGCGGACAGCTATCGCAACAGCTTCCGTGCGGCTGGATACATCCAATTTGGCGAGGATGTGGCTGACGTGGGATTTGATGGTAGAAGGGCTTACAAACAGTTTCTCGGCGATCTCGGTATTATTCAACCCTTCAATCATAAGCGCCAATACATCCATTTCGCGGTCTGTCAGGTCGTAACCCGACGGTGCTGGCTGGGTAGCGGCCTGAACCATAACCTGGAGAGCCGCCGGGGAAAGGGTGGAGCGGCCAGCATGGGCGTCCCGGATAGCCTGAGCCAGAACATCGGCCGTTACATCCTTGAGCAAATAACCAATTGCACCGGCTTTGAGGGCATTTTGGACCAGCTCTTTTTCTTTGAAACTAGTCAAGGCAATTACCTGGACCGTTGGAAACCGTTGGCGAATGGCACGGGTGACCATGACTCCGTCTATATCTGGCATGACGATGTCCATAAGGATAACGTCGGGCAGGAGGCTGGCGCAAAGTTGGATTGCTGCCGGGCCATCGGCTGCCTCACCAACCAGTTCCAGATCGTCAAATACCTGCAAAATAGTTGCCAGACCACGACGCACCATCATATGATCATCAACAAGCATCACCCGGATAGGGTCAGGGGGAATCATTGCAAAACCTCTTTGGAACTTTCCGTCCACCGAATAACAATTTCGGTGCCGGATTCCGGCTGGCTGGTAACCACCACCTCTGCGCCAACAGATTCAGCCCGCTCACGCATGATGCTCAGACCATAATGGCCGGATGGTGTGTGTTCTGGATCGAAACCTCGGCCGTTATCGTGGATGTGTAATTCTATAATGCCACCATTTTTTTGAAGCTGGATCCCTACCTGGCTGGCCCGGGCATGTTTCACGATATTATTCAATGCTTCCTGACAAAGACGATAGAACACCAACTGGACATCGGCGGGTAAGGACTCATCATACCCGGTGACCGTGACGGTAACCGGGATGTTCGACCGGCCCGTCAGAGCGTCTCCCAATTGGCGTAACAGATCGCCCAGGTTAGTATCGGTCAAAACCAAAGGCTGCAGCTCACCCAATAAGCCCCGCATCTCAGCCATCGCACCACGTGTCAACCGGCGCAAATCTTCCAGCGAATGCAGCGCCTTATCTGGATTTCGCTTCCAAAGGCGGGGCAAGACCTCGGCGATCAGGCTGGCGGAGAAGAGGGACTGGTTAACGGCATCGTGCAGATTTTGGGCCAGGCGCTGGCGTTCCTGTAATGTGGCCAGTGTTTGGGCTTGCTCATAAAGTTGGGCATTAATCATTGTAATTGCCGCCTGGTTGGCGACAATCAAGGCCAGGTCGGCGTGGTGGGCCGTGAACCGGTCTGGTTCGGTATGGGCAACGCCGATGCCGCCAATGATCCGGCCTTTAACAGCCAGGGGAACCCACATCCAGGCCCGAACACCTTCCAAGAGAACGGCCGCCTTTTTATTCAGGATCGACCGTAAAAACCGGGCTGATGGGTCGTCACTCCACACGTCGGCGATTCGCTGCGGCTGGTGTCCATTCAGAAGTGCTGCCAAACTCTCCTGACTGTCTATTTGAATGCGAAAAGGGAGCGCCTCTTTCATCTGCTGTGGCCCACGTACAGCCAGAGTAAATAAAGTTAAATCTTCCAGCGAGAAAAGCACAGCATGAGTGTACTCAATAATCACCCGTAGCTGATCAAGAATGATACCGGGCCTAAGCTCCAGAGCAGAGGCCAGGGTTTGGGAAATCTCCAACAAGGTAGCTTGTTCACGCAGATGCGCTTTCATCTGCAATTGACGTTCCTTATTTCGAGTTTCCAGGGCGGTTAGGGCTGCCTGAAAATCTTTCAGCAGCAGTTGCTCTTGAGAATTGGCGGGCCATTGATCTGGCGGAATGACAGGCGGCGTGTCGGGAGGGTGAGCTATTTGCTGGAAGAGGCTGGACAACAGCCTGTAAAAATCGGGTTGCCGAGACATACGGTTATTTTAACCCAAGATTAGGCGGTTGTCATTCAGTCCGGAGGCGATATAGGCTGTCTGTCAGCAGCATATTCCCCGGGTAATCCCTTTAATATCTCCCCCAACTGGGGGAGCTAGAAATACCCCAACTAACCGATGCCGAGAGGCGGGCGCATGTTAATATTAATATAAGATTGGGAGTAAGACATAAAACAAGGAGAACCAACCATGTTTTTAGGAAAAGATATCATTGGTAACCCGTTGATTACTATCAGTGACGGCCGTTCTATTGGCAATGTCAAAGATATTTACCTGACCCCTGATTTGCAATTTGTGGCCGGCATTTACCTGGGCACCGAAGGGCTGTTCAGCAGACGATCGTTACTGGTTAAAAGCGAAAATGTCGTTACCTTGGGAAAAGACGCCGTTTTAGTCAAGCATGATGAAGTCACCCAGGAAGAGAAAGATTTTTCTGCGACAGAAAAGACCTGGCTGCGACGCGATGATTTACAAGGACGAACAATAGATACGCCAGGCGGTACCAAAGTCGGCAGAGTTGGTGATGTGATCATAAACAGAGAAGGCAAAGTGCTGGGCTTCAGCCTGAGCCAGGTATATATTTCTGGTCCAATCGCCGACAATCATTCCGTCGCCATCCACACCGTTCAGGATGTGGGTAATGAAGATGGCGTTATGACCATTGATCTAGAGCAGGCCGAACAGCAAAAACTTAATGTAACTTAATTTGGTGTGGCATATGCCCTACGAAACCACCCATTTGGATATGCCTTTACTTGTCAAGTACAACTGGAAATAGACTCTGTGGATTGACCTCGGTTTCTGGGGTATTCACCAACTTTTCAAGGAGAACTCTCAGGCTGTGGACTATCATCGTGATCTTGGTAATTCTGTGGCTGTTTGGATTTTTGGGTGGGAATATTAGCCCGAGGTTTCCGCGCCCTGGCAGTTGGATTCACACACTAATTGTTATCGCTGTCATACTCGTCATTTTGAATTTCCTTGGCGTAATCTAAGGTTCTCTAGGTCCGACGATTAGACCGGGCCTGGCGAATGGTGATCGAAAGAGTTTACGATGTTCAAGCGATTTGTCGCGGTGATAATAGCAATCCTTATAATGCTGGCGCTGGTGATGGTGTTCAAAAGTACCCCCGGGCCAACCTTTGAAAGTCCAGCTGCCTACTCGACAATCACCCCTTTACCATTACCTGGTTATGATCGGGACGCAGCTTATGTTGCCGCCGAGGCTACCCTGGCTGCTGGCCAACAAGAGATGGGGGAGCTGAATCAGCAAGCCACTGTGGCCAGCCTGATCAGAAACCAGGCCGCCAATGCTGCAGCCCAGGCCACCCTGGATTTTGACCGACGCGAGTTGATGGACCTGTCCATTCAGGCCACCGAGATCAGCCAAAACATGGCCCGAGCGGCGGCTACGCAGCAATTCATCATTGAGCAAAATCAGATAGTCCTGGATGCTACGGCAGCCGCTCAAAGCCAGGCGGCCACGACTACTTATTATGCCAATGTACTGTTCGTCACCCAGGCAGCACAAACGGCCGAGGCAAATGCTTCCCTGACGGCTTATTCGTTGACGGCCACACCATTAGCCGTGATCCAGGCTGACATCGCCCGAACTCGGGGGCAAGCTGAACGACGAGCCTGGTGGGACGAGTTTGTCGTCACTCCTTTGATACTCTTTCTATTCCTCCTGGTCGCTCTTCTGCTCATCGCGGGTGGAGTGTTGGCCTACCTGCGGCTTATGCCCGTGCTTGAGCTTCGTTTGCGCACCATCTCCCGCATTAACCGCAGCCCCTTGCTCCTGGTGGATGGGAGGGTCGTGGACCGCGATCCCCCTTCTCGCCCGTTAAACCCAAGGCAACCAGGCCGGGCATACCTTCCACCACTTACAAGTGGTGGACCAGTACAGGTGGAAATCGTCGGCCCGTCTGAACCATCTGTCTCCAATTGGATTGCTGAAGCGGAGCGGGAACTGCGCGCCAGTGGTTGGATTTGACCATGTCTGCTGACCGTTACCTCCCAGCCGCCCATCATGTAGCTCAAGCAATACCAAGCCTCCTGGCCCAGCGTGGCTTGAGGCCGTTCATCAGTCGTTGTGTTCTGACCGAAACACAGCACGGTCGTGCTTGGTTGTTTGTTGTTTTGGAGGTCAGTCCTTTACAACCTCTGGAAGAGTATGTATCTGGCGATTTATTGGATTATCTCTCCAGGGCGTTACACGGACTTCCCGTGGTGGTCAGCGACTCCAACGGCCTGCGGTATGCCGTGCTGCTCAGCTCACCGGATTCGTGGATATTATCAAATAGTTTTTAAGATTCAGAATTAGCCGTATCTCTCAGATTCCCTTTAAGTAAATCCCTAAAATCTTCGAGGGTTAATTGCAAGAAATTTCTGTGATTTACTCAAGTTAACCGCTGTAATGAGTCATATTTTTCTTGTAAAACTTTTTGTGGTTTACCTAAGGAAAGCCGGAACATCTCCCAACTTAATTTTGAGTGGTCCCTCACCATTCAATTCAATGTAAATAGATAGCGGTTTATTGGAGTATATGTCCCCCAACTGGGGAAGCAAGAAATACCCCAACTAACCGATGGTGGCAGAGTGGTTTAGTTGTACCATAGGAAGATAGTAATTGACCGACAGCTTAATTAGCAAAGACGAAACATCAGACCGAGCTACCGGTCGCCTCCTGACTATATTACTAAATCAAGGCAGTAAATCGAAATAACCCAAGAGGAGTTTAATCTATGAACCAAGACGTATTTGAAGGTAAGTGGAAGGAAATGAGGGGCCAGGTCAAAACGTGGTGGGGCAACCTCACCGACGACGACCTGGAACAAGTAGACGGCAAGGCTGACCAACTCATTGGTGTTCTGCAACAGAAATATGGTTACACCAAAGAGCAGGCCGAAAAGGAATTAAATGAGAAGTTAGAAGCGGCTAAGGTTCATTAGAGTAGAGCCGTGTTTAAAATCCTGGATTGGTTCGATTTCCAAGATCGAGTCAATCTATTTATATAGTTACAACACGGCCAAGCCGTGTTTACAAACACTCTTAATGGAGAGAATAAAATGAATTTTATAATTTGGCTTATCGTAGGTGGAATTCTTGGCTGGTTGGCCAGCATTGTGATGCGGACAAACGGCCAGCAAGGACTGATTCTCAATATTGTTGTTGGTATCGTTGGCGCGTTCATTGCTGGTGTGGTACTGACGCCAATGTTGGGCATCGCCACCATCAACCAGGATAACTTTAGTTTGCCGGGTTTACTGGTGTCGTTTGTAGGCGCCATCATCTTACTGGCAGTTGTTAGTCTTTTTCGCCGGGGATCGTTCCGCTAATCCCGGTCTTATATAACCTCCTGGAGGTTCAGACCCTCCGGGGGGTTATCTGTGAGGTACAAATGTCACAAAATCGAATATCAGAAGTTAGAACGTCACGAAGAGAATCGGGCCAGGAGCAGCGTCTATTCTCATTTAAGGCCACCCAATTGATTTGGCTGGGTCTTGTTATGCTCGAAGCCCTCATCGCGCTACGGATTGGGTTGAAGCTAATCGGGGCCAACCCTGAAAATCCATTTGCGGCCTTTACTTTCGGCCTGAGCCATATTTTCCTCTTCCCCTTCGAGGGGTTGATCGGAAGCCCGGCGTCTGGCGGGTTTGTATTGGAACTTTCTTCCTTCATCGCCATAGTGGTCTATGCATTGTTAGCCTGGGCTTTTGAACGGTTAGTCTGGCTGATTTTCTATCGCCCCCGCGAGGCAGGGGTTAACGTTACCCAAACAAAAACCAGCGAACAAATTCCTGTGATCCAAACGACAAGAACCAGCCAATCGGTTCCTACTCTACAAACGACGATGACCAGCGAACCGGTCGCTGTCGTACAAACAACGACTCGCGAAGCGTACCGCGAGTAAACTTAGGAGACAAAACAATGAACAATAGTAATGACGAATACGAATACGATGTTAATCAATCCAGCGGCTTTTTGGCCGGGCTGGTGTTTTTAGCCGGGCTGCTGTTTGGGGGCCTGATCGGGGCCGGGACGATGCTGCTGCTGGCGCCACAATCTGGGAAAAAGACACGGCTGCAAATCCAGCGCAAAGGCAGGGATTTGCGGGTGCAAACGGCCGATGCTGTTGATAGTGGAGTGGCCCAGGTTCGCACCAAAGCCCGTGATATTTCGACCAGCATTCACGACCATGCAGAGGATCTACAACAGGGCGGCCAGGACGCAGTTGACCAACAAAAAGAGCGTTGGGGCCCCGTCGTCGAAGCAGGAATAACGGCCGTACACGGCTAATCTTCTGCCACCTCTGGGAATTAAATAGTCGTCTGAATTTTATTAAACTGTTAGGCAACCTGCTAATGTCGGATTGCCTAATCTTTCAAAAGGAGAATTCTCATGTTGTGGACCATCATTGTCATTCTAATCGTACTCTGGCTGTTAGGCTTTTTAGGTAGTAATCTAAGTCCGCGTATACCAAAAACTGGCAACCTCATCCATTCCCTGCTCGTTATCGCTCTTATCCTCATCGTTTTGAATGTGCTTGGGGTTATATAAATCCGAAAATTTGTAGGATCGATTCAAAATGATCGAATGACATTCTTCTCGACCTAACTGGAGAAACGCTTATGTCACAAACATCGCACTCTGGTCAGCAACACCGGCTAATCCTGGAGCGTATTGCTCAGAAGGCCATGCTAGATAGAGGCTTGCTCCCAGACTTTTCGGCGGCGGTGCTTGCTGAACTGGACAAGATTAAGGCACCGGCAGACGTGAACGGCGAGTCAGCCGGAGATGGTTATAGGATACGTGACCTGACGGGTTTGTTGTGGGCATCCATTGACAATGATGACTCCCGCGACCTGGATCAGTTGACTGTGGCCGAGTCCCTGCCTGGAGATAAAGTTAAGATTCTCGTGGCGGTGGCCGATGTTGACGCCCTGGTTAAAGATGGCTCAGCCATTGACGGACACGCCCGTCACAACACGACCTCTGTCTATACGGCGGCCAAAATTTTCTCAATG
>JBAPRX010000362.1:0-2439 GCA_049281335.1 Promineifilaceae bacterium (SeqCode)
ACGAAGAAACCATCCGCCGCGACCCTAACCGCACCCTCATTCCCGGCATCATCGTTGACGCCGTTGTCCACGAACCTTACGGCGCTCATCCCAGCTATGCCCAGGGCTACTACGACCGCGACAACGCCTTCTATCTCGATTGGGACAACATCTCCCGCGACCAGGCGCAAACGGAAGCATGGCTGCAAGAATGGGTCTACGACGTCCCCAACCGCGCCGCCTATCTCGAAAAACTAGGCCAGGAACGGCTGGACAGCCTGGCTCCGGGCGAGATGTGGGCAGAGGCAGTGAATTACGGCCGATACGGATGATTGGGTAATTGACGGTAAAGAACACCGCTTGCAATTACCCAATTACCTAGTTACTGAACCTAAACTTTGCATGAAGAACAACACATGAAACCACTCGACGAATTCGGCCGTAACTACCTCCGCCTGGCTCTCGAAATAGACAAACACATCGAAGGCTATGTGGATGCCTACACCGGGCCGGAGGAATTGAAATCGGCCGTTCAATCCACTCCCAAGAAATCCTCCGCCGCTCTGCTGGATGACCTTGCCTGGCTGCAAGACAATCTGCCTACTGAGCCACCCCAGCGCCACCGCTACCTCACCGGCGTCCTGCGGGCCATCGACTGCACCGTCCGTATGTTAAACGGCCAGGAATTTGACTACTACGACGAAGCCAACCGCCTTTTCGACATTCGGCCGCAGTTGATAGCGGAAGAAGACCTCGTCGCCGTCCACCGGGAATTGGATACCCTGCTGCCCGGCAGTGGTATACTTGCTGAACGGATGAACAATCGCCGCAAGAAATTTGAAATTGAGATAGAACAGATTCTCCCTTTATTGGAACTGGCTCGCGCTGAAACCCGCAGCCGAACGGCCGCTCTCCTGACGCTGCCAGAAGATGAATCTGTTGAAATCAAATTAACCAGCAGCCAACCCTGGAGTGCCTATAACTGGTATTTGGGAAACGGCCGATCCCTCATTGAATTTAACACCGACATCCCCTCCAACGCCCTGGCCCTGCTGGACACCTTCGCCCACGAAGGCTACCCCGGCCATCACACCGAAGCTGTCCTGAAAGAGAGCCTTTTATATTGGGAGAAAGGCTGGGGCGAATTTGCCGTCCGACTTTTGAACGCCCCCGAAGGGGTCATTGCCGAAGGGATTGCCACAACAGCGGCCGAAATCATCTTCCCCCATAACAGCAGCTATGAATGGGTGAACGAAGTCATTCTGCCCGCCGCCGGTATTGACCCCGAACCGGTCGAGCAAACGATTCGATTAAACAAATCCGGCCGTCTTCTTCGTCATGTCATGGGCAATGCCGCCATCCTCTATCACACCGGTCAGTTGAATAAAGAACAAACCGTTGACTATTTCCAGACCTATGGCCTGGCAACAAAAGAACGGGCTGAAAAAGGCTTTAGCTTCATTAGTGACCCCCTCTTTCGGGCTTACACCTTCACCTACACCAGCGGCTACGACCTGATTGCAGAAGCGGCCGGTGAAGGTAAGCGTCAAGGCGATAAAACGCCCATCTTTCTTCATCTGCTGAAAAATGGCGTTTTGCCGTCTGAAATTGGTGCTTTATGACCTACTCTCCCTCCGAACTTATGATCATTAACGCCTCCCGCGCCCTCGAAGGCAGCCGGGTTGTCTTCGTCGGCGTCGGCCTCCCTAACATTGCCTGCAATCTGGCCCAACGCACACACTCCCCGGAGATGAAGCTGGTCTATGAGAGCGGCATTTTCGGGGCGCATCCCGCCCGGCTGCCCCTTTCTATCGGCGACCCGACGCTGGTCAGTGATGCGACTTCGGCCGTTAGCATGGCCGACCTCTTTATGCTTTATTTGCAAGGCGGGCTGGTTGATACGGCTCTTCTCGGCGGCGCACAGATAGACAAATACGGTAATCTCAACACCACCGTCATTGGAGAGTACGACAGCCCCAAAGTCCGTCTACCTGGTTCCGGCGGCGCATGCGAAATCGCCATTAACGCCCACCGCACCCTGATGATTATGCGGCTCAAAAAGCGGGCCTTTGTTGAAAGGTTGGACTTCCTGACCAGCCCCGGCCACCTGGACGGCCGTACCGACCGCTCTGTATTGGGAATTCCCGGCGGCGGCCCGGAGCAGGTCATCACCGACCGCGCCCTGTTCAATTTCGATGCTGACACCAAAGAAATGACATTAGTAGAGGTTGCGCCCGGTGAAACGGCCGAAACCATTCAGGCTGACATTGCCTGGCCCTTGAACGTCTCGTCCGATCTCAAAGAAATCACACCACCAACATCGGCCGAACTGACCGTTATCCGCGAAAAACTCGACCCGCAGGGTCTTTACTGATAATCAACCCAATCACCAATCATCAATTACTAACCACCAATCAACCAGTTACCAGCCATTATGATCCCTCCCAGACATTACACCAT
>JBAPRX010000363.1:0-3769 GCA_049281335.1 Promineifilaceae bacterium (SeqCode)
ACTCTCAGCACGGTCGGGCTGCCCGCAGCCATTCGCCGCCTGGCCGACGAAGAACGGCCGATTAACCTGGCTGTCAGTCTCCATGCTGCTACCGATGCCGAACGCACCGCCCTGGTCCCCATCAATAAACGATGGTCACTGGCCCAACTGGTAGACGCCTGTCGCTATTACATTGAAAAACGCGGCCGTCGTATCTTCTTCGAGTGGGCCTTGATCGAAGGGGAGAATGATACCCTTGAACAGGCACACGCTGTCGGCCGTCTTCTGCAAGGGCTGGAAGCCCACGTCAACCTCATCCCCCTAAATCCCACCACCGGCTATGAAGGCATACCCAGCAATACGGCCGCTGCCCGCCAATTCCAGGCAATTCTCGCCGAATACAATCTCCCCAGCACCATCCGCCAGCGTCGCGGCATAGACATAGACGCCGGCTGCGGCCAACTCCGGGCCAGAGCCACTACAAACGCTTAATTCGCTCTACATACAATCAATCTGCTACGCTTTGAAAAGGTATGCTAAAATAGTAGAGAGGTAATACCTCAATGTTTTGTTTTACAAGGGTTTATTCTCAGATGGATAAATAAAAACAAGGACTAAAATGACGATTCAAAATGTGACTTTACCCTTACCAGAACATCTTTATTTGCGATTTGAACAGGTTGCTAGAGCTACGCAACAGTCTGTAACGGATGTTTTACTCCATGCTGTGGAAGTAGGCAGTCCGCCAGACTGGGAAAATGTTGCCGCCGAATTTCAACCGGATTTGGCTGCTCTAGATCGTTTGGATAATAAGGCTCTTTGGCAAATTGCTCGCAGCCAACAAAGCGATGCTGAAATGGATCGGTATGAAGATCTGCTTTATAAGAATGCCAACGATGCCTTGACAACGGCCGAACGGGAAGAACTAACCCATCTTCGCCGCGAGGCCGACCGCTTCATGCTTCGTAAAGCCCATGCCGCCGCTCTATTACGGTGGCGCGGGTTCCAACTTCCTCCCGCCGACAAACTTTAGAAACCATGAGCATCTATCTCCCCGGAGAATTACGCCGCCAATTAGAAGAAGCGGATGATCATCGCTGCGCTTACTGCCAAACTTCACAGGCTAACTCTGGTCAGAAATTGGTTCCTGATCATATCATCCCTGAAAGCAAAGGTGGTGAACGGGCTTTTGAAAATCTATGTTTTGCCTGCCGTTTATGCAATGAGTTCAAAGGCCCTCAGACAACTGCCAAAGATCCGCTGACCAACGACTGGGTTTCCCTGTTCAATCCTCGTGAGCAAAGTTGGCAGGAGCATTTTGCATGGGATGCAAGTGGTCTAAAGATAGACGGATTAACGGCCGTCGGCCGAGCAACGATTGTAGCTCTCAAGATAAATAATGAAGTTATCGTACCAGCACGTCAAAAATGGGTCAGCGCTGGATGGCATCCACCCACAATCGAGGGCATATAATGTTAGAGGCTTATGCTGCGTTGAGAACCCACTTATTAGGTGAGATTGTCACCAACAATGAGGCTGATAATCGCATTATTGCTGTCTGGCTGACGGGGAGTTTGGGGCGGGGAAAAGGGGACGCCATCAGCGATCTGGATTTAACCGTTATTTTGAATGATGAATCGGCCGAAAAGCTCTGCAAGCGGCCGTTTCAGAAAGGCGGGCAAACCACGCCCGAACGACTGGCGCTGTTCAGTCGTTTCGGCCATCCTGCAATCATCCACGAAAATCACAACAATGCTCCTCCAGGAGGGACCTTTACCTGTGTTATCTACGACGAGACCGCCCTAATCGTAGACTGGATATTGGTACCTCAATCGCTGGCGGTACGGCCGAGGGAGTCACGGCTGCTCTTTGATAAAGTCGGTATTCCTTTGCAATCCTCTGTTGAGCCGCTCGAAACGGCCGAACGCGCCACAATCGCGGCCGAAAAAACCGCCTTTTTCTGGATGATGGCCTTTATCATTGTCAAATATATTGTTCGGGAAGACACCCTTCTCTTCAACTCCTGGCTTGACGATCTGCATTGGTTGGTCAACGATATTGAAGGATTATTATCTGGCAAAGAAATAGTTTTTGACCCTAAGAAGCGGCCCTCCCTGGCATTAACGGCCGAAGAACAAAAAGAAGCGCTCTGCGATGTTTGTCAGCGCATGGAAGCGATGGGATCAACTATTGTGGAAATGGGTGGCTATTTACCGAATGAAACGATGTCGGCCGTAGAGAAACGTCTGGCTCTCGTTTAGTTATTCCTTTTTCAATGCCTCATAGAGAGCGTGATAAGCCAAACGAATTTCGGGTGAAATGCTCTCACTCGTCATGAAAAGCTGCGCTAATAGAAACTGTGGATTAGGCAACGGTTCCTCCCAAAACCAATTGACATTCAACCAAAAACCAGGCAGAACGGCCGAATGAAAAACGCCGTTCTCGTCGAGTTCAGCCGGAACAAATAGCCCTGTTTCATCTCGCTCATAAAAGTCGGCTTGCTGGCGGTTCGTGCGCGGATCAATCAGCCAATATTCCTTGACACCAGCCTGCTCGTATTCTTGAAACTTATCTACCCGGTCGCGGCGGACGCTATCGGCCGAAATGACTTCCACGACTAAGTCAGGCCCACCCTCGAATCGTCTATCTGTTAGATCTGTCAGATTCGCCTTGCCGACAAAAAACAAATCTGGCTCCCGAGATGGCCCTTCTGTCCATAATTTCACTTCAAAAGGTGCGATAATAATTTCGCCAAGCTGTAGAATTGAAACGAATTCTCGAAGGATCGCAGCTAAAAATGTAACTATATCCTGGTGTGTGTAAAATGGCGGCATATAAGTAATAACCTCCCCATCCACCCATTCGGTTATTTGCGCTTCACCAGCCAGGGTCAGGTACTCCTCATAAGTGATATATGATTGTTTTTCGGCCGTTTTGCCCTTTAAAGCAACCATTTCGTCTATCCTTTGTACTCTATGACAGTCACCTATAGTATACACTATTATGAACCGCTCGTTCTACCGGTTGCTCACTTGCTCAGTTTCTCGTTTTCCTGATGCCTTTTAGCATCCCGTACCGTCTTCTTCTCCATGTTCCGTTCAAAAGCGGCCGTTAAATCCACGCCCGTCTGATTGGCAATACAAACCAACACAAAGAACACGTCCGCCAGTTCGTCCCCCAGATCATAAGCCTCCTCCGTTTTCTTGAAACTCTGGTCGCCGTAAATGCGCGACATCAGCCGGGCCACCTCTCCCACTTCCTCCGTCAGAACGGCCATATTGGTCAACTCTGAGTAATAGCGTACCCCAATCGTCTGTACCCACTTATCAACTAATCCCTGGCACTCAGCCAGTGTCGGTGAACTCATACTGCCTCCATTTTTGCTGTGATTAATTTCTCTGCGATTTATAACATAGCAGAGGAGTTACCAACAAAAAACGGCCGGTAAAGACATTTTGTATCCATAGGATTTTCATGAAATCAGGCCATGTCCCTACCTCAAAACCACCTCCGTCCATGCCTCAATCCATTCTGAGCGGTGGGCTTCGATTTGGACTGGATCAACAATAACGGCCGAGTCCGGCACTGTTACCCATTGGGTAAAGACATCCGGCAGTGCTGCCTCCAAATTGGCCGGGAAGACGAACATATTGAGGGGAATATCTTCCTGAAATTCCTTCGAGAGCATAAAGTCAACAAATTCCTGGGCCAGCTTTTCATGCTCCGTCCCTTTCAGAATGCCCACAAACTCAATTTGCCGAAAACAAGTATCTGGGGCGGTAATTGCGGC
>JBAPRX010000364.1:0-17261 GCA_049281335.1 Promineifilaceae bacterium (SeqCode)
CGATTGGTGGGCCAATCATCCTCCCGAAAAGAAATAGCTGAGAAACCGAATAAAATTATGGCACGCAAAGACGCTAAGACGCCAAGTGAGTTTTCAAAGACAACTTGAAAATATCTGGGATTGAGCAACCAGTAATTGGGCGTTTCCAATTGCAAGCGGTGCTGTTTATCACCAATTACCTAATTTCTCACTTATCAATTTTTTTGCGTCTTTGCGTTTTTGCGTGAGTTTTCCCTTTATGATTTATATTGATGTCTCAGCGGCCGTTCACAGCCGGGCGGGGCTGGGCCGCTACAGCGAGCAGGTCGCGCTTAATCTGGACAGGCAGCAGCACGGCCGTTTTGCCCTCTTCTATAACCAGGGAAAAGACGGCCGTCTCCCCCAAAGCCTCTCCCACCTCCCCCACCGCAGCGTGAAAGCGGGGTATAAACCCTGGCGGATGGCGATCTGGCTGGCCCATCTCGGCCGTATTCCCTTCAATCGCTTCCTGCCCGACGCCGAACTGTTCCACAGCACGGAGCATCTGCTGATGCCTTTGCGCGGTGTTCCCACGATCCTGACCATCCACGACCTGATTTTCAAGCTCTACCCCGCCTATCATAAGCGGCTCAACTACTGGTTCCTTAATCTGGCGGTTCCGCTCTTTTGCCGCCGGGCAACGGCTATCATTGCCGTATCGGAGGCCAGCCGCCAGGACATCATTGAACATTACCAGATCGAACCGGATAAAATCCATGTCGTCTACGAAGCGGCGGCTGACCATTTTCGGCCGCCTTCGCCGGAACAGATTAAAGCCGTTCGCCAGAAATATGAGCTGCCCGGCCGTTTTCTGCTCCATCTCAGCACCATTGAACCGAGAAAGAATCTGGACAGGCTGGTAGACGCTTTAACAACCCTAAGGGGCGATTTTCCCGACCTGTGTCTGGTGTTGGCCGGGGGTAAGGGATGGCTCTATAATGACTTCTTTGCCCGAATCGCGGCCGAAAATCTGGAGTCGGCCGTTCGTCCTCTCGGTTGGGTTCCCGACGAAGATTTACCGGCTGTCATTGCCGCCGCAGACCTCGCCGTCCAGCCCAGTCTGTATGAAGGGTTTGGCCTGCCGATTTTGGAGCATATGGCCTGTGGTCAGGTCGTTGCTGCCAGCGACAGCAGCAGCCACCCGGAAGTTGGCGGCGAGGCGGCTGCTTACTTTGACCCGGAGAATACGGCCGAGATGACGGCCATCATTCGCCGCTTACTAACCAATTCCGATGAATACCAGCACCGGCGGCAGTTGGGGCTGCAACAGGCTGCCAAATTTAGCTGGACGCGGGCAGCAAAAGAAACAATCGCCATCTATGACGAGCTATTGGAGAGAGGAAATTTTTAACGCAGCGGGAAATTTTAACGCAGAGGCGCAAAGGCCGCATAAGAATGCGGGCAAAGCCGCAGCGGGTTTTTACAGGGCTATAAGCAAGCTGTCACTCAACAATACAGCACCCTTGTTCCTACTGCTTATTCCAATCCTATACCTCATCACATTGGCGCGGGGGTTGGTGCTGGGCGACCCGACGGAATATACCTTTGTCGCCAATATCCTGGGCATTGCCCACCCTCCTGGTTATGCCTTTATTACGCTGGTTGGCAAGCTGTTCCAAACGCTCGTTCCCTTCGGCGACATTCCCTGGCGGATGCACCTGTTATCGGCCGTCTTTGCCACTCTCGCTGCCCTGTTCATCTTTGCCACGATTCGGACTATCAGCACGGCCATACCGGGCAATCACAACCAGTTTACAACCCTTATCACCCTTTTTGCTGCGCTGCTGGTGGGTTTTTCGGCCGATATCTGGCAGCACGCTATCCACGCCAACCCGCACATCATTACGGCCGCTTTTCTGGTCGGTAATCTCTTCTTTCTGACCAAATGGTATATCGGGTCAATCGTCCCGGAGGTTGGCCCAATTGGGCCTAACCACCGGAGGGACAGCGTAAATTGGCTGCTGGTTTTCTGCGTTTCGGCCGGATTGGGCGTCACCCACCACCCTCTGACCGTTTTCAGCTTCCCGGCCTATGCCCTCTTTATCGTGTGGGCCAAACCGGCCATCTTGCGGGACTGGCGGCTTTTGCTCAAAATGGTTCTGTGTGCGCTGTTGGGGCTTTCCATCTGGCTCTATTTCCCCATTCGCAGCGCCATGCACCCCGAATTTGGGCCGGACACCATGAACACCCTGAATGGCTTCCTGGACCACGTTCTCGGTCGAGGCATCACCGAGAGCCTGCCCTTCTTCGGCCTCCGTGACCAGTTGGACCGGCTGCTGGTGTTCTGGACGCTGCTGCGTCTCCAATATTCCCTGCCCGCTATCTTTCTCTCCTTGTTGGGCATTGGCTGGCTCTGGTTATTCGGCCGAAAATCCGGCCTTCACAAGCTGGGGCTGCTCTTTGTCCTGACCTTCTTGTGCAATTATCTCTTTGTCAACAACCTCCGACAGCAAGACATTATGGCCTATCTGCTTGGCCCCTTTATGCTGGTTGGCCTGTTGGCCGGGATCGGCCTCTATGGTTTGATTCACCTGCTTCTACAGCGCGTCGAACTGGAACGGCGGCTTATTTTTTTGCTGATGGCGGCCCTTTTCCTGCTGGGGCCGGGCTTGCAGCTTCTTCGCAACCTGCCCACTATCTCGCTGGCCGATTACGATACGGGCGATAGTTATGTCAACCAGGTTTTTGACTGGTTCGATGGTTCCGGCGAGGGGGCTGTTCTTCTGAACGATTGGGAGCATATGACTCCCCTATGGTATACCCAATTTGTGGAAGACCGCCTGCCTGATCCGGCCGATGTCACACCCCGTCTGGTTTCAACCGACCGCCCCTGGCTGGAAAGCGTTTTTGACTTCTTGGGCGGCGGGCCGGTCTATCTCAGCGGCTATCGTCCTGAAATTGTGGCTGCCGGTTTTCGTTTACGGCCGCGCGGCCCCTTTTACCAGGTCGTTGAGGAAGACCATACCATTCCACCGGAATTGACCAAACTGGATACCCCTGCTGCCGCCGGTGATTTGGAAATTGTCGCCTACCAGCTTCCCCAAACTGAGGTGACGGGGGGTGAGTATGTCCCTTTTACTCTGGCTATGCGAAGCCCGGTTGGAACGGCCGATTATTATGTTCCCAACCTTTATGTTGGCGATATTTTGTATGATTTCACCACCGACAGCCATCTCATCACCCCGCTCTGGAAACCGGGCGAGGTCATTGTGGAGCGATTTGATTTTGCGCTGCCGCCGGATATGGAAAGCGGCCGTTATCCGCTGACCCTCCATCTCCGTAATCTCAGCCAGAATGAGGACAGCGGCTCTTTGGTGGAAATTGGCTTTCTGGATGTGACGGCCCAGGCATTTCCATTGCAAAGCGGCCGTCTGCTGGCGAATTTCAGGCAGCGGGTTGGGCTGGTGTCGGCAACGGCCTCCCAGGGTTTCGACCGGCGCACCGCTCCCTGGACAGACGACCCTCTCATCGTCCAATCAGGCAGCACCGTTCATTTGACCCTGGAATGGGAAAGTCTGGCTTCCCCCGAAGACAGCTACAGCGTTTTTGTCCATCTGATTGATTCGGCCGATCACCCCCTGGTCACGCTCGATTACACTCCGCTTGGCGGTTCTGCCCCGACTTATCTATGGATTCCTAAATGGCTGCCCGGACAGCGGATGCTTGATCCGTATCGCGTGCCAATTTCGGCCGATCTATCCCCCGGAACCTACTACCTCGAAGCGGGCCTTTATGAAATGACCAGCCACCGGCGTTTGTACCTTTCGGAACCGGATGGCTCATTGAACGGGGATCGCTACATTCTTGGACCAATCGAGGTCAATAATTAATTGGTGAATTGGTGAATTCGTGAATTATTAATGGGGACATTGGAACAAAAAGCCTCAATAACCATTCGCCAATTAATCACCCCACACGGCCGCTTTCATTTCAGATCATATATTTGCGTTAGCGCCTGTCTGCCCTTCACCTGTACCGGCTCCAGCTTCTCCACATCGACCCAATCTTTTACGTGATCGTAGGCTTCTTCGCTCAGGATAATCTGGTTGGCATGGGCTATTTCCTGGAGCCGTTTTGCCAGATTGACCGCATCCCCAATTGCAGAATAATCTTTCCGTAGTTGACTGCCCACATTCCCAACGACGGCTTCGCCTACGTGAATGCCAATGCCAAAATACAACCGTTCGTCCTCCGGGACTGTTTCGTTATATTGGAGAACCCCTTCCCGCATCAATTGAGCCGCCTTCACTACCCGATCAAAGTGATCCTTCTGGGGATTGAGAGGGGTGTTAAACAAGGCCATGACCGCATCGCCCATAAACTTATCAATCAACCCTTCCAAATCACTAATGGCACGAGCGGCAATGGTGAAATAGCCGTTGATAATTTCAATCAACCGTTCCGGCTTCAATTGTTCGCTCATCGTCGTGAAGCCTCGAACATCGGCAAACATGACGCTTACATAGCGGCGCTGCGGCCGTTGTGCAGCATCCAGATCGCGCACCTGGTCAACCAGCGCGGGGGGCAGATAACGGCGAACGCTCTCCAAGCGCTTCTTCTCCGAAATGTCATCCAACACCATCGCCACCCCCAGCGTTTCCTGCTGTATATCCCGCAGGGGGGAGAAGGTTAGATTGAGGGTGGTCGTTCCGCTGCGATCAGCAAGATGGGTATCGATCTCAATGTTGTGATACCCGCCGGTCAGTTTTGTCTGTTCCACCAACGCTTCTACTTCTTCCCCAACTGAGACCAAAACTTTTTGATAGTTCCGGTCAATCACCAGATGGCTGGGAACGCCTAAAATACGCTCCGCCGCCCGGTTATAGAGGGAGATACGGTCCGCAATATCAATTGTAATGACGCCGCTGGCAATGGATTCAAAAACATCATCTTGAAGGTTCTTCATCTCAGTGATGTCGGCCAGTTGGTCCCTGATTTGTTTGAACAGACGAGCATTTTCAATCGCAACGGCCGCTTGATTGGCAAAGGCTGTCAGCAAATCCCGATCCGTATCGACAAAGATGCCGGAGACAATGCGGTTATCGGCATAAATAACGCCGATAATGGTGTCTTTGATCTTCAATGGTACACATAGGATGGAGCGTAGATTGTAGCTGATGATACTTTCCTGGGAAGCAAATCGGGGGTCTGCCTGGGCATTTGTGGTCACAACGGAAATGGCCGTTTTCGCCACGCTTCCGACAATACTCCGGCTAATCTCAAAGGTGGACTCTTCAATCGTCTCGCGGTTGATGTTGCGAGCGACCTCCACCTCCATCTCCCCGGTTTCCTCGTTAACCAGCATCAAAAAGCCGCGTTCAGCGCCGGTCAATTCGATGATGGTGTCCATGACGGTATTGAGAACCTGGCTCTGATCCAGTGAAGAGTTGATAACGGCCCCCACTTCCTGCAACGCCTTCATCTGCTGGCGTTCTTCTTCCTGGTTTTCGACCCGGCGGGCTAATGCCTCCAGCGTTAATTTTGCGGGGGTCAGCAGCTTCACCAGCTCCCGACTCGAATGCACCATCGCGCCAGCCGTATCCGCCTCGGCAAACGTTTGATGCTGCCTGTCAACAACCTCTTCGAGGTCATCAATCAACTGGCGCAGCTTTTTAAGATCGGTCTGGGTCTGGGTTATTGGTTCTTCACTCAAAAGACTGGGCCTCTTCTTCCAGTAATGATAGGCTTATTCTATCTTATCTTGAGGAAGTAGCACAGCAGGAGAACCGTCCCCCCCTCTAATCTCGATCCCGAAACCGTTGTCGCAGCTTTTGAAGTTGGTGGCGGAAAATTTGGCGGATCAAGGTCGGCCGTAACAGTTTCCACTCTGAGATGGGGTTGAAATCGGTATCGGCCGACTTGTCTGGACTAAAGCGTTGGCGGACAAACTGGTGGGCAAAGTTACGAAGCGGCTCTTTGCCTTCTGGCGCGGCCGAAGCCATCAGCGCGGCCCGTTCGTAGGGCGTATGAACCGGACGGATTAACACCCCTAACCAGGGCGCCCAGGACTCAAGTCGGCCGTAACTCTTCTCCACATTCGACTCGACCCGCTTATTCATCTGACCTGCAATGAGGACAACCGCAGCGGCCAGGCCAAGAATAACCACAGCAACCACAATCCGAATAATCATTATCGGATTAAGGGTTCCTTCGCCCACGCCATCATTCAGGCTCTCTTCACCAACCAGGCTACCCTGGCTTTCAAGGTCATTCTGGTCTTCGGCCCCTAACTCCTGGAATAACGGCCGATCCTCGTCCGCGATAGAAGGCGATGCAAAGGCATCCCCTGGATTGCCGCTCGATTCCGGGCGGTCGCCTGCCGGCAAAGCGGCCGTCGGCTCAAACTGAATCCAGCCATAACCAGGGAAGAAAACCTCCGTCCAGGAATGTGAATTGCTGGAACGAACCCGGTAGGAACTGGACGCTTCATCCCAATCACCTTGGGCATATCCGCCTACGAAGCGAGCCGGAATTCCCTGGGAACGCAGCATGATTGCCATACTGGATGCATAATAGTTGCAGTAAGCTTCTTTCCCCTCAAATAAAACATAATCAATCGGTTCAACTCCATCTGGCGGCGCTTGAATCTGATCGTTGTATTTGATATTGGTTCTGAGCCAGTCCCGAATGGCGATGGCCTTATCAAAGGGGTTGGTCAATCCGGCTGTTAACTCTTCGGCCAGAGCAATTGTTTCCGGGGTAATGGTATCCGGCATTTGCAGATACTTTTCCATTATCCAATCCGGGTAAGTCTGTGGTGCATTGCGAAGGCTGGTCGCATCTGCCAGACTGATGGAAGAGATAACCTGATAACGATCCCCCTGCCGCATCACGAACCGCGACTGGATCGAACTTATCTCTTCACTCTCCCCTTTCCCACTCTCAGTTACAAATATCTGACGATCTGTATTCACAATCTCAGGTGCGCCATAAATCGATCCGGCACTCGGTAGAAAGTTGATGACCGTCTCAAGCACTTCATGACGGGCTGAATAGCGGGTCGTATTTAAGTCGCCATCTTCCGGGAAATGCAAGTTTTGGTCGCCTTCTGAAACAGACCAGTTGCCATCAATGTAACGGTCAAAAGCGACAGCCTGCCAGTAGACGTAAGGCAGTTGTTCTTCGACGTAAATATCCATTACAAGCTGGTTGCCGACGGTGCGTGGGCCTCCCAAAGCCAGATTATCGCGATAGAGGTCGCTCGTACCTCCCCCATAGGAACGAAGGGAGGAAAAGAGCCGCGTCCAGTTATCTTGAAAATCTTGCCATGTTCCCTTGAATCCCGTTTCTCCCAAGGCATCGTTAACGGCCGTACTCGCCTGCGCGGTCGGAATTGTCCAGGCGATTCCCAGTGAGAGGAGGGCAACCAGAAAGCTTGCCTGAAGAAAGTTAATTCGGATGTCTCGTTCATAGCGCACGGACGCTGTTCGCCAGATTTTTTCCTGTGCCACCAGATGTGTCCGGGCCACATAGATAAGCGCGACCAACACATAGAGAGCCAGAAAAGCTACCAGTGGCTTGGGGCCGTAGTAATAATAGACAACACTCATTAAGACCAGTCCGCTGGGCAGCACAACACGCCAGACCCTCGGAGCACGGAATGTGTACCAGGCGGCCGTATATCCCAACAACCAGAACACAGCGCTGGTTTGTATGACAAAAATAAGGCCATCCCGGCTCGCTCCTTGCGAAAGCGCCTTCGTCACCCACACAAACTGCCGTTCAACCAGGTCAAAAATACGCGCCTGCCAGGTCATCGACTCTGGAAGCATTGACCCCAAGATGAAGACCAGGAGGCCGAGGCCATAAACCAGACTAAAGATATGGGCTGTCCGACTGGAAAAACGGCTCTTGGCAAGTAAGACCCCCGCTAACACCGCCGCCGTGCCAATCAACGGCAGATACTCCAACCCATCCATCAATTCGGCATCTAAAGTCGCTGCTGCGGCAATAATGACAAGCGCCCAAACAAGGAGCAACGTAAACCAGCCTTCTTCCAGCTTTAGACGACTCAGCATATTAACCTTCCCTTGAAACTGTATCTACTATATCTACTCAGTACCCAAAATTATAAGCAAGGAAAAGAATACCGGCAACGCCCATTTACCTACTTATCATCTACTCAGGTTAACATAAACCGATTATCAGGGAAATCACCGTATAAGAAAGAAAGATCGCCAGGTGAATCCCCCAGTTAACTTTCCGGCCCTTCATCATGCAGCCAGACGTAGCGAACATAGCCAATTACCAGAATGATGGCAAAGAGAAACCACTGAATTGCATATCCCAAATGAGGCCCATCCGTCAGATCCAATTCGATTTCCTGTCTAATCGGCAAAGTTGTATCAACCTCTTCTTCCGGTGATTCCAACATATATACCGGCAATAATTTATAGGGAAATACTGACTTGATGGCCTCAATGTCAATGCGGTACCACTCTTTCTGTCCTGGTTCAGCGGCTGTTTCCCTATTGCCGTTCAGAGTCTGCGAAAGTTGGAGGACGCCCTCTACCGGCTGTTCGGCCGTTTCATCAAACCGCTCCAACTCCCCCTTTTCAAACTCATCTGAAGGAATCCATCCCCGATCAACCAGAACAGCCTCATCCTTTCCGTCAATCAGGAGCGGCGTAACGAGATGAACGCCTGGTCGCCCCCCATAGTTCTGAGTATTCAAGATAATCTGGTTTGAATAATCAAATTGACCGCTTACAACAGCCTGTCTATCGGTCAAATCCTCTGGATTACTTTCCGATAGTTCCCCGTTCAAATCTAACTTTTCCCCATAAAACTGGGCAATAAAGGCTGCATTTAGTGCTCGCCGCTGTTGCAGACGATCAAGCTGCCAGACCCCCAGACGAGCTAAAACCAAAATCGCCAAAATAACAATCAACGTTGACCACCACCAATGACGGTTAAATAAAACAACAGGCAATTTTCGCAGGCGGCTGCCTGTTGTCTTCTGAATACTTTTACTCTCTGTCTCAGGCGGAGACGGCGTCGAACTCATCTACTTCCTCATCTTGTGGCGTGGGGCTGGTCGCACGCAGATAAAACCAGACTGCCCCACCGGTCACGATACCCAGTACGACCAGAGCCGCCAATACAAGAAAAAGCGGTGGTCCTGGGACAACTTCCAAGTCAAAAGTCACTTCCCCCTGATTACCGTCCGCCCCGTTTACCGTTACTGTTACCTGATATGTATCTTCGGCCGTAATATCAAAGATAGACTCATACAAAAATTTATTGACCGAATCGTCGGTTGTTGCTTCTTTGCTGAAGCCCTCTCCCTGAAGGCTCTGGGGAACGAGATTAACAAATACGGAGGCATCCAGCACCGGCAGCGCATCTTCCGCTGAAACAACGGCCGTTGCCACGTGAACCTGACCCACATATGCAGGATTTGGCGAAGTCCAGACTGTCAGCTTATACACGCCGGCGTCCATAGAGGCCACCTGCATTTTCCCCCCGGCATGCGCTTCTGCCACACCTACATATAGTAGTCCCCCTGACAACACAATCGCCGCTATCCAGAATAATTTTTGTAATCTCATCTTTTTTCTAATCCGGGCGCGATGAATGCCTCGTCTGTTGCCCACTCTGACTCAGGCAGAGCCGGTTTTTGTTCCTCATCTTGCAGCCAGCGAGCGGCTGCAACAAGTGCCGCCATGATGTACATCATGCTGCCTGGAACCCACATAATAACTCCAGCCAGACGCTGATCACTCATCACCGAAATATTCCAGATTCGCGGCATTACTTCATAATGGGGATAAATGGGCGAGTGGCTAAAGGCAATTGCCATACCGGCAATCATATTGGGTGGAATTGCCATCAACAAAAAAATGAAACGACCTATGGCTGAAAAAGGCTTATGGACAACTGGCCCCACTCCCAGGATAAGCCACCAATACAACATTGCCACGCCAAAAAAGGAAATGTGTTCCAGGTCATGAACCAGTTCACTTTCCAAAGCAGCATTATAGAAGGATGGATCATGCCAGCCTAAGTAGATAATGACATATGCCACCCAAACCGTACCTGGCCCGGCAAACTTTTGCAGCGCCAACCGCAGTTTGCCCTGCCGCCCCAGCAGACGGCCGAATTGTTTTCTAATTCCACCAGGCATTCCCCATAAGAAAAAAGGGAGTGGGTTGGCCGACAACAACAGCGGTGGCACAATGCTGACCAACACGATATGTTGGATCATGTGCATAAAGAAAAGTTGGGAACCAAGCACGTCAATCGGGGACATCAAGGCCAGTCCGAGGACAAGGAGCCCAATGATATAGACAATCGGCCGCCAAACTGCGCCTGCCTGCCAGCGGTTCCTTCCCTGGCGTGCAGCAGTACGTTTTCTTAAACGCAGCCACCCCCTGGTATAAATAGTCCCGGCAAGCGCCAGGACTAAAATTACTTCAATGCGCCAATCCCATGAAGTGAGAACAGCACGGAGTATGGGGTCCATTCTTAGATTGTAGATTGGAAGATTTGGTATGGAACTTTAGATTACCAAATTCTAATCTACAAACACCGTTAAGGTTCTTACACCCCGACAGCTTTACCAATTAAGTACAGCGACGGGTAGAAGAAAATCCAAACGACATCAATATAATGCCAATAAACAGCGCAGGCTTCTACCCCCCAATGCTTCTCGCCCGAATAATGACCACGACGGCCGTTATTCCAGACGATGAAGATAAAGATAACTCCACTGACAACGTGGAGAGCGTGAATGCCGGTCATCCCGAAGAAAACCGCGCCAAAAACACCATCTGTCGGAGATAATTCGCCGTTCCACTCCAGGCCAACAACACCGGCCAAAAACACCAGGCCCAGGAAGGCGGTGAGTATCAGGCTGCGTAAGAAGGTTTTTCGGTCGTCATGGGCAATTGCGGCCTCAGCCCGCGCCATGAAAAAGCTGCTCACCAACAAAACGCTGGTTGTAATCAGCCCCAATGTCTGATTTAGATCAGGGCGAGTACCACCCCACAGGTAAAAGCGTGCCGCTAAGAGCGCCCCAAAGAGGAAAATCTCAGAAAAACAAAACAGCCACAGCCCAAACCGGTTGGCTCGAAGCTGAACTGCATAAGGTGGTTCGTGTCCGTGTCCATGTTCAGCAACGCCGTGATCGGCATGAACTGTATCAACCGCAGCACTCATTAATGATCCTCCTCAACCCGCCACAGCCGGTAGATGTGCATAAAGAATTGAACGATAAGCCCGGCCTTCAAAAAAGCAATAATAAACAGGAGAACGGCCGAGCCGTTTGTTGCTCGACTTACACCAAATTCAGCCCCGGTCAAAATTGCCAAAATAATAAATATCAGGACGCCTTGACGATAAACCGCCATTTTTTTTGCTTCCACGCGCTTCTACTCCTTCAAGAAACTTCAGTCGCCAGCTGCCGGTGCTGGCCTGACATATGCTGAATCTGGCAGCCCGTAATCATAAGGCCCGCCAACGACAACAAATGGTTCGTCATAATTCAACTCAGGCACAGGCGATGGAATTTGCCACTCTGGTGAACGAGATTTCCAGGGATTAATATCAGCCACTTCCCCAGAACGGGCGCTGCTTACCAGGTTATAGACCATGATTAAAACAGACCAACCAATGACCAGCGCCGCGAATGTAATCAGCATGTGAGTATGTTGAACGCCTAATGCCGGATCATAATCAGCAATACGGCGGCGCATTCCCATCAGACCAACCCGCATCTGGCCCAGGCTCATCAACCAGAAACCAGGTGTCATCAACCAGAAATGAAGCTTGCCTAACTTCTCGTTATACAGTCGTCCAGTCACCTTCGGGAACCAATAATAAAGGGCTGCAAAGAAGGGGAAGACAAAACCACCAAACATGGTTGCATGGAAATGGCCTACTACCCAATAGCTGTCGTGCAGGTGCATGTCGGTGGGAACCGTTCCCAAAATCGGGCCGCTCAAACCACCAAGCAGGAAAACAGAGATCGCCCCTAACACAAACAACATTGGTGTTGGGAAAGTCAATTTCCCCTGCCACATTGTGCCGACCCAACTAAAGAATTTCACTCCTGTCGGTACGGCAACTAACATCGTGGTGAACATGAAAATTGTTCGCAGGTCGTCCGCCATTCCCGAAACAAACATATGATGCGCCCAAACCAGGAACCCAATCAGGGCAATGGCAATACTGGAGAGCGCGATCCACCGATAGCCAAACAGGGGTTTGCGGGAGAAGACCGGCAGCAGTTCGCTGATGATACCCAATCCGGGCAAGACAAAGATATATACGGCCGGATGTGAGTAGAACCAGAATAGATGCTGGTAAAGAATTGGATCGCCACCGCCCGCCGGATCAAAGAAACCCAATCCCAAAAGGCGTTGTGATGTGATCATCAGCAAGGAAATACCCAGCGTCTGGGTGGCTGTAAACTGGATCAAGGAGGTAGCGATAGCGGCCCAAACGAATATCGGCATACGGAAAAGCGTCATGCCTCGTGCCCGCATCGTAAAGACTGTCACCAAAACATTAATTGAACCGGCAATAGATGAAAAGCCAAAGAGGTAAAAACCGAAGATGAATAGTTGTGTTCCCAGTAATTGGGTTGTCACACTTAAGGGAGGGTAAGCAACCCAGCCCGTGTCCCAGCCGCCGACAAAAATACCCACCAAAAGCATAACGGCCGAAGGCACACCAACCCAAAAACTAAAGGCATTCAGGCGCGGGAAAGCCATATCACTTGCGCCAATCATCAGCGGAACCAGGTAGTTCAACATCCCGCCAACTCCCAACAAGATGCTGACAATCATGATGATGCCATGTGCGCTAAAAATGGTGTTGTACTCATTGGGGTCTAAAAACTGCATCCCCGGATAGACCAATTCCAGCCGGAAGATGATGGCTAATGTGCCACCAATCAGCATCACCAGCACCCCAGTCACCGTGTATTGAATACCGATAACTTTGTGGTTGTAATCAACGCTGAAATAACGCCACCATTTCGGCCGATGTTTGGGTGCACCATGTACCAGGGGTGTTTTCTTTCCAAAGGCCCATTTGGTCCAGTCGGACAATACGCCCGTACCAAACAGGAAGAAAATAAAGCCAAAAAGTGCGCCTACGAACAAGACTGCCTCTTCAGCTGGGGGCAAGCCCTTCGACTGCCGAATACTTATCACCAGTATCGAGCCAATCGCCCACCCAATAGCCATGCTAACCAAACCACGCACCAATCCCGTTGAGGAGAATTGGTACAAGAATTTAAAAAATCTTTTCATACTCTTTTCACCATTGCTAAGGAAGGAATCTGTTACTCTTCTGTTCCAGGGGCCGATAAGGTCTTAATATAGGCAATCAGGTCATCTACAACATTTATATCATTCCCTTTTGCCGCTTCCTCATTCTGCATTGTCGTCATTCTTTCTTCAAAATTCCCCGGCATCACATCAGGACTAAAACCGTTCACAACATGGGCATTCGGGTCGTAGATAGACTCTTGAATATAGGCCTCGTCAATCGTAATGGTAGAACCATCAGACATCACTTCGTTTCGACCAAATAAACCGGCCCAGGTTGGCCCAACTCCGGCGCTGCCATCAGTTGAATGACAGGCCGCACACCCAAAGTCAACTGCCCATTTGCTGCCCCGCTCTTCAGGACTCAGGTTTCTTATTGAGACACTTTGTTCCTGAACCCATGCCTCAAAGTCAGACTGGTTCACCACTCTGACAACTGCTCGCATTGTGGAATGCCCGAACCCGCAAATCTCGGCACAACGTACTTTGTATTCGCCAATTTCAGTTGGGGTAATTCTCAAGGTCGTTTCCATTCCAGGAACGAGGTCTTGTTTCACACGAAATTCAGGAATCCAAAACGAATGGAGAACATCTTGAGAATTCATGTGCAGCCGAATTGTCTGGTTGACCGGCAAAACCAGTTCCGGTGTTTGTCCAACATCTTCATAATCTGGATAAGAAAAAGACCATGACCATTGTTGACCGGTAACATTTACGACCATTTCGTTGGCTTTAACCCCCGTTACATCCTTCAATACCACCGCACCCCAGACACCAAAACCGATAACTGTCACCAACGGCAGGACAGTCCAACCAATTTCAAGGCCGGTGTGGCCGTGAAAATGCACCCCGTCCGTCTCATCACCCTCTTTCTTGCGAAAGGCAAAGGCACTGTAGACCATGAAGACCATGATCAGCGAAAAGAGAATCGCGATCATAATGAAATGGGCATGAATCAGTTGATCAATCGGCACTGACTCTGCACTGGCTTCTACCGGCAGTTGGTAAATCTTATCCAGCAAGAAATAAACAACAACTGACGTAATCACCACAAGGGCAGTGACAATACTCAAATGGGTTCTATTACTTTTCATCTCAACTTTCCCAGGTGTTGGGTCTGGCACGCGAACCAGATCCCTCCTCTGTTGTGCTGTCCAGGATAATCGTGCTTAGTATGTTAATTTTATCACAATCACCATAGCCAGCAACAGCAAGTGGCGGAATTCACGTACAAAACTTTATAGAAATTTGGTTGGAGAATGGACTTACAGGAGTAAATTTGGCGTTAACGGCCGTCTACGAATTTTGTTGGATTTTTCGCATTTCGTCACAACCGGTCAAGATACGGCCGTTGTCGCCGTCGGCTGCCCGGCTTTGTCCGAAGTTTTGAACCGCCGCACCATCAGTAGAACCAATCCAGTGACCGACAAAACGGACCCTGCTGCTGCGACTCCCACCAGCAGCACCTTTTGTCCTGAAACCGGCGCTTTCACAACAACTTCAGGCGAATAGCTCATCAAATCACTGCGAAGACGGCCGACAAACGTAACCGGCGCTTTCACCGGAACCAGCGCAGCCTGAATAGCGGCAGCCAGCCGGAGCAATGGCCCCAATTCGGCCGTTGCGCCAGGATAGTCAGCCAGAAGGTATTCGGCCGTGTCTTTCCCACGAATCAGCCCATCAGCGTGGGCTGAAAGAACCGTTGCAAGCTCCCGTTTATTCATCGTCACAAACCTCCACAAAAGTTGGTTGATTGGAGCTAATCAACCAATCACGCCGGTATTGCTGCAATACCCAGCGCACCAGGCCCTAAGTTAATAGCCACTGCTATCGCCAGGTCTACTTCAATCTCTTCGATAATATTCAACTGCGGACGAGCCATCGCTTGCAGCGTCCGCATTCCTTCCAAATCACGAGCATGCAAAAAGGCAAGACGAACCGGCTGGTCACCAACGCGCTCCTTCACCAGATCAATCATGTAGCTCATAGCCTTTTTGTAGGTTCTTACCTTGCCCGCCTCAACAATCAAGCCATCCTTCAAATGCATGATTGGTTTGATGTTCAACAAAGAAGCCATTGTTGACCGTAAAGCACTGACCCGGCCTCCCTTCACTGCGTATTCGAGGCTGTTAATCAGGAAGGTAATAACCATCGTCTCTCGCATTGCCTCTAAACGGGTGAGAATCGCGTCAATATCCTGACCTGCTTCCGCCATTTTTGCTGCTTCAATTGCCATAAAGCCTTGCGCGGCCGATCCGCCTTGTGAATCAAAGAGATAAAAAGTCCCTTCCTTCTCCAACTCCTTCCCCGCTGCCTCGGCCGAGGCATATGTACCGCTCAATTTTTCGCTGACGGTGATGGTTAATATCTCCTTTTCTCCTTCTGCAAGAAGCGACCGATATGCCTCCGCAAACTGGAATGGAGTTGGTTGTGACGTTTTTGGGAAGTTGTGGTCCCCGACCTCCTTAACCTTTTCGTAAAAGGTCTCGTGGGTAATATCAACACCCGATAAAAATTCCTCCGTCCCAAACATCACATTGACCGGCAATATGGTCAACCTATACTTTTCAACTGCTTCGACCGGAACATCCCCGGCATCGTCCATGACAACTCTCATCCTCTTTTTCATTCCTCCGTTTTATTCCGATTTCTCCTGAAAAAGCGTCGAATCTGACTCTCCTCATCCACCCTTTGACGCCTGTCTGACTTTTTTTGTCGGGCCGTTTCCATCAGATCATCGCGCAAAGAGATCAACGTCCGGTGGTAAAGCGACTTGATGGCCCCTTCACTGCGACCCAAGACCTCGCCAATATCCGCATTCGACATCTGCTCGACATATTTCAAAATCAACAGTTCTTGACGATCTGAAGGCAGTCGCCGGATTGCTTCCAACAAAGCCTCTCGATCTTCCAACAGTTCAGTCGCCAATTCTGGGCTGTCCTCTACTTGCCATTGGGCAATGCTGTCCAATGACAATATCTGCCGCCTGCTTTGGTCCCGATACCAGTTTGCCAGCAAATTATGGGCAATTCTGTAAAGCCAGGCCGAAAAAGGTACGCCCTGGTCCTCGTAACCTTCAATATGTTGAATCGCTCGGAAAAATACACGGGCCGTCAAATCTTCTGCATCCTGGTTATTTCCTGTCCGGTAGTAGACATAACTATAAATCTTATCTACATAGCGGGCATAAAGTTCGCCAAAGGCTTCTTTATCTTCCTTGGCTTTTTGAACCAGGAGCTGTTCTTCTTTTTCTGTGTTTTGATTGCCAGTTTCCAAAGCTTTCATCCTCTAGCCCGGTTCCTGGCGTGTTTTCAATTTTGTAAATATCTGGAGCCAGTTATCTAATGCGGAAAGCAAACTATCATCTGTTTGCTTGTCTGAATCCTCTTAGACTTATCTCGGCAACATTTATCTATATGAAACACACGACCAGATTATTGGTTGCGATTATGACCGGTTTTCATGTCCTTCTGCAATTTGCGAGTATAACAAAGCGTCCCATCGCTGACTAAGAAACGGCCGATCTCAAATCTTACAAACTGTCAGCCCTATCCCCACAGACTATGTAAGAGGGTGTATCAATCGTAGGGAATAAGCCGCTTAAGCGTTTCCCATTTTCTATTGTTATACCTTGACCGTCCAAAATCCCTGCGCTATTCTCACACTCTGATGACAAGGCTAATCAAAAAGGGAACCGACGGCATCGGCTGCGTCGGCACACTATTTCTCGTCTTTATCGTCCTCTTTGTAGGAGGCGTTACTTTAGGCAATGCCAATCTCAATAAGGATGCTGCAACCCAAACGGCCGTTTCCGCCACCCAGGCCGAAGCATTAGCCCAAATCACCTCAACCGCAACAAATACCGACACCCCTTCTCCAACCCATACCCAAACAGCAACCCCAACCGACACCAGCACCCCTACGCTAACTTCAACGCCTACCGAAACGGCTACAAACACCCCAACC
>JBAPRX010000365.1:0-1998 GCA_049281335.1 Promineifilaceae bacterium (SeqCode)
AGTGTATCCTGCCGATAGTCGTTGTACAGCGCCACAAGCTGCTCGACCCAATGGTCAACCGAACCGTAGACGTTGTTGGGTTTATCTTCGGTTTTGGCCGTATCCGGCCGTCCCAAATCGAGAATACCCATCACATTGTAACCCCGGCGGATGTCGGCCGTTTCCCGCCCCGCTTCAGCCGCACCAGCATCAAGCTGCTCATTGATCTCCAGCAATCGCTGCCGAGATACGTAGGAACTGGAAACAAAAATGCCGTCCGCCATTCGCCCGGTCAGGTTCAACATCTTTGGCCCATACGCCCCCGTCCAAATCGGAATCCGGTGGGCCGGTTCCGGCCCCGGACGAGCGCCCTTCACCTTGTAAACCTCCCCCTCATAGGTGAAAGACTTCCCGGCATTGCCCCAATAGCCCCTTATTATATGAAGCGCATCTCTAAAAGCGCGGTATGCCTCGCCAGCCGACCGGTTCGGCCCGCCCATTGCTTCGACACCGGGCCAATACGCCCCGGCCCCAAGCCCTAATTCCATGCGCCCATTAGAAAGAACATCCAATGTCGCCGCCATCTTCGCCAGCATCGCAGGCGGCCTTAATGGCAAATTGGCAACATTCGTCGCCATGTGAACGCGCTCTGTCTTCATCGCCAGCGCCGTCAGCAGCGTCCACGTCTCAAACAAATTCGTGTTATAGGGATGATCCATCAACGTAATTAACGCCACCCCATTCTCATCCGCAACTTTGGCACGGTGGAATGGTTCGGCCGGATCGGCCGAGGATGGATCAATAGAAATACCAAATTGAATAGACGGCCGTTTCATTCCATTATTTCCTTGGCAGCAACGTTATTGCTCATTTTCCTGTTCTCTCAGTGCCAATTGGATCACTTCATCCACGGTAAGGTGATCTAGCCATTCATGGTGTTCCTTTGTGTAGTCACCTGTCCCCATTTCAAATTGCTGTAAAAACCGCAGCAGACCAGCTGGCCCAAGTTCACGCAAAAGCACAGCGGTGCCAGCTTCTTGAATTTGCCTGGGTGTCATTTTACTCGTATCTATCATTTACTTCGCTCCTGAATCCAGGTCAATGGATTCTCGACATCAACTTTTATTAGTTTTGTCATACGATTAGCCCGACGCAACAGTTTGTCATCGGTAGTTAAGAAGACATCTGCCTTCCCATTTTCTGCACAGGCCAAATGAAACGCATCAAACGGTTTGAAACCGAATGTTACCAATTCTTTTGTTCGAGAAATCACCTCATTAGTAATTGTAACCACTTCGTCAACATTTTCTAAAAACTGCAACAGCCTTTGCTGTCTGGTAGTCTTAGGTGTTTGTTTGATTTCAGCTACCACTGCTGGACTACTTAACCATTGCCATTCATCAGTTTCGACACGAGATAAAATCATGAGAATGGCTTCCGTTTCTAATCGGATTCGGCCCTGAGTCTGGTCGTCAAACGGTCTATTCAAACAGCAAACATCAAAATAAATTTTCATATATTATTTTACTTTACCTTGACTACCAATTCACCTAAGGGTAACCCCCTCCTTGCATCACCTCAACCGGCAGCAAAATATTTAACGCCGACCGTATCTCCGCATCCACCTCTTTGGAGAGGATTTGTGGGAAATGCGTTCGCAGCATTTGTTGAGCTTTCTGGCGAGCAACCTGCCGCATATCGGGCGCACCGGACGCTTCCCAATCCGAGCGGGTGGCCCGATCGGCCGTATGGGGATAGTAATATTCGCTCATCATCAGATCAAGCGTCTGCGTCTGCCCCAAATAATGCCCTTCCCCCCGGCAAACTTCGTCAATCACATCCACCGAAAGGCTCTCTTCCGTTACGTCCAGCCCCCGCACCAGCCGCATAACCTGTCCATTGATGTCATCATCAATGATGTACTGCTCATAAGCCACCGTCAGCAGCGATTCCAGCATCCCGGCCGAATGGTGATTGTACTGCGCTCCGGCGAGGGCGGTTACGGCCGTTGTCAACCCC
>JBAPRX010000366.1:0-7205 GCA_049281335.1 Promineifilaceae bacterium (SeqCode)
ACGTACAATCTCGGGCATTGGCAATGGTGTAGAGGATGATTGGCACGATTGATTGGGGCAGGCTAATGTGCGTGTAAAAAGCTTTTAGCATTGTCAGGTAGATGTCGAGACTGCCTGGAGAAGCTGATATGGCTTTGGCCCAACCTGGTACTTCGGGCAGATCGGCCGCTTGCTTGATATCTATGTAGCGTTGAGCGAGTTCGGGGTCTGCCTCTTCGGGTTCGGTAACGGGGAAACCACTAATGGCGAGGTGTCTCATGGGGAAGGTCTCCTTTGGAGGGTCTCCTTTTTGGGGAGTAATTTGGGATAATGTGTTTCGATGCGAAGGCTATCTCGGTAGATTTTTTTATTTGCCTGGCTTGCGGAGCTGGTTTTGAGCAACTGGGTGGCGCTATTTTCTTGAGGCTTCTAATACGGTAGGTTCGAGTTCTATTTTGAAGCTGTCGGCGATGGTGTCGTTGAAGTTTGCGAGGGCGGCTAGAAGGATTATCTGGGCAAGTTCGTCATCGTTGACGCCTTGATCGCGGACGCTGTCGTAATCTTCGGCTATAAGTTCTTTTGGGGTGAAGGCGCATTTTAAGGCAAATCGAATGATGGCTTGTAATCGTTTGGGGGAAACGCTGTCCAGGTCTTTGGATAACGACTCGATGGTTTCTTCATCGACACCTAGGGTGCGACAATGGAGTTCGTTTAGGGTACTGCAATAGGTGCAGTTTCGGGCGTTTGCAACGGAATAGAGGATAATGGGTACGATTGATTGAGGCAGGGTTATGTGACGGTTGAAAGCTCGCACCGTTTGTATATATATGTCTAAGCAGCTTATGGAAGCGCTGACACCTTTGGCGGAATTGGGGACGGTTGGGGAATCTGTTTCTTGCTGGATTTCTCTATATCGTTGGGCAAGTTCGGGGTCGGCATCTTCGGGTTCGATGACGGGAAAACCGCTAATGTCCAGGTATTTCATGGGGTAGGTTTCCTTTTTGGGAGTAATTTGGAAAAGTTTGTTTTGACGGAAGAGCCATTGTGTTTACAGTATAATACAATTTGTTGTTGTTGTGCCAGATCGAAAATTTTTTGGGATTTGTTGGTGGTGGGATTGGTGGGTATGTGAAGCGGTTTGCGACGAATTATTGGTTGGATCGGTGTGCTGGAACGGCTTTCGTGTATTTTTGGCTGCTGGGGATACAATCATCCGGTAGATAGCAGGCATATTTGCGGTTTCCCTTTTTTGAGCCTGTCACCGTTGTATTATCAGTTATGAGGATGTCCCGATGATCAAAGTTGTGCGTATTGGTCTGTGTATGATCGCTGTTGTCCAGTTGTTCTTCGCCGCTGCCTTTTTCCTGCAACTGCCTTTTGCCGTCAGTCTGTGGCCCTTCGAGGGAACCACGGCGCTGAGCTTTATTTTTATCTCTTCCATTTTTGCGGCCGCCGCTGCCCCTACTTTATGGGCTGCCCTCACTGAGCAGTATGCCATTCTGGCCGGTATCGCCCTTGATTATGTCGGTATCCTGCTGCCGGTGGCTGTCTACTCGTTTCAACTTGGCGCGGCCGGGGAGTCTGGGCTGACTGTTTATGGCATCATCTGTCTTTTTGGGGTCCTGTTTGGCCTGGGCCTGTTGTGGTGGAGCCTGCGCTTTCCATTGGACAGCTCTTTGCCCACGCCCGGCCTTGTACGTGGGGCTTTTGTCTTCTTCATCATTGCCCTGGCTATCGTTTCCTTTCGACTGATCACTCAGGTACCGAATGCTTTTCCCTGGTCTGTCACACCTGAGCTGTCGGTAATTATTGGCTGGATGTTTGTCGGCGCGGCAGTGTATTTCATCTATGGTCTGTTCCGACCGGTCTGGAGCAACGCGGCCGGTCAACTGTTGGGCTTTCTGGCTTATGATCTGGTTCTGGTGGCGCCTTTCCTGACCCGGCTGCCGACAGTGGCGGACGAGAACCGGCTGGGTTTAACCGTTTATACGGCCGTTGTTGTCTTGAGCGGGTTTTTGGCTATCTACTATCTGTTTATTTATCGGCCGACCCGAGCGGCAACATGGCGGCTTGCCAGCTAGAAGGATGTGACTTGAGCATCGGCGGATCGGCCGTTAGATCGGGCTAATTGATGGACAGTGAGAAGGGGTGCGCTGTTTAGGATTTGGAAGTGTAAAGCTGGCGATCTGATCGAAGCCTATTTGCTTTGACAAGTCGGCCGAGTGCAGCTATAATTATCAGTCGTTGTATTTGGTATCCCGACACAACCAATACAAAAATATTAAAACCTTGCAACCGGCATATTACACTATGCCGGTTCTTTTTGGGAGGTAAATGTGTACGCTATAGTAGAATGTGGCGGCCGGCAATACCGCGCCGAAGAAGGCCACAGCTTTTCTGTCGAGAAGCTGCCTTATGAAGTCGGTGAGCAAATTGAACTGGAAAGGGTTTTACTGCTTGCTGATGGAGATAATGTTTCTGTAGGACAGCCGACAGTGGGTAATGCCTCGGTGAAGGCGACCGTTGTTGAGCAGTACCGAGGCAAAAAGATTTTTGTCTGGAAATATAAGCAGGGCTATCGCCGCCGTCGTGGACACCGGCAGTATTATACGCGGTTACGTATTGACGAAATTGTTGCAGCGTAGTAATCAGTAATAAGTTAGCAGTGAGTAGAAGGAGCGACAGGTATGGCTCATAAGAAAGGGGCTGGTTCGTCTAAGAACGGCCGAGACAGCAATTCACAACGCTTAGGCGTTAAGAAATATGGCGGCGAGTTTGTGGAACCCGGCAATATTATTATTCGCCAAAAAGGGACTAAGATTCGCCCCGGAACCCATGTCCGTTTGGGCAGAGATTACACCATCTATTCGGTTATTAACGGCCAGGTGAAGTTTGAGACGAAGAACGGCCGTAAGTATGTTAGTGTTGAACCGATAGAGGCATAGGGAAGGGAAGAGAAACGATGAAAGAAGGAATTCATCCGGAGTGGTATCCTGAGGCAAAGGTCATTTGCAACGGCGAAGTTGTGATGACTGTTGGGGCCACCAAGCCGGAACTCCAGGTAGAAATTTACTCCGGTAATCACCCGTTTTATACCGGACAACAGCGTCTTGTTGATACCGAGGGTCAGGTTGAACGGTTCATGCGTCGTTTGCAGCGCCGGGAAGAGATCATTACTGAAACTGAGGAACTAGATGATGCCCATTCGCCGCTGGCTATAGCTATTGGCGAGATCAATCTTGGCACCCGCGCAGAAAAAGCGCTGGTAGGTGATGGGATTGAGACGGTCGGCGATCTGTTGGACCGGTTCCAAGATGGGGATGATGCTTTGCTGTCTATCAACGGCGTTGGGCAAAAGGCGCTGATTGACATTAAGAAATATTTGCGAAGTCAAAATTTGATTGACTAGGATCAATGGCCGGTTAACGGTTAGCAGTTAATAGTAAACAATGGTCTGTGGTTGGTAGGAGTCTACCTGTGTTATGTTGCTTGAAAAGCATGATGTGGACTTTCGGATAACATAATCAGACGTATAGAAAAATTTCTAAAGGCAGATACGAAACCGTATCTGCCTTTATTGTTTGTGTGGAAAGATTTGGTAAATTACGAATCGATTTACTATCATGGTGTGATCTGGTCAGTTGCTTTAGGAAGGAGGATTTATGGAGGTTCACAGACGCGGCCGTATTGAACTGATTTGTGGGAGTATGTTCAGCGGTAAGACGGAGGAGCTGATTCGCCGTCTGCGCCGGGCGGTTATTGCCCGCCAGCAGGTGGAGGTGTTTAAGCCGCAAATAGATACGCGCTTTCATCATTCTAAGGTTACTTCTCATAATGGGGCTGATTTTGAAGCCAGACCGGTTGGTTCTCCTGAGGAAATTCTTGGCCTTCTCCATCCTGAGACGACGGTTGTTGCTATTGATGAGGTCCAGTTTTTTGAGGAGGATATCATTGACCTGTGTGAGTCGCTGGCGGAGCAGGGGAAGCGGGTGATTTGCGCGGGGTTGGATACTGATTTCCGGGGCGTTCCTTTTGGGCCGATGCCTGCTTTGTTGGCAAGGGCGGAGGAGGTGGATAAGCTCCACGCTATCTGTGTTATCTGTGGGGAGGAGGCCAGCCGGACGCAGCGGTTGATTAACGGCCGACCGGCTGCTTTTGATGACCCGATTGTTCTGGTGGGGGCGGCTGAGGTGTATGAAGCTCGCTGCCGTCAATGTCATCAGGTGATGCCGGGCCAGAACGGCCAAAATGGAACGGCTCTATGATTACAGCCAATCATAATTTGTTAGATGATATTGATCATACGCTTATTGATGAGCGGTCGTTGCAGGCGCGAACGGCCGAACTGGCCCAACAGATTGAGGCTGATTACCAGGATGCTGATGATCTTTTGTTGATTTGTGTCTTGAAGGGGGGCTTTATATTTCTGGCTGACCTTAGCCGAGCGATTAGACGGCCGCATCAGTTGGATTTTATGGGTATTTCCAGCTATGGGTCGGGGACGGAGACGAGTGGGGCGGTTCGTATTGTCCTTGATTTGAAGGAGGATATTAGCGGCCGTCATGTTCTGATCGTTGAGGATATTATTGATAGTGGTAATACGCTTGATTATATGCGGCGTAACTTGTTGTCCCGGTCTCCGGCCTCTCTGCGTATTTGCGCTCTTTTGAATAAGCCCAGCCGCCGGGAGGTGGATGTGCCGGTTGATTATATTGGGTTTAGTATCCCGGATGAGTTTGTGGTGGGTTATGGGCTTGATTTTGCTGAGATTTATCGGAATTTGCCGTTTATTGCGGTGTTGAAGCCGGAGATTTTTGCGCATCTTGGGGGGTGATTGGTCTAACTGCGGTGGGGTTGGTGGTTGGGGATTGGGTGATTGGTGATTGGTGATTGGTGATTGGTGATTGGCTCACTGCGGTGGGGTTGGTAATTGGTAATTAGGTAATTGGGTGATTGGTAATTGGTAATTGGTAATTGGGTGATTGGTGATTGGTGATTTATCAAATCGCTCTACGTTATTAACGATGTCTTTGACTTTTTCTCCGCTTTTGGCGCGTATTCGGCCGGTGTTGGGGCAGCAGTCCCAGCCGGTTTTTCTGGTGGGTGGGGCGGTGCGGGATGCGCTGCTCGGCCGTACGAGCCATGATCTTGATTTTACGGTGGCGACGGGGGCGGTGAAGCTGGCTTTTAAGGTGGCGGACAGTTTGGGGGTTCCGGCTTATGTGATGGACCGGGAGCGGGATGTCGGCCGTGTTGTTTTACCAGATGAGAAAACGACACTTGATTTTGCCCGCTTCAGGAATGATGATCTGGAGTCGGATTTGCGAGACCGGGATTTCACCATTAACGCGATTGCGATGCCGGTTTTGGCCGAGGAGACGGCCGACGTCCTGGTTGATCCGACGGGGGGGCAGCAAGATTTACGCGATGGGGTGGTGCGCCAGGTCCATGACAAGGCGCTGGTTGATGATCCGGTTCGGGCTTTGCGGGCGGTTCGGATGGCGGTTTCGCTGGACTTTACTATCACGCCTGAAACGGAGTCGGCCGTTACGGCGGCGACGGCGCTGTTTGATCAGGTGTCTATTGAACGGATACGGGATGAACTGGTGAAGCTGTTCCGGTCGAAGAACCCGGATAAGGCTGCTCGTTTTCTTGCCCGCCTCTCTGTTCTCCCCGTTGTTTTGCCTGAAATCGCTCAACTGCAAGGGGTTGAACAGTCTGCGCCGCATTTTGAGGATGTTTTCGCGCATACTTGCTCGGTCTTGCGTTGGTTGTCTCTTCTGGAGGAGAGTGTGATTGACGGCCGTTCTGCCGACCATCCGGCGGTGGTTGAGATTGAGCAGGGATTGTCTCCCTTTGCTGCTCAACTAAGGGCGCATTGGAGCCGACCGGTGACGGGGGAGTTGGACGGCCGAATTTTGCTGCGGTTGGCGGGGTTGTTCCACGATTGTGGTAAGCGGGCGACACAAGTGGTGGAGGAAAACGGCCGGATTCGGTTTTTTGGTCATGATCGGGTAGGAGCAAAGCTGGCCGGGAGCCGCCTTCGCAGGCTTCGTCTGAGCAACGAGGCGATTGATTATGTTAAGCTGGCGGTTGCCAACCATATGCGGCCGCTGCTGCTGTCGCGGGAGCCACGATTGTCTCGCCGGGCTGTCTTCCGTTTCTTCAAATCGGCGGGAACGGCGGGGTTGGATGTGGTTTTTCTGGCGCTGGCGGATAATCTGGCGACGTATGACGGCCGTGATGAGGATGGTAATCTCGGCAGGATGCTCGCCGCTGCTGAAGTGCTGTACCGCCATTACTTTGAACAGTATGAGGAGACGATTCGGCCGCCGATGCTGCTGGATGGGAATCAGTTGATGAAGGTGTTGGGGTTGGGGCCGGGCAGGCAAGTCGGCCGATTGCTGGCGCTTATTCAGGAGGCCCAAGCGGCGGGGGAGGTTGCGACGCGGGAAGAGGCGGTTGAACTAGCGAGGAAACAATTGGGGGAGTAGTGAATAATGAATTGAATTGTGAATTCAAAAATTTCCGCTTTGGCCGGTATCGAGACTAAGCAAGCAACTTCAGAATTTCAACTTTATTATTCATTATTCACTAATCTTAGATGGTCATTGTGCCGCTGCCGTCCAGATGGCGCAGGAACTCGTTGCGGGTTTTTTGTTTTTCCTTAAAGGAGCCGAGCATGGTACTGGTTATCATTCGGGCGTGTTCTTTCTTTACACCGCGCATCATCGAACACATATGGGAGCCTTCGATAATGACCCCGACGCCGAAGGGGTTTAAGATTTCATCAACCAATTCTGCAATCTGGCGGGTCATGCGTTCCTGAACCTGCAACCGGCGGGCATACATTTCTACGATTCGGGGAATTTTTGACAGTCCGATGACTTTTTTGCGGGGGGTGTAGGCAACATGCGCACGGCCGAAAAAAGGCAGCATATGATGTTCGCACATGCTGAAAAACTCAATATCCTTCACCACTACCATCTCGTCATACTCGACATCGAAGAGGGCGTTGTTGACCAGTTTTATAGGGTCTATGAAGTAACCCTCCAAGATTTCATCATACATCCGAGCAATTCGATCTGGCGTTCCTTGTAACCCCTGTCTATCCGGGTCTTCTCCGACATTTTCGAGAATCGTTCTGACTGCCTCGGCAACTGCTTCTTTCCGAGCCGCTTCTCCATCCAATGAAACTGTATCAATACGATAATCCTCAATATTCC
>JBAPRX010000367.1:0-3360 GCA_049281335.1 Promineifilaceae bacterium (SeqCode)
CTATCAAACCACCCCTCGGCCGTTTCCGGCCACAACTCAGACGCCCAAATCAGAGACGAAGCCATCCCAACCCCACGCGCAGGCCCATACCCCACCCCCTGCTTAGAATCGGCCGTATACGTTGGCAGTCCCGTCAACGGATCAAGCCGAGCGCCCGAAAAAGCCCGAAGCGCACGTTCGACAAAATCACTGTGATCCATCCCTAAAACAGCATCCGCCCGCCGAACTGCCGCAATCGCCGGAATCATATCCACCGAATAATACTGCCCCGGATAATCATCCAACATCCCATACGGCGACTCATCAATCTCAGCCGCCAGCGATTCAACCTGCGAAAGCAGCAAAGCCTCATACGTCGTCTCACCCGTCAACTTCTGATAACTGGTAAGGCCGTTAATCAGGAGCATCCGATAAAAAAGATTCTCCTCCTCCAAATAATCCTCCCTCCAATACGTCTTGACCCAGGCAGCGTTATTCGGATCAGCAGCCAAAGCCGCCGCAGCCTCAATAGCAGGCAAAGCATACACCTTAGGCATCGTTGGAGCCAGCGTCGGGTCGTCCTCCCACGCCAGTTGCAGCCCTTCAGTCGCCCACAAATAAAAGACCGCGCTGAACATAGGCCATTCAGTGCCAGAAATATTATGTACACTCAATCCAACGCCGGCGGCCGAATTGACCCTTTCCCGCGCCCAGGCATCAAACTTCGGTGAAAGCGATTCATGCCAATCAAAAACAAAAGGCTGGATCGACTCCGGCGAAGCACTAACTTCGTGCAAATCACCGATCAAGATCACAGCAGGCAGCAGAAAAAAGTAAACAGCCAACCCCACCCGGACAACAGCATTCCCATAAACAAAAACAGACATTCTTTTAGGCATTCACATCCCCAATAGATAGGCCGCGAGATTGGGTCTCTGGGATTTCATGGGGTTATCTACCAAGTAGTTAATTTTTTGCCACGAATTACACGAATTTTCACTAACTTTTTCATAATTCGTGTGAATTTGTGTTAATTCGTGGCAGGTTTTTCACTGATCCCACGAAACCCTAAAGAGCCAAACAATTTCATCTGTTCAATATCGGCCGTTTACTCCCCAAAGTCAACCACCCAAGTGCCTAAATCAAAGCACCCACTATCTTACCAACCCTACACACCAAATTCGTCGTCGTCCCATTTCCGACAAACCAACCCCTCTGGCCCCACCTCCGCAGTAATAAGCGTCCCATAGTGAAACCCTTGCCGCTCAACAACATACGACACGTCAATATTTTTCAACACCATCGGTATCATCATCCAGTAAATCCCACCATGCCCAACGCACAGTAAATTCGTGTCCGTATCTTGATACTGTTGAACGAGCTCATCAATAAAAGGAATAAAACGGTTTTGAACGTCATAAAAACTCTCGCCACCCTCAATGCGCCGTTCCCACTCCTTATCTCTCAACCAGGCGTCAAACAACTCCCGCCACAACCGCCAGGCTTCATCATCCGAGCGCCCCTCAATAATCCCACAATCATATTCGCGCAGAGCCTCCACAACCTCATAATCCACCGCCAATTCGTTCGCCAAAAGCACCGTCGTTTCGATAGCCCTCAAGACTGGACTGGAATAAATGTGTGTTATAGACAACCCTTGAAGTCGCTCAGCCAGGGCCAGCGCCTGCTGCCGCCCCTTCAGCGTCAAACCATGCCGAAGCCCACGAGTTGAAGCCACATTAAGAACATTCGCCTGACTTTCGCAATGTCGAGTAAAGTAAATTTTCATATTGTTTCGGCCGTAACGACCCCACGCATCCCCTCCGGCCGAGCATCAGATAAACAAGTTCGCGTCACCCGGTTAAACAACTCGGCAGATCCACTCCCCTGCACCCGAATATAATTGTCCGTATACCCAACCCAGCGCAGCCCATCCTCATCCGCTCCAACGGCCGATTCCCACAACACATCCATCTCCTGCCCCTCGTACCGCCGGTGGAAATCCAGGCTCAGCGAATGGCCCAATTCAATCATCCGGCTCACCCGTTCCTTCTTAACCGCCTTCGGCAAATGACCGTCCATCTTAGCCGCCGCCGTCCCTGGTCGCTTACTATAAGGAAAAACATGCAGCCGCGAAAAACCAATTTCCCCAATAAAGTCCAGACTATTCTGAAAATCAGTCTCCGTCTCCCCCGGAAACCCAACAATCATATCCGTCGTCAGATTCAAGTCAGGAATATGAGTCCTGGCATCAGCCGCCAACTGCCGGAACGACTCCCGCGTCGTCCGCCGCGCCATCCGCCGCAAAATCCTATCACTCCCCGATTGCAGCGGCACATGCAAATGCGGCAGCAGCCGGGGATTCGCCCACAATTCAAAAAAGCCCGGCGCAATATCCCAGGGTTCCAGCGACGAAAGCCGCAGCCGGGGAACATCCGTATGCTCCAATATCGCCGCCACTAATGCTTTCAGACCGGCATCATTACCAAAATCTCGGCCGTAACTCCCCAAATGCACCCCCGTCAAAACCGCTTCCTGATAACCGGCCTGCGACAACGCCTGGATTTCCGCCACAATATCCCCCAAATGGCGGCTTTGTCCCTCCCCTCGCGCAATCGTCGTCACACAAAAAGTACAGCGATTATCACAACCATCCTGCACCTTAATAAATGCCCGCGTATTCCCGCCGCTGCCCGCCAAAAACTCCCGCATAATCGGCTCCTGGTCAAAAACAGGCAGCTCAATTCGCGCCTGCGGGTCCAGCATCTGCACCAACCGCCCCTTCTCACCGTTCGCCACAATCCGCCCCGCCCCCGTCACCTTCGCCAACTCCTTCGGCGCAATCGTCGCATAACAGCCCGTCAGGACAATCTCCGCACCCTCATTCGCCCGGTGAATCCGCCGCGTCATCGAACGGGCATCCTTCGCCGCCTCCCGCGTCACGGCGCAGGTATTGATAACCGCCTTATCCGCTTCGGCCGCTTCCGAAACAATCTCATGTCCAGCCGCCATCAACTGCCGAGCCATCATCTCAATCTCACTCTGGTTCAAGCGGCAGCCAATCGAATGCAAGAAAACTTTCATCCCCCGATTTTAACGTATAACAAACGCCAACCGCAACCCTCTCTCAAACACCAAATTTATCCGGCCACACAAACTTCTGGTAAAATCACCCTGTGCTAACCAATAACCAACCCCCATCCCCTCCATCCACAGACGGCCCTTTCACCATTCATTATTCACCATTCACCATTCACCATTCACTATTCACCATTCTCTTCCTCTTCCTCCTAACTGCCTGCAACGACTTCCAAAATCCCCTCGCCGCCCCCACCCTGACGCCCCCACCACCCACCTTCACCCCCGAACCAACCCCCACGC
>JBAPRX010000368.1:0-8301 GCA_049281335.1 Promineifilaceae bacterium (SeqCode)
CGTCTTTCAACCGACAACCACGCTTTCCCAACCTCCCCCCTCTCAACCGGAGCCAACCATCCCCCAGTCCGTAACGAGCAATTCGGCCGTGCCACCTCGAACGGGCGTCGAGATTGTCGCCAGCGAAAACCGGGGGGGAACGATTTATCATACCGTCCGCGACCTTCGCAACGGCAACCTCATCCAAAACGTGACCAAGACCTCAGCCCGTAAATTGTGGCACTACGCCATCACCCAGGCCGAAGCCGGCCCGCCCCCCGCCAATAAGATCGAATGGCAGGGTAATTTGGCCGTCCTAAATGAACGGCGCAACAACAACTACGTCTGGTATGACCTGGCAATGCGGGACGATGACGGCATCCACTACTATTATGGCGTCACCGACAGCGGGCTGAATGATGACTGGATGAATATGGTGGAGCAGTATAATAATTAGACAAAGTAATTGGGTAACCAGGTAATTTAGGGTTAGTTGGGGAAAATTACCCAATTACGAATTACCATTCACTATGAAAATAGCCATTCTAACCATCAGCGACCGGGGGGCGGCGGGCGAAACGGAAGACAAAAGCGGCCCGCTTCTTGCCCAAATGATTGGGCAAGCTACCGTCTGGGAAGTGGTTAAACAAGAGATTGTGCCGGACGACCAGCAGATTATTGCCCGAACGCTGCTCCGGTGGTGTGAGGAGAAGGTCAACCTGATCTTGACGACCGGGGGGACGGGTTTCGCCCCCAGAGATGTTACCCCGGAAGCAACGCGGCAGGTGATTGATCGGGAAGCGCCAGGCATTGCCGAAGCGCTGCGGGCAGAGAGCCTGAAAATCACCCGCCATGCGATGCTGTCGAGAGCGGTCGCCGGGATACGCGGCCGAACCCTGATCATCAACCTCCCCGGCAGTCCCAAAGCGGTGAAAGAAAATATGGATGTGCTGCTGCCGATCCTGCCGCACGCCCTAGGGTTGTTGAGTGATGCGGGTGGGACTGAGCGCGAACACCGCTCGGTGTAGGAACCGGAAGCTGAGATACGCTGAGGCACAGAGATTCACAAAGAGATTTTGTCGTTCAAAGTCCTTTGACGATACCAAATGACTAAACCTGATGCAGCCCTCCAATTGAAGAAGGGGCGGGAGAAGCCGGTTTTGAACCGCCATCCCTGGATTTTTTCGGGGGCAGTTCAACGGTTGCAGGGCATGCCGGAACCGGGTGACCTGGTGGATATTTTCAGCAGTAAGGGGGAGTGGCTCGGCCGTGCTTATTACAATCCCCACTCGCAGATTCGGGCCAGGATTTTATCCTGGGATGAAAACGAGGCGATTGACGACGATTTCTGGCGGGGCCGGATTGAACGGGCGGTAAACGGCCGAAACGCCCTCCAGCTAGAACCAGCCACCACCGCCTACCGGCTGGTCAACGCCGAATCAGACGGCCTGCCAGGGCTGGTGGTGGATAAATATGGTGACTATCTCGTTATTCAATGTCTGACATTGGGAATTGACCGTCGCAAAGAGATGCTCATTGACCTGCTGGAGGGGTTGCTGCAACCGGCAGGCATCATTGAACGGTCGGATGTCTCTGTTCGGGGCAAAGAAGGGCTGATGGAGATCGCAGCCGTTCATCGGGGGAAACGGCCGTCGGACGAGCTAACCGTTCTGGAAAACAACCATCAATTTGCCGTCAATCTGCTGGAAGGTCACAAGACCGGCCTCTATCTGGACCAGCGCGACAACAGAACGGCCGTTTGTCGCCCCGAATTTGTGGCCGGAAAAACGGTCTTGAACCTTTTTAGCTATACCGGCGGCTTTGCCATCTACGCGGCGGCAGCCGGAGCGGGGGCAATTACCAATGTGGACAGTTCGGCCGATTTGCTGGTCATGGCCGAGAAGAATATCGCCTTGAATCGACAAGAACGGCCGCAGGATGAATATATCGCTGCCGATGCTTTCCAACTGCTGCGCCATTATCGGGACACCAGCCGCCGCTTTGATGTCATCATTCTCGACCCACCCAAATTTGCCCACAGCCAGCGAGATGTACAGGCCGCCTGCCGAGGCTACAAAGATTTGAACTGGCTGGCAATGCGGCTGCTGAATCCGGGCGGGCTGCTGGCGACCTTCTCCTGTTCAGGGCTGGTCAGCGCCGACCTATTCCAGAAGGTGCTGTTTGGGGCGGCGGTTGATGCGGGGCGGGAGGTGCAGGCGATCCGGTTTTTGACACAATCGGCCGATCACCCGGTTCTGCTAACGTTCCCTGAGTCGGCCTATTTGAAGGGGTTTGTTTGCCGGGTGTGGTAAAGCTTTAACGCAGGGGGGCGGAAAGGAAGAAATGAACGCAGAGGCGCAAAGGGGCAAAGGGGCAAAGACGCTTCAGAAAATAAAAAGATAATGCGGTAGGGGCTAGACAGACGGCCACCACCATCGTCTTCAAACGCATAAAACATAAACCGAAGCGTTACATCCGTCAGTCTCGCCCGGTAGTTGTTGATTACCGCATTAGATTATTCCATTTCCATGAGCTGGTTTCTCGTCTCAGACGAGGAATGAAATTCCTCGGCACGAGAGGTGCGACTACCTGAGACTACGTTTCCAAATGGCTTCTCCATTCAACTAACTCACCCAACCCTATTTGGTCAATCGCAGATTGCTTCTAAACCTTTATCCTTCAAAATCGGCCGAAACAATAGACTCCGATATTCCCTTCAAAAACTGGGCCACCGGTACATGCGCCGGATGAACCTGATATGCTTCCATTCCCGCCCTGTCATCAAACTTTACAATCAACGCCACATCATATGCCCGCGCCGACTGAACCACATCTGCTCCCACTTCCAAAGAGCGCACCATCGGCACCGCGTCAGCCAACGCCGCCAACCGCGAAATAGCCTCTGTAATATTTTCCTCAGTCCGTTCCTTCAACTTAAACAATACAACATGAGTTAGCATCATTCCTCCTAATTTAATCACCTGCTCTGGCCGGTATCCCACCGAGCCAGTTCCGTGATTGATTCAATCTCACCAACTAAAGAATCCAACCCTTTATATGCGAATCATATATTTTCTTCCAATCTACCAAAGATATTCTTTGCCATTCTCCACGAGATTGTATACTAATAGGGGGAATCATGTAAAACCAAAAATAAATAGTGAAGATTGATTCAAAATACGAAGTTGAACCAATCGAACGTCACTGAGTTAGGAAAAAAGGAGACTCTGCCAAATGTCTGATAAAACCGATACTATGTCCATTCATGACCTGGTTGCCAACACCATTCGCGGCCTGGCGATGGATGCTGTTCAGAAAGCCGAATCGGGTCACCCCGGCCTGCCGATGGGGATGGCCGATGTCGCTACCGTTCTCTGGTCAAAATTCTTGAAGTTCAACCCGGCCGATCCCCATTGGCCGGATCGGGACCGCTTTGTCCTTTCGGCCGGACACGGCTCCATGCTGCTTTACAGCCTTCTTCATCTAAGCGGCTTTAACGTCTCGCTGGAGGACATTAAGCAGTTTCGCCAATGGGGCAGCATCACACCCGGCCACCCCGAAAACGAGCTGACCCCCGGCGTCGAAACTACAACCGGGCCACTGGGACAGGGGTTGAGCAACTCAGTCGGGATGGCCCTGGCGGAACGATGGATGGCGGAACATTTCAATGAACCGGGGCATGAAATCGTTGACCATTATACCTATGTCATTGCCAGCGACGGTGACCTGATGGAAGGCATTTCCCACGAAGCCTGCGCTTTGGCCGGGCATCTTGGGCTGGGCAAACTAATCGTCTTTTACGACAATAATCATATTACCATTGACGGGCCAACGGAATTGGCTTACAGCGACGATGTCCCGGCCCGCTTTCAAGCGTATCACTGGCACACCCAACAGATAGACGGCCATGATCCGGCTGCTATTGAAGCTGCTATTATAGAAGCCAAACGGCAAAACGGCCGACCTTCTCTCATCGCCTGCCGGACCCACATTGGTTTCGGCAGCCCTCATAAACAAGATACATCCGCCGCCCATGGGGAACCGTTAGGTGTAGATGAAATCAAATTGACGAAAGAAAATCTCGGCTGGCCGCTGGAACCTGCCTTTTATGTCCCCGATAGAGCGACCGCTCACCTGCGAAAAGCTGGAGAGGCGGGGGCAGAAGCGGAGAGTAGCTGGCAGGGGCGGTTTTTTGCCTATCAAGAGGCTTACCCAGACCGTGCGGCCGAATTTTCCCGCCAGTTAGCCCGAAGACTGCCTGAAAACTGGCTGGAAGGGCTGCCGGTCTTTGAGGCGGGCAAATCGCTTGCTACCCGCGCCTCGTCGGGACAGATTCTCACTGCCCTGTCGAAGAATATTCCCGAACTGGTTGGCGGATCGGCCGATTTAACCGGCTCCAACAAAACACTTCCTAAAGGTGAAACCTCTCTGGAGCGAGAGGATTTTAGCGGCCGTTATATTCATTATGGTATCCGCGAACATGGCATGGGCGGCATGATGAACGGGATGAGCCTGCATGGGGGATTACGGCCGTATGGCGGCACCTTCCTTGTCTTCTCCGATTATATGAAGCCTAGCATCCGGCTGGCGGCTCTGATGGAGCAGCCTGTTATCTATGTCTTTACCCACGACAGCATTGGCCTGGGGGAAGATGGCCCCACCCACCAACCGGTTGAACAGCTAATCGGACTGCGGGCTATTCCCAATCTGGTTGTTTTCCGTCCGGCGGAGGCAGGAGAAACGGCCGTTGGCTGGCAGGTCGCGCTTCAACGAAAGGACGGCCCGACGGCTCTGGTATTGACGCGGCAGGGGCTGCCAACCTTTGATCCAAACAAGCTGGCATCAACTGACGGCGCTTTTCATGGGGCGTATGTCCTGAAGGACGCTGACCGTCTGCGGGCGATTTTGATGGCCAGTGGGTCGGAGGTCCATATCGCTTTGGATGCCCAGGCGCTGCTGGCTGCGGAAGGGATTGGCGCCAGGGTTGTTTCGATGCCAAGCTGGGAACTATTTGAGGCACAGGACGAAGAATACCGGGAAAGCGTACTGCCATCAACCATAACAGCCAGAGTCTCGATTGAAGCAGCCGCCACCCATGGTTGGGATCGCTACACCGGTCTAAATGGCATGAATATTGGCCTGAATCGCTTTGGCGCTTCGGCCCCTTATAAAGAGGTATATGAACATTTGGGCATTACGGCCGAGGCGATGGTGAGCGCCGTCAAATCGCTGCTGTAAACCTAAGAAGGAGGAAAATCTAATGGGAGAAAAGTGGTATGAGAAATATTCTTGGCTGGTTTTTATCCTCATTGCTCTAACAGGAATCGTTCCAGCCATTCAGCTTCTCCTATCTCCCTTGAGCGGGGAGGGCTTTTTTGCCGGATTTGGTCATCCAATTCCGGCATCCATTCTCTCGGTTACGGCCGAGACGGTGTTTATCGAATTTGTCTTAAGGTGGATAGGGACGATTCTTTTAGGCGGCAATTTGTTGACCGTTTTCATAGCTGCTACTGTCTGGCGCAGTGGTAAGAAGTGGGCCTGGTTCGCCATGTGGTATTGGCCGTTGATGTTTGCCACCCACTTTTTTCTGTATGGGGACGGTTTCTTGAAATATTTGCAGATTTTTTGGGTTCTACTCTGTCTGGCAACATTAGGCGTCAATTATAAGCGGTTCTTCCAGGGGAGTTAAGATTTTGGCCATGTACTGTCATCAACAAATTTATTTTTGGCTCTTTTGCACATCGTAGGGTATCATTAAGCCGTTGCATATGTGTAAAAAGTCACAAAGGATTTAGGATGCAAATTGATATTGTAGAGTTGCTAAAAAGTCTGCTTGAGTTGAGTACATTTGACTACCTACGCCAGGTGTTTGGCAACAAACCCTGGGTAGAGCCGGTGATAGACATTATCGGAATCCTCCTGGTAGCTTCGATGGGGCTGCTCTCCATTTTCTTCTGGGGATTGCTGGAAAGAAAGGTCATTGCCCGGATGCAGGATCGCATTGGCCCCAACCGGGTAGGCGGCCGTTATGGACAGCTTCAAATGGTGGCAGATGTCATCAAGATGATCACCAAAGAGGTCATTATCCCCGATGGTGCAGACAAGATAGCCTTCATGTTGTCTCCCATTGTCGGCGTCGGAACGGCTCTGCTGCTGCTGGCAGTCCTGCCATTTGCCCCTGGCGTCATTGGCACCGACCTGAATGTCGGTTTACTCTACATCATGGGTATTAGTTCCATCTCTGTTGTGACTTTTATTCTGGCCGGGTGGGGGTCGAATAATAAATACGCCTTATTAGGCGCGTTCCGTTCCGTTGCCCAACTGGTCAGTTACGAAGTGCCGCTGGTTATTGCCTTTCTCATTCCCGCCATGCTAGCCAGCACATTGTCCACTGTCTCGATAGTGGAAGCGCAAAAGATCCCTTTTATTGTGTTCGTTCCCCTGGCCGCGCTTATTTTCTTAATCTCTGCATTGGCCGAAACCGGCCGTACGCCATTTGACCTGCTGGAGGCGGAATCGGAGATTGTCGCTGGCTACCACACCGAATACACCGGCATGAGCCTGGGCCTGTTTCTGGCCGGGGAGTATATTGGTACTCTGTTTATGTCGGCCCTGTTCTCCACCCTTTTCCTGGGTGGCTACCGGTTCCTGGGACTGGAAACGCTGGTCATAGGAGATGGCATCGTTATCGGCCGTCTTTTGGGCCTCGTTATCATCTTTGTCAAAACGTTCCTGGTCTTCTTCCTCTTTATGTGGGTGCGCGGGACACTGCCCCGTTTCCGCATTGACCAAATGTTGAACTTCAACTGGAAGATCATGGTCCCCATTTCGCTGGTTCTGATTCTGGTTGTCGCCATCGTCGAAAAGGCTCTCCCGGCCGACACTGCTCCCCTGATTCGGGTGCTGGCTCACCTGATTAGCAACCTCATTCTAGGTGCAGTTGTGTTAGAGATTTTACGACGCCAGGGTGAAAAGCAGCGGCTGGCCTTTGAAGCGTCCGTTGCGGAACGAACGGCCGAAAATCAACAAAAAGCGGCCGAGGTAATGGGAGTCGCCGCTCACTAATAAATTCTCACGAGTGGGATTTGGCATCTACCTATTTCATGAACAGGTAAAAGCCAAATCCCATCGTTGAACGCCCCCAGCGAAGATAGCCATCTCGCCAGACCCGGCTCCGTTTCACTTTTTCAGCCACCGCCGGATCATCTGGATTTCGTACCCCCTCCCGTTCAATTCTCATTCGGTGCGACCATTCAAAATGGTCCCATTCATCGTCGTTGCTCACGACCGCATACAGTGGAATAAGACCCTGCGCCTCCGCAAACGAAATATTCTCAGCATGAGTCCGATAAATACCGACCGGATCGCCGATCAACGCCAGGTACGGTTGGGCAGGTGGCCGTTTCCAATACCCTTCCCCAATCAGCAGCAGCCCACCAGGACGCGCCAGCGCGGTCATACCTTGTAAGGCATTGGGGTAAGCGGCCTCGCCGCTCCCAAAAGCGTGGGTCGAGCCAAGACAGATGACGACGTCAAATGATTCCGCTGACAGCGACGCTGCCTGAATATCGGCCGTCTGAAATTCATAGGAGCCATCGGGTAATCTACCGGCAGCATTCTCTTGTGCGGCCGAAACGGCATCCCCATCCATATCAATCCCTAGACCATTCGCCCCCGTCGCCTCAACAGCCCGAATGAGAAATTCACCGGTTCCACAGCCGATGTCAAGAATACGGCCGTTTTGGGAGATATCCAGCAGTTGGATAATCTGATTCGCTTTTTCGGAACTTAGAGGACTATTGAACAACATCTAACAAAACCTTCGGAATAATCAGCAATCTTTACAAGAAACCCAATCCAACTTCAATTAACAATACCAATGCCCCTGAAATTAGACCAATGATGCTGAACAATCTATGCTTATAGGATCCTCCTCATCTAAAATCAGTGGGTTGCCTGTAGAAAAATATTAAAGATTTCATGCTTCAAGAGACAAATACCTCGTGTTAATTCCCGAAAAATCGAAAAGTGGTTCGAAAATAAGCTTCATTCCGGTTTCATTAATAGCTGATTGTACAACTATCCAACCATCAATCTCTCCACCAGGATAAAGATATGCATCTAAGTTTGGTTCCGGGTCCACGACAAAAGGAGAGTCATAAACCACACTCGCGTCACCTGTAGATTTAAAGTAGCTACCATCAATAGATTCGTACTCGTCGGTAGTATTTATAAACCGGACATGGATTTTCACCGCAATATATTCCATACCTTCTTCTGGGGGATCATTAAATTGATTTGCGTCTTGAACCAATGCCCAAG